>JAIXVI010000212.1 GCA_027483065.1 Planctomycetaceae bacterium
CGCCAGGCATCTCGCTCATGCTGTTCACAATCACGCCGACGAGCAAGTTCAAGAAGATCATCGTGCCCGACAGAATGAAACTCACGAAGTAAAGCGGTGCCACGATTGGTGACGCGACGACCGCGCTTCCGTCGTCCTGCGGCAAACCAACCATCTGATCGCGCATGGTGTCGAACCAGCCTTCGAGCGTGAGCACGCTGAACATCGTGAGCATGCTCGACCAAAGCGAACCGAAGCGCGCAGGATCATTCTCGCCAAAGAGGAAGACACCCATCACGCTGTAGGCGTAGAGCAGCGTGAACAACAAGAGCGTGATCCAGCCGAAGCTCGGCAGGCTTCGTAAGAGTGCGCCGACAATCAGTTGAAGCCGCGGCAGTGCAGTCACGAGTCGCAAACTGCGCGCGACGCGTCCGAGCCGCAAGACTTGTGCGAATTGCGCGTGGAGCGGCAGCAAGCAAATCGCGGTCACTGAGAAGTCGAAGATGTTCCATGGATCGGCGAAGTACCGCCATGGACGTCGTCCCTCAGCCGCGATCTTCAACACGACTTCGACGAGGAAAATCGCGAGCACCACGCGATCCATCGCGACGAGCGCGCCGCCGAAGGAATCGCGCACCGATGGCACGGTTTCGAGTCCGACGAGAATCGCACCAACGAGAATCGCGCCCAAGACGATTGTCTTGAATGGTCCGCTCGCAACGACGCGTGCGGCGGGATTTCTCGTACTTTCACGTGGCTCTTCCATAGGTCGTTCGCATCCTCGCTCTCAAGGCGCGGTAGTCTGCGCACGACGCTTCCGCGCGTCAAACGACGCCCACACCATGCACACACTCGCACTTGCAGCAATCCTCGCCACCATGCCGCACTCAAGTTCTGCGCTCGAGACAAGTACTGGTCCATCGGGCGTCCCTCAAACGAGCCTCGTTCCGCCTCCCGCGCCGATCGGGCCGCTGCCGAGCCCGCGCCAACTCGTGTGGAAGGACCTTGAGTACACCGGCTTCATCCACTTCGGCCCGAACACCTTCACCGACATGGAATGGGGCCACGGCGACGAGCCCGCGGACGTCTTCAACCCAACCGCCCTCGATGCGCGGCAATGGGTGAAGGTGATGAAGGACGCGGGAATGAAGGGCGTCGTCATCACCGCGAAGCACCACGATGGCTTCTGCAATTGGCCGACGAAACTCTCGACGCACTCGGTCGCGTCAAGCCCGTGGCGTAAGGGCGGGAAGGGTGGCAAAGGCGATGTCTTGCGCGAACTCTCCGACGCGTGCCGCGAAGGTGGGCTCAAGTTTGGCGTGTATCTCTCACCCTGGGATCGCAACAACCCGAAGTACGGCACGGGCGAGGAGTACAACGAGTACTTCCGCCAACAACTGCGCGAAGTGCTCACGCAGTACGGCCCGATTTTCGAAGTGTGGTTTGACGGCGCGTGTGGCGAAGGCCCGAACGGCAAGCGGCAGGTCTACGACTTCCCGAGTTTCCGCGCGGTGGTGCGCGAACTGCAGCCGGACGCTGTGATGTTCAGCGATGTTGGCCCCGACATTCGTTGGGTTGGCAACGAGCAAGGCTGGGCGGGCGAAACGTGTTGGTCGATGCTGAAGGCGGAAGGCCACGGCATCGGCAACGACAATCCTCCGTCGACGAAGTCGCTGAACGAAGGCGATATCGACGGCGAGTCGTGGATTCCGGCCGAGTGCGACGTTTCGATTCGACCAGGTTGGTTCTATCACGCGCACGAAGACGACAAGGTGAAGTCGCCTGCGAAACTCTTCGATCTTTGGGAGCGCAGCGTCGGTCACAACGCGAACTTCCATCTCAATTTCCCCGTCGATCGCCGCGGACTGATTCACGAGAACGACGTCGCTGCGGTGCTCGGTTTGCGCGCGCTGGTCGATGCGACGTACGGCGAAGGAACGGACCTTGCGCGCGGTCGCTCGACGGCGAGCGACAACATCCGTGGCTTCGTGCCGCGCGGCGCGAACGAGAAGGTTGCGCCAGAACCGTTCGGCAGCGACAAGGCAGTCGACGGCGATCCCAAGACGTACTGGGCGACGAACGACGCGACGACTTCGGCATCCATCGAGGTCGAACTCGATCCGACAAAGCCGTTTGATCGCGTGGTGCTCGCGGAGCCGACGTGGCTTGGTCAGCGCGTGAAGAAGTTCCGCGTGTCGGTGCCCGCGCAGCCGAGCAACAATCATCGCGATTGGGTCACGCTCGCTGAGGGGACGACCATCGGCCACAAGCGGATCGTGCGCGTGCCTGAGACGAAGGCGAAGTACCTCCGCATCGAAATCCTCGACAGTCGTGCCTGCCCCGCGCTGACAAACGTCGGCGTGCACAAGACCGCGGCTGGCGCGGCCGCTGCCACGGCTGCCACTGCCGCTCCCACGACGACGACCACGACGACGCCCGCCCCGTGACATCGCGTGCCGACACCGTCGCTCTTCTCGTACGCGCATCGCGCCGACTCTCGCGCGCGGTCGATGCGATGGAATTCGCGGCGCCCGTCGCAGCGACGTACAACCCGCTCGACTACGCGCGCGCTCCGCACGAGATGTATCTCGCGCTGGCGCGGCCGAAGCCGAAGGCGCTTTTCCTCGGCATGAATCCAGGGCCGTTCGGCATGGCGCAGACCGGCGTGCCGTTTGGCGAAGTCGCCGCGGTGCGGGAGTTCCTCCAGATCGACGCTGCCGTGAAGCGTCCGCGCGCGGAACACTCGAAGCGGCCGATCGAGGGTTTCGCGTGCGCGCGCAGCGAGGTCAGTGGACGACGCTTCTGGGGTTTGATGGCTGCGGAGTTCGAAACGCATGATGCGTTTTTCCGCCGCGCGTTCGTATGGAACTGGTGTCCTCTTGCCTTCATGACGGAGTCGGGTGCGAACCTCACACCGGACAAGCTTCCGCGCGCGGAACAAGCGGCGCTCAGCGAAGCCTGTGACAGTGCATTGCGCACCATCGTTGCCGCACTCGAGCCGGGCATGGTGATTGGTGTCGGTGCGTTCGCGTCGGAGCGCGCGGCTGAGGCGCTCGGCGATGCGGCACCGCGAATCGCAACCGTGCTGCATCCATCTCCCGCAAGCCCCGCCGCGAATCGAGGCTGGGATGACGCTGCCCGACGTCAACTCACCGCGTGTGGATTTTTCGACGCCGCCGCGGTGCCGAAATCGCAAGCCCGGGCGAAGTGAGTGCTTCAGGAGAAGGTTCGCGCGAGAGAAGCCTCAGGCGAATCGACCTCGCAAAACGACACCGCGGCGAGAAGACTCGCCGCGGGTTCTTCAGGAGCGGACAGGGGGAGATTCGAACTCCCGATACAGGGGATACCCGTATACAGCATTTCCAATGCTGCTCCTTCAACCGCTCGGACACCTGTCCTGAAGGGAGGCGGAGTGTAGCGAAGATCATCGCCGATGCGAAGCCGATGCAGCAAGCGGGTCTGCACGACGGCGTGTGACCTGAAAGTACGATGTCCGAGATGTCATCGAAGCCACGAAACGACCAACTGCCAAGTCCGCCCGTCGCTCTGAGCGCAGGCAGTGGATCCGATCGGCCCATGGATCGTCGCGTCATCCTCGCGATCGCGGTCGCCGCGCTTGGCTACTTCGTCGATCTCTTCGATCTCGTCCTTTTTTCGATCCTGCGCGTTCCGAGTTTGAAAGCGATCGGTGTGACCGATCCCGACCAAATCACGGCGATCGGCAAACGTCTCCTCGACTTGCAACTCCTTGGCATGCTTCTCGGCGGCATCGCGTTTGGCATGCTCGGCGACCGCTTCGGCCGCTTGAAGACGCTCTTCGGTTCGATCCTGCTTTACTCCGTCGCGAACATCTTGAATGCGTTCGTAACAGAGGTGTGGCAGTACGAGATATTGCGGTTTGTCGCTGGTTTTGGCCTCGCGGGTGAACTCGGAGCAGGCATCACACTCGTGGCCGAGCTTCTACCAACGGCGAAACGCGGTATTGGAACGACCATCGTCGCCGTGGTCGGACTCTGCGGCGCGGTGGCTGCGGGAGTCGCGGGGAAGTACCTCGCGTGGAATCACTGCTACCTCCTCGGCGGCGTGATGGGTCTTGCGCTGCTCGCGCTTCGCGTCGGTGTTTCAGAGAGCGGGCTCTACGAGAAAGCGCGTGTGGATGCGGGCGGTACGCGCGGCGGAGAACGCAGTATCGGTGACTCAAAACCCACGATTCGCCGCGGGAATCCGCTGCAACTCTTGTGGCCGCCGCGCCGTGCTTGGCGCTTCGCACTCGTCATTTTGAGCGGCATGCCTATTTGGTTCGTCGGTGGTGTGATGTTCGTCTTCGCGCCCGAACTTGGTCGCGCGATGAAACTCGAAGAGCCGATCGAACCCGCGCGTGTCATCTTCTGGGCGTACGTCGGTGTCGTACTCGGCGATGTTGCAAGCGGCGTGATTTCGCAGACGATTCGAAGTCGCAAAAAGACAATCATCGCGTTCCTCGTCGCGCTGAGCGCATCGATTGTGCTCTTCTTCGAAGTGGCACCGAAGGGCGCGTGGTACTTCTACGCCATGATGTGCTTGGTTGGCGCAGCGACCGGATACTGGGCGATTTTCATCACCACCGCGAGTGAGCAATTCGGCACGAATCTTCGCGCGACAGCCGCGACAAGCGCGCCAAACTTCGTGCGCGCGATGGCGGTACCAATCACGTCGGTTTGGCTCTGGATGAAGGGAACTGCGGACGCGCCAGGACTTGACCCACTCAAAGCAACGGTCTGGCTCGGGACGATTTGCGTCGTAATCGGTGTTCTTGCGGCGTTCCAACTCGATGAGACATTCGATCGCGATCTCGATTTCTACGAACACTAAAGCACGAACACTGAAGCACGAACCCTAAAGCACGAACACTGAAGGATCCGCTCGTGATCACAACCGCACTGTTTCTCGCGGCTTTTGCAGTTACTCCGCCCTCGGCGCAGGTCGCGTCGCGACTTCCCGATGCAAAGAGCCTTGGTGCGTTTCACACGCAACTCGCCTCGGAGCCACACGTTGCGGGCACCGCTGGCGATGCGCGAACCATCGAACGCCTCGCGGCACTCTTCCGCGCGATGGGCGTCGATGCGAACGGCGCTTCACTTGAAGGATTCGAAGTCGAAGTACAGGAGTTCTTTCCGCTGCTTGCGCGGCCTGTGCGCGCGAAACTCGAAATCGTGGCGCCCGCCGAGTTGTTGCCGCAAGTGGTCACGTCCGAAGGTCGCCGCGGCGTACTTTCGCTTGGTGTGACGGAACCGAATCTCGCGATTGATCCAGCGACCGCGCATCCTGATCTCGACATCGCGTGGAACGCGTGGAGTGGCTCGGGTGTCGCTGAGGCAGGCGTCATCTACGTGAATTACGGTCGCCGCGAAGATTTCGCGCGCCTCGCAGAACTTGGTGTCGACCCAAAGGGCAAGATCGCACTCGCGCGATATGGCGGGAATTTCCGCGGCTACAAAGCGAAGTTCGCAGAGGAAGCCGGTTGCGTTGGGCTTGTGATTTTCACCGATCCATCCGACAGCGGTGCCGCGCGCGGAAAGACGTGGCCCGATGGCGGCGGTTGGGCGAACCCCGAGTGCATTCAACGCGGCTCGCTTCTCACGCTTCCGTATTCAGGTGATCCGCTCACACCCGGCGTCTTCGCGTCGAAAGATGCGCGGCGCCTTGATCTCTCGGCGTTGAAACTTCCGAAGATTCCCGTGCAGCCGATTGGGTACGGCGCGGCGCAGCAAATTCTCGCGCGCATGAAAGGCCCGGAGGCGCCGAAAGAATGGCGCGGAGGGCTGTCTTGCCCGTACGCGCTGAGCGATGAGAATCTGCGTCTTCGCATGGAGGTTGAACAGACGCGCGAAGTCACACGCACAGCGAATGTCATCGCGCGACTTCGCGGCGCCACGCTTCCTGAAGAAGAGGTGATCGTTGGCGCACACCACGACGCGTGGTGTTTCGGCGCGGCCGATCCACTCGCGGGCACGATTTGCATGTTGGAGTGTGCGCGAAACTTCTGCGAACTCGCACGTCGCGGCCAGCGCCTCGATCGAACGCTCGTCTTCTGCGCGTGGGGCGCCGAGGAATACGGCATCTTCGGCTCAAGCGAGTTCGTCGAGAAGGACCGAGACACGCTCACCGATCGCGCGGTCGCCTACATCAACCTCGACATGGCCGCGATGGGTTTGAAGCCGGGTGCGGGGGTGTCACCAACGCTTCGTGCGCGCGTCGATCAAGCGATCGCGGCGGCGCCCGGGCCTCACGGCGACGGCGCTGCGCTTGACGTGTGGGGACGCGACGACGCCGGACGCCCAAGTTACGGCGATCTTGGCGGTGGAAGCGATCACGTCGCGTTCTGGTGCCACGCGGGTGTGCCGAGCATCATGCTTTCGGCGGGAGGCGGTGAAGGCACGAGTTACCACTCGAATTACGACACGGTCGCGTGGTATCGCTCGGTGGTTGGCGACGACTACGCGTCGGCGCGCCTCGTGACCGGCATCACCAGCGCGCTCGTCGCGGAGTTCGGAAACGCCAACGCGCCGCACGCCTCTGCGGAGCGCTTGGTGGTTGACGCGGCGGAACAAGCGCGCCGATTGGCGAAGCTCGCATCGGATCGCAAACTGGCGACCGCGGCGGCTGAGTGCACGCGCTTGGCGCAGGGCTTCGATGAGTTGCGCGAGCCAGCGCGGCGCTTTGATCAGCGCCAAACCGCGCAGAACGGTGCGGCAGATCAGCCACGCGCCGAGGCGTGGACGCTCCGACAGCTTTCCTCACTTTGGCTCCGGGCGGGGGGAATCCCGGGACGGCCGTGGTTCCGGAATCTCTACGCGGCAACCGATCGGCATTCGGGTTACGGCACGTCGTCGTGGCCGATGCTCCGCGAGGCGATTGAGGACGCCACAGAAGGCGATCCTGCGTCGGCGAAACGGATCGACGCAGCGTTGAGTGCCTACTTTCAGGTGCTCCGTCGGCTCGAAGAGACGCTCGGGGTTGGTCGCGATCCGGCAACGGGCGCGGGTGCACGCGTGCAGGAGCCGTAGCGGACGTCACCGACGCGCGAACCGCGCCCGCAACGCCGCGGGGTTCAAACGGAGTCGGTGCGGTTGGTTTTGGGACGCAAGTCGCCGATCGCGCGGCCGCAATCGCAGATGCAAAGTCAACTGCGACGGCAGAATCGCCGATTCGCTGCGAACTGTTCATGGAACTGCACCGTTTTAGGCGTATCTTCCGAATATCGGCGTCTGTCCGGCGTTCGTGAGGCTCGCCTCTCGTTCGTCCTTCGGATCGCCCCCGCGCACGCGAGGGCCGAAGCCCGATCAGATCGCCTGAGAGTTACTGAAACTGAGAAGCCTGAAGTCGCCCGAAATGACGACCGCAATCATGAGACCCACCATGAAGACGATCACGAAGACGAAGTTCGCCATCGCCGCATTTGTCGCCACGCTCGCCATCGCATCGGTCGCCGATGCTCAGACGGTTCGCACCAAGCGCATCGTCAACACAGGCCTGACTTACCCGACCTACGTCACGCACGCGCCCGGCGACGAGACGCGCCTCTTTGTGCTCGAGAAGGCTGGCCGTGTTCGCATCGTCGATATGACGAGCGCAACGCCGACGTTGCTCACGACCTCGTTCCTCGACATCGACGCCATCGTGGACAACCCCTCGGGCGTCAGCGATGAACGCGGCCTCCTCGGCCTCGCGTTCGACCCGAACTACACGAAGAACGGGCAGTTCTACGTCTACTACACGAACGCCGGCACGAACAACGTCGCGCGCTACACCCGTTCGGCCGCGAATCCGAACGTCGCGAACGCATCTGGCGTCGTCCTGATGACGTGGAGCGATCCGTTCACCAATCACAATGGCGGTTGGATGGACTTCGGCCCGGATGGCAATCTCTACATCGCCGTCGGTGACGGTGGTAGCGCAAACGACCCGAACAACGCCGCGCAGAACCTCACATCGCGTCTCGGCAAGATGCACCGCATCAAGCCGATCGTTGGCGGCGCGAGCCCGTACTACACGATTCCGGCAGGCAACCCGTTCGCGGGTGGCGCGACGACCGACGACACGATCTGGGCCTACGGTCTCCGCAATCCATGGCGCAATTCGTTCGATCGTGAAACCGGCGACTTGTGGATCGGCGACGTCGGCCAGAACGCGGCTGAGGAAGTCGACTTCCAGCTCGCAGGCGCTGCGGGTGGTAAGAACTATGGCTGGCGCTGCACCGAAGGCACGTTGAACACCGGCCTTACGGGCTGCACGTTCGGTTCGCCCACGCTCACGGCCCCCATCCACACCTACGGGCACGTCTCGGGCACTTCTGGTGGCTTCTCGCTCACCGGTGGCTATGTCTATCGCGGCTGCCGTATGCCTGAACTGCAGGGCACGTATTTCTTCGCGGATTACGTGAGCAACAACGTGTGGTCGTTCCGCTACAACGCGGCCACCAACACGAAGACGGAATTCACCCTCCGCAACACGCAGATCACGCCGTCGCTCGAAGGCGCAACCGTGAACCAGATCGTGAGCTTCGGTGAGGACGTCAACGGCGAGTTGTACGTCGTCGACCACGGTGGACAGATCTTCAAGATCGTTCCTTCGACGGGTGACGGTACGTGCGCGCCGCCGTGTGAGCTCGGCGACCTCGACTGCAACGGCACGATCGACGCGGCCGACCTCGCGATCATGCTCTCCAACTGGGGCGCAAACGGCGCTGGTGACCTGAACGGCGACGGATCGGTCGAAGCGACGGACCTCGCGATCCTCCTCGGCGCGTGGGGTTGATTCGCGTCGCGTGGGGTTGAACCGCGTCGCGTGGGGTTGATTCCCGCGCAACTCGACAACGCTTTGCAAGATTCCGCGGCTCTCGTGCACATTGTCCACGAGAGCCGCTTTTCATTTTGGATATTGCGGGCTTCTCCTACACCCCAATACGAGATTCCTCACGCGGCTGTCGGCGCGGCGTCTCCGCATGGACAGCGTTCTCTGTACGCTCTCGGCGACAGGCTCGTGACCGCGATCATTCATGGCGAAAGCCAACGCGTGTTCGCGCGCGCGTGGCTCGCAAACTTCTGGATCGCAAACTTCTGGATCGCAAGCTTCTTGATCTCAAACTTCATGATCTCAAGCTTCATGATCTCAAGCTTCATGATCTCAAGCTTCTTGATCTCAGGCTTCTGGATCCCAAGCTTGCGGGTGACCTCGTGAACTATCGTGCCGTGGCACAAGAGCGGGCCTTTGAAACTTCCGTCTGAACGAGGCCCCGCGCGTCATCGCGTACGACAGCACTGGCACGCCGAAGACCGTGATTCTCCGAAGGTACTGAAACACCGAGAAAACCGCATGAAAACTCGCCTCACATCGTGCTTCACGCGTCACCTTTCGATGCTCTCTGTTGTGATGTTGGGCTCGATCTCGCTCGTCGCGGTCGCGCAGACGGTCACAGCACCTGCGGCAAATCAGCAGCAGGCGCCACGCGTGCCGGCACCCGTTGCCATCGTTCCGCCGGTGGTTGAACTCGGCCCTGTCGAGCCCGGCTCGACCAATCCCGCGAAGTTCACGCTTATCAACAACGGGAAATCGCCTGTTCGTGTCATCGATGCGACGCCAAACTGTAAGTGCACGGCCATCAGTGACATCAAAGGCAAAGTCATCGAGCCCGGCGCGATGCTCGAACTCTCCGCATCGCTCGCCGCGCCGCGCATTCCAGGACCGAAGGAAGCCGTCGTCTTCATTCGATTTGAAGGCGGCGCGATGATGCAGGCGAAAATCTCGGGTGATGTGCGATTCCCGATTCTCTGCACACCGCCCTACGTCGATGCGCTGAAGGAAGTGACGTCAGGCACCGTCAAAGTGCGTTCACTCGACGGGAAGCCATTCTCGATCACGCGTGCGGGCGGAAAGGATCCGGTTTTCGTCGGATTTACGCCGGGCACCGACGCGCCGCGCGCGGAGTACGAGATTCGCTGGGATCTCACGGGCCGTACCTGTGAAACCATGCCGCTTTGGTGGTTCGTGTGGACCGATCGCGCAGAATGTCCGGTGCTTCCGCTGCGTGTGCGTGATGAGTGCACTGGTTCGAAGGCGGACATGGGGCGCTTCCAGCGATTCTGGATCGTGAAGGAGTCGCTTGTCGTGGCGGGAAGCGGACACAACGGAACGGCGACTGAGACGGAGATCGAGCTCGAGCACTACAACCCACCGAAGAAGGGTGCCATCGAGCGCCCCGACTGGTGCGATGTCAAAGCAGTGCGCTCGCTCATTCCGGGTGTCGAGGTGAAGTTCGTTTCGAAGCGCGATGTCGGCAAAGACGCGGCGATGGTCAAAGTTGCTGTCACTGCCGCGCAGGGTGGCGCGTTCGAGGGTGAACTCGAGATCGAAACGGCTACGGGTACCGGCCGCGTGCCGTTTACGTACTTCGCGACGACGTGGTGATCGCGCGCGCCGCTCGGAGGGCGAATCCATGCGACACTGGACCAACGACGCTGACCTCTTCGCAGAGCTCCTCGGTCGAGCGGCAGAAGCGATGCGTACGTCGCCCTATCGCCGGGGTTGCGTCGTCCGATTGCCGCGTCGCGGTCGCATTCTCGCGACTGGAGATCTGCACGATCACACGCTCAATCTCGCGGCAATTCTGCGGTTGGCGGAGCTCGACGCATCGCCGCGCAACTCGCTCGTCCTCCATGAACTCATTCATCCCGATTGGTGCGAGGATGGAATCGACCGAAGTTACCGCATGCTTGGTCGTGTCGCCGAATTGGTGCGCGAGTATCCGTGGCAAGTGCATCCAATTCTCGCGAACCACGAGATCGCGCAGTTGCGACGGCAGCCGATTACCAAGGGTGCGGGCGACAACGTTGAAGCGTTCGATGCCGGACTCGAGTGGGGGTTTGGCGATGATGCAGATGTGGCGGCAGCGGCGGTCGCGGAGTTCATCCGCGCGATGCCGCTCGCCATTCGCACCGATAGTGGCTTGATGATCTCGCACTCGCTTCCATCAGACGCGGTCATGCGTCGGTTCGATGTGCGCGTCCTTGAGCGCGATCTCCACGATGAAGATTTCGACGGCCCCGACGGAGCGGCGTATCTGATGACGTGGGGCCGCAATCCGTCGCCCGCGTTGCTCGCGCGATTGGCGAACGAATGGGGCGTTCAGACGTTCGTGGTCGGTCACACCCATGTGCCGGACAGTGTCGAGTTTCGCCCGCCGAATCTCGTCATTCTCAACAGCGACACCGATGACGGAAAGGTGATTCCGATTCAACTGGAGAGCGACGTCGCGCAGGCCGAGAAACTCGTTGGCGACGCATGGACGTTGAAGCAAATTCATCCACACATGCCGGCGAAGGACGCATGAAAACGCGCGCGTCGCACGCCATACTCGCGATCGATTGCTCGCAGCGGCGATCGCACTTGGTTGTCGCGCGAGGCGCAACGGATTTTGCGCGGGTCTTTGCGCGAACGTTCGAGAGTCTGGACCAACGTGATCGCGAGCCGTTTTGGGATGAACTGCGGGCGCTCTTCGCGGAAGCGCAGGTCACCGCTGCCGACATCACCGCGATCGCCGTCGCCAACGGGCCGGGTGGTTTCACAGGCCTGCGCGTCGCGACGAGTTTCGCCAAAGGGTTCGCGCTCGCGCGCAACACGCCGATCATCGCAGTGCCTTCGGCGGTGCTCTTCGCTGCGTCGGATGCAGCGCGCGGTGGCACGGGCCCGTGGCTTGTCGCGTTGGCGGCGAAGGGTGAAACCGCGTGGTGCACCGTCGTCTCACGCACGAATGATGGCGCGGTGCTTTCGATGTCCGAGCCGCGCGTCGTCGACCGCGCGGAATTCTCGGTACTGGCCGCACAGATCCATGCCGCACAGATCCACGCGACGCATGGCTCGAGCGAACAGGCTACCGGTGTACTTCTCGCGGATGAACACCTCGGAACGTCGCTCGCCGAAAGCGCGGCGAACGCAGGACTTGCGACGCGCGCGCTCGAGGTCGATTCCCACGCGTTTGCGCGTGAAGCTGCGCGCCGATTGGATGCAGGCGAGACGATCGATCCGCTCATGCTCGCGCCGATCTACGCACGCGAGCCCGAAGCCGTCACCAAGTGGCGTGAACGCGCAGTTTCTGCGCGGCGCAACGCATAGCGCGTGAGAACCCGCCGCACTCCGCACAGATGGAACGTGTGAAGGGCCAGTTCAGCGGGATCGCACGCACATGTTGGATTCGGAGCGCGAGTTCACCGATCGAAGGCGTGCACCGGTCACGGTGCGAGAAAGATGCGCGGCAGGTGGCCGCGTTTGAATGGCCTTCGGCGCCGGATTCGGCCCGTCGAGTGTGCGCTGAGGAGCGCAGCAGGAGGGGTTGTGATTCCGTTTGGTCCCCAAGACGGCGATGAAGGCATGGCGGCAAACGCCGAGCGTTCAACCAATCGCATGCGCGCACTCTGCGTCGGCTTCGACTGCATGAGCGCTGTTCGACTCGGTCACGTCCTTGCGATGCAAGGCGTTGAAGGTGCGTACGAGGACGGTCTCGCGACGGTCCTTGGCCAAGTTGTATCGTCCGAAATTGATCTCGTCGTGGTGAGCGACGGCGTTTCACTCGAGGACGTCGCACCACTCGCAACGCAGATGCGCCGCGTGGCGCCCGCGGTCAAGATTGTGGTTGCTGGCGATTCGCCGCGTGACGGAATGCTCCTCCGCGCCGTGCGCGCTGGTGTGCTCGACTGGATCGATTTCGGCGCTGCCGACGAAGACATGAGTACGCGTATCGCCGCGGCACTCGAACTCGGTCGTGAAGAGCGTCGTCGCGACGAGCGCGTCGCGCGCCTCAAGGGAATCTGCCGAAAGCTCGGTGAAACGCGCGGTGAATTCGTGCGTCAAATGGATTCGCTCGGCGCCGACCTCGCGCAAGCGGCTGAAGAAGTGAAGGGCCGCGTGGATGAAGCGGCGTCGGTTGGTGAGTTCCGCGGTTTGATCTCGCAGGAACTCGACGTCGAGGATCTTCTGCGTACCTCGCTCCAATACATGCTGACGAAGACCGGCGCGACAAACGCCGCTGTCTTCCTCCCTGGCTCGAAGCCGTCGCAGTTCGGGCTCGGCGCGTACGTGCATTACGACTGCCCGCGTGCTTCGGCACAGGCGCTCTTGCAGCGGCTGAGCGACGATGTTTGCCCGCGGCTCGCGGAGACCGACGACATCGTGCGCTTCGCCGACACGGCGGAGTTCGTGCAGTCGCTCGGCGTTGAGGCGTCGGTGCTTGAAGACTCTGAGTTGATCGCGTGGCCTGCCCGCGACGGCGACGAGTGCATGGGCGTCTTCTTCCTCTTCCGCAACCGATCGGAACCATTCCGCGACGAACTCGCGGGCATCATCGACGCACTTCGTCCGGTGTTCGCGGCGCAAATGGCGAAACTCGTGCGTGTGCATCACCGCTCGAACTTCCAGTGGCCGAAGACGCAAGCTGAATCGGCGGACGATGTCTCGAATGACGCGTCGAACGACGACACAGATTCGGATGATGACGGTGAGTCCTGGCGCCGCGCAGCGTGAGACACGGCGCCGCGCAGCGTGAGACACGGCGTCGCGCAGCCTGAACAACGCGCCGCGCAGCGTGAGGCACATTCGCTCGCGCGCTCTACCATGCGCGGATGCCACGTCGCACGATCCAAGAGTTTCGCGCCGAACGCGCGAAGGGACAGGAACGCCTTCTCGACCACGATCATCTCGGTTTGAAGCGGTTTCTTCGCCTCGATAGCGCCGCCTACGAAGATGGCGCACTCGACGGTCGCACGAAGGAATTGCTCGGTCTCGTCGCAAGCGCCGTACTTCGCTGCAACGACTGCATCGATTACCACCTCGAGCAGTGCGTCAAAGCTGGTTACTCGCGTGAGCAACTCGTCGATGCACTCAACGTCGCGATGATTGTCGGCGGTTCGATCGTGATTCCGCACGCACGCCATGCGATGCTTTCGATCGACGAACTCTTCGCCGAGAAGGCTGCGAACGAAGGGTCGGGTTCGAGCTCGGCGGGGTGAGACAAACTCGGGTGCGTGAGCGCGCAATCACGCGCGCTTCATGCGAACGAGGGCGGTCACGCCGCCCTTGACGCGTTGGCCCTTCGTCACGAGGACACGCTCGACTTCCGCGGTTGGCACAACGAGTTCGGTGGTCGAACCGAACTTGATCATGCCGTAGCGTTCGCCACGCGCGAGGTGCCTTCCGGCAGAGACGGGGCAGACGATGTGCCGCGCGACTTTGCCTGAGATCTGCTTCACACCGAGGAGGAGGCCGCTTGTGGTGCGAAGACGCATCACGAGCGACTCGTTGACTTTCGCGCTCTCTTCGATGCGCACGTCGAGGTACTTACCCGGCGTGTGAATCGTGTCGACGACGGTCGCTTCGCACGGCGCGCGATTGATGTGGACGTCGAACACCGAGAGATAAATGCGTACGATCGTCGCAGGGCCGCCGGTCGCGACATGATCGGGTACTTCGAGTACCGCGCTCACGAGGCCGTCGGCGGGGCTGACGAAGTCTCGCGCGTCACCCGTTGCGGGGCGGCGGAAGAGCGGGTCGCGGAAGAACGACGCGAGCGCGGCCCACACGATGAGGGCCGCGATGGCAAGCCACCACCAGCCGAAATAGACACCCGCCGCCGCGGGAACCGCAGCGGCGAGTGTGATGATCATCCATTCACGAGTGCCGTAACGCGTCAGCAACATCGGCGCGCGTTACTCAGAGGCCTTGCCGACGAAGAAGCCGACAAGTCCGAAGACGGCGGTGATGCCCGCGAGGCTGCCTGCCCACGCGAGGATGTTGCCGGAGAACGCGTTCGCGACAGCCGAGCCCGCGCCCATTGCCGCGCTGACGGCGATGAGGCCGCTCACGACGATGCCCGCGAAGGCCGCGACGAGCACGCCTGTTCCGACGCCCGACCAAGCGCCGTCGTACGCCTCGGCAGCAACCATGCCGGTCGAACCGATCGGTGCCGAGGATCCAATGGTTGGATCGCTCGTGACCGCGTCGAAGAGGCCTGAACGGCCGGGGGCAGACTCGCCCTCGCCTGAGTAGACCTGCTCGATGAGTTCCGCGCCGAGTGCGGTTTCTTCGCTCTCGCGGGTGAGGTCGAGGAGACCGGAGCCGGAGCCGACGGTTTCGAGACCGATCTCGACGCCGTCGTCGCCCCGACCGTCACCTTTGCCGCGTCCGCTCAACGCAGAGATGCCGGTTTGATCGTTGAGGTCAATGCCTCCGCCCATGCTCTTCGTGCCCTTCGGCGTCGAATCTGCCAGGCCAAGGACCGAGTCATCGAGGAGTGAGGATGGCTTCGACGACGAGCCGCTCTTCGAAGAAGGCGACGACATGCCGGGGCCGCTGTCGGCGAGACCGATTGCCCCGCCAGCGGCGGAATCATCGAGAAGACCGAAGCCTGCGCCGCTACCGCCCGAGTCGCCCTTCATGGCGAGGATCTCGACTTCTTCGACGCGGAACTTCGCTTGTCCCTCGTGCTGCACGCGCGTGAGCTTGCCCGAATCGGCGGTCTGGTTGACTTTGTCAACGTTCCAGCCAAGGCGCTTCGCGGTTTCTTCGAGGGTGTAGAACGACTTCGTGGCCATGTGCGACTCCGGTTGGCGGGAGCGTGTCCCGCGAAGTTCCGTACGCTACCCGTCTCGGGCAAACCTCGCAAGGTTGCGAGCGGGAGCCCATGCAAGATCGCGGCAAGATTGGGATACGTCTCGGACGGCGGCGCGTGGCCAGCACTATGGCGAAAAAGACCGGAAAACCTTCCACGGACGCGCGCGCCGATGCGCGGTCGGGCCGCAAGAACGCGGTACGGCGTGGGGCCCGTGCGGGCGAACATGCGGCAGAACGCGTGGCAGAGCCTCTCGCGGAACTCTTGACCGCGTGGTTCCGGAGCGCGGCGCGCGACCTTCCGTGGCGTCGGACCCGCGATGGGTATCGCGCCCTCGTGAGCGAACTGATGCTCCAACAGACGCAGGTCTCGCGGGTCGTCGAGAAGTTTGAGCCGTTCATCGCGCGTTTCCCGACGCCCGCGGCGTTGGCGGCGGCGTCGGAGGACGAGGTCCTCGCTGCGTGGCAGGGGCTCGGCTACTACCGACGGGCGCGCTTCCTTCATGCGGCGGCGAAGGCGGTGGTTGCGCGGCATGGTGGCGAGGTGCCGTCAGACGCGGAGGCGTTGCGCGCGCTGCCCGGGGTCGGCCGCTACACGTCGGGCGCGGTCGCCTCGATCGTGTTCGGGGCGCGTGTGCCGATCGTCGATGGCAATGTCGCGCGCGTGTTTCAAAGGCTCGAGGCGCGCGAAGGCAGCGCGAGCGACGCGGCGGTGCAGGCCTGGGCGTGGGAGCGGGCGGAGGCGTTTGTCGCGGCGGCGCGGGCGCCTGGTGTCGCGAACGAGGCGCTGATGGAACTTGGTGCAACGGTCTGCACGCCTGCGGCGCCACGCTGCTCGGCGTGTCCGCTGCGCGCGTCCTGCCGCGCGCATGCCGACGCGCGCATTGACGAGATTCCCGCGCCGAAGACGCGGGTCGCGCGCAAGGACCTCGTGCTCGTCACAGCGTGCCTTCGTCGCGCAGATGGCGCGGTCTTACTCGAGCAGCGTCCGCGCGGAGGTCTCTGGGGCGGGCTCTGGCAGCCGCCGACCGTTGAAAGCGCCGATGGCGCGGAACTCTCGCCGCGCGCGGCGGCGGAACTCTTGCAACTGCCGTCGTCGGTTGCGCTTCATGCGCGAGGCGAGGAGCCGTTTCTCACGACGCACCGCGCGGTGCGCTTTGTCGTCTTTGCCGCCGTCGTGCGCGGTGCAGCCACAGCTCTCTCCACGCGCGGCCGCGTCTGGGTCAAGCCCGATGAACTCGCGAACTACGCGCTTTCGAACGCCGCGAAGAAAGTCCTCGCGCGCGGCGGGTGAGTGGGGGGCGGCGGGTGCCACTTGCTTCGAGCGCTGTGCGCAGCGAGGCGTTCACTTCAAACCGCCGCTGCGAACAGCCCTCAAACTCCGCACGCGGTCAACTCTTGCATGCGCGCTCAACTTTTGCACGCACGCTCGAGCATCGCCGCGGCGCGCAAGAGCGTTTCTTCCGCGAACGCTGGCGCTTGCAGTTGAAGACCCACAGGGAGCCGCACGCCGCCTTCCTCCGCGAAGCCGCCGTTGAACGAAATCCCTGGGATTCCCGCGATATTCGTGTTCACGGTGTAGACGTCGCAGAGGTACATCGAGAGCGGATCCGACTTCCCGCCGAAGGGGAACGCGACGACCGGCGACGTCGGGCCGAGCACAACATCGCACTTCTCAAACGCGCGGTCGAACTCCTCCTTGATGAGCCGCCGCGCCTGCAGCGCGCGCTTGTAGTACGCGTCGTAGTAGCCGGAGCTGAGCACGTACGTTCCGAGCAGAATGCGGCGCTGCACTTCGGGGCCGAAGCCCTCCGCGCGCGATTTCGAATAAAGGGCCTCGAGATCTTCGCCGGGCGCGAGTTTCGCGCGATGTCCGTAGCGAATGCCGTCGTACCGCGCGAGATTCGACGAAGCCTCCGCAGGCGCGATGACGTAGTAGGTCGAGATGCCGATGTCGGTCAACGGAAGATCGACGTCGACGATCTCCGCGCCGAGCGCCTTCGCGGCATCGAGTGCGCGATCCAGTACAGCCGCAACTCCAGGCGCATTCGCGCTGCTGCGATATTCACGCGGTACGCCAATGCGCAATTTCGCAAGAGGCTCCGCGACCTTGGCGGCGAGCGGCGCACACTCGGCGTCGGCACTCGTCGAATCGAGTTCGTCGCGACCGACGATCGCGTCGTAGACGAGCGCCGCATCCGCCACCGAATGCGCGAACGGACCGATCTGATCGAGGCTCGAACCGAACGCGACAAGTCCGTAGCGCGACACGCGGCCGTAGGTCGGCTTGAAGCCCACGCAGCCGCAGAGCGCTGCGGGTTGTCGAATCGAGCCGCCGGTGTCAGACCCGAGCGACGCATCGCAGAAACCAGCGGCAACCGCGGCGGCGCTTCCGCCGGAACTCCCGCCCGGAACGCGCGCGGTATCCCACGGATTTCGCGTCGCGCCGAACGCGCTGTTCTCGGTCGAAGAACCCATCGCGAACTCGTCGAGGTTCGTCTTTCCAATGAAAATCGCACCCGCCGCGCGCAAGCGTTCAATCACCGTCGCATCGAATGGCGAGCGGTAGTTCGCGAGCATCTTCGACGAGCAGGTCGTCTTGCCCTCGCGCATCACGATGTTGTCTTTGATCGCAATGACCGCGCCCGCGAGCGGCAAATCTTGACCGCGACCGGCCTTCACCTGAGCGTCCACCGCATCGGCAGCGGCGCGCGCGGCGTCGGCGTGGACCTCGTTGAAGGCGTGAATTGCGCCATCATGCGCGGCGATCCGCGCGAGGAAGTGATCCACGCGGCTGCGTGCGGTCGTACGACCTGCGCGCACATCCGCGCAGATTTCAACGAGCGGCTTCGCGGCAGAAGCGACCAAACTCGGTGACAGATTCTCGGCAGCACTCACGCGCCACCTCCTTCGCCGAGAACCTTCGGAACAGCGAGATAGCGGTCCTCAACCGCCGGCGCGTTCTTCAACAGTTCCTCGACGGGCATGCACGCCTTTGGCTCATCGGCGCCGAGGCGATTCACGATTTTCATCGGATGTGCCATCGGTTCGACGCCCTCGGTCGGCAGCGCTTGGAGTTTCGCGATGTGGCCAAGAATCGAACTCAACTGCGTCCGAACTTGACCCACCTGCGAATCCGGCAAACTCAGCCGCGAGAGTTTCGCAATCTTCTTGATGTCAGCGTCTGTCAAAGCTTCAGCCATGCTCCGAAAGGTAGCAGACACGCGGTTGGCAAGAGGCCTCGACCTATACTCTTCCCCTTCATGACTTCGTCCGCCAGCACGCCCCGTCCCATCGCTCGAGTTCTCGCGTTCTTTCTGCGGGTCGCGCTTGCACTGACGTTCGTCGGAATCGGTGTCGGTATCTACGCGTGGCTTTACAACACGCGCCCGCAACCGCCGGCGAGCGATCCGTCGCAAACGGGTCGGCTGCGGCTTGTCGTCTCCGAGCCGATCACGCAGGCGGTTGGTCGACGATTTCGCGCGTTCGGGCAAGCGCGCGCGCTTGATGCGGCGGACGTGCCCGCGCGGGTTTCCGCGACGGTTGCCACCGCGCATCCGAATTACCGCGAAGGCGCGACGGTCGAAGCGGGTGAGCCGCTCGTGACGCTCGATGAGAGCGACTTCCGTCGGCAACTCAACATTTCGGAAGAAGCGATCAAGGGGATCGACGCGCAACTCTCGATGTTGGCGCTTGACGAGAGTTCGCTCCGTCGCGCGCTTGAACTCGCGGAAGAAGATGCGCAGATGGCAACGAACGATCTCGAGCGCGTGCGGAAGGCCGCGTCGCAAGACGCCGCCGTCGCGCGCGAAGTCGATCGTGCACGCGGCGCTGCGATTCTTTCGGAGCGTGCGTTGATTGCGGCACGCGACGCGTCGCAGAAGTTGCCGCTCCAACGTGCGGCGTTGCTCGCTGAAAGAGCGCGGCAAGAGGCAGCGCGTGACCTCGCGCGTCTGTCGCTCGAGCGCTCGGTGGTGCGAGCTCCGATGGCGGGCGTCGTGCAGACCGCGCCGCTTGATCCGGGCGAAATGGCCGCTGCTGGCGCGCTCGTCGCGCGCATCGTTGATCCGCGCCAACTTGAGATTCCGATTTTGCTCCCCGCGCAGGCGCGTCCGTTCATTCGCGTTGGCGATCGTGTTTCGCTGCGTGCTGATCGCGCGGGTGCGACGAGCGTCGAAGCGCGTGTCGCGCGCATCGCACCTGAAGATGATGCGTCGACGCGCACGATGACGGTGTACGCCGAAGCGTCGGGCAGCGACGCGATCGCGCCGGGTTCTTTCGTCGAGGCCGAAGTTGCCGCAAGCGACGACCGCCCGCGCACACTTGTTCCTCGTCGCGCGATCAGCGGCGGGCGCATTCTCGTGGTGCGCGATGGCCTCGCGCGCGGCGTGCCTGTTGAAGTCGAGTTCGGGTTCTCCGGCCAACTCGCGCCGACACTTCCCGACACCGAGTGGATCGTGCTCAAAGAACCCTTGCCCACCGACGCACTCGTGGTGCTTGATGGTTCGCGCCGCATTCGTGAAGGCGCACCAGTCGTTCCCGTTCGCACTGGCGAAGTTGGGTTGAAGCCCGACACCAACGCCCCCTGACGGAGACGATCTATGGACTTCATCACGTTTGGCGTCAAACGCCCCGTCTTCGGCAGTCTTTTGATGTGGTTCCTCGTCGTCGGAGGAGTCGCCGCGCTGCTCTTGATGCGCCGCGAGTTCTTCCCGGCGGTTGAGCCTGAAGCCGCGCGCATCGCGATCATCTATCCAGGCGCGAGCCCCGCCGAAGTCGAAGAGGCGATGGCGCGCAAGATCGAGGACGTCGTCATCGACGTCGAAGGCGCACGCAAGGTTTCGTCGAACCTCGTCGAGGGCGGCGGTGGCATCGTCGTCGAGTTCGATGATGGCGCCGACATCAACCAAGGCATCGAAGACATTCGCATCGCGATCGACTCGCTGCAAGATCTTCCCGCCGATGCGGAACGCATCCGCGTGACCGAACTCAAGCCGAATTTCCCCGTGATGATCGTCACGCTGTTCGGCGACGCGGGTGAAGAAGCGCTCAAGCGCGCGGCGCGGCAAGTGGGTGATGAACTCCGCACGCTGCCTGGGATGGGAACACTCGTTCTCACCGGCGCACGGCCGTATGAAATTCGCGTCGATGTCGATCGCGCCGCGCTCGCGCGGCACGGACTGCGGCTCTCGCAAGTGGCCGATGTCGTGCAGGCTTGGATGGCGGAAGTGCCATCGGGCACGATGCGCACCGGCGGCACGAATGTTGGCGTCCGCACACTCGGTGCGGCCGAGCGCGCGGATGCGATTCGCGCGATTCCGCTGAAGGCGACGTCAGGCGGGCAAGTTGTTGCGGTTGGCGATGTCGCGAAGGTCGTCGAGAGTTTCGCGGACGAGCAAGTTGTGCGTCGCTACAACGGTAAGCCCGCAACGAGTCTCGTCATCTTCAAAGGTCCCGATGAAGACGCGGTGCGCATCGCAGAAATGGTGCGCGGATATGTCGCGGCGCGCAACGGCGAAGCGCTTCAACCGGCGAGCGTTTGGAATCGACTCACTGGACTTCTCAATGGTTCTGATCGCGAACGCGGCTACACGCTCGGCGAAGCAGCGAACCGCAACAATCCGCTGCCATGCGCGATCGCGGGACACAACGATCTCGCGCGCATCATCGAAGGTCGCCTCGATCTCCTCACGAACGACGCGCTGCAGGGCTCCGCGCTCGTGTTGATCGTGATGGTCCTCTTCATGAATGTCCGCGCCGCGTGGTGGGTGATGTCGGGCATTTTCGTCTCGATCGGATGCACGGCACTCACGATGTGGCTGCTCGGCGTCACGCTGAACCTCGTCACGATGTTCGGACTGCTCATCGTGGTCGGCATGCTGGCCGACGATGCGATCGTCGTTGCCGACATCATCATGCAGCGTGCCCAAGGTGGTCGCGATCCTGGGAAAGCCGCGATCGAAGGTACGAAGAGCGTCTTCTGGCCGATCGTCACCAACGCAACCACGATCATTCTCGCGTTCCTGCCGCTCGCGTACATCGCGGGTCGCATGGGCGATCTCTTGTCTGCGCTTCCGATTGTGGCCGCTGTCGCGCTTGGCTCGAGTGTTGTCGAGACGATGGTCATTCTTCCCGCGCACATGGCGCACGCCATTCACGGCATGCGCGAACGTCGTGCGAACTGGCTCGCACGAACGTGGGGCCGCTTCGAGAATTGGCGCGAAGATCACTTCGTTCCCTCGGTGCAACGCGCGTATCTGCGCTTTGCGCGCTATTGCGTGCGACATCGCTACGCCGCTACGGGCCTCACGCTTGGCGTACTCATCGCGAGCCTCGGTTTGATCGCTGGTGGACGCTTGCCGTTTGTGTTCCTTCCGGCGGAGGACACCGAAACGGTCATCGTCGACATTCGTCTGCCGATTGGCTCCACGCAAGATGCGACGGCGGCGGTGGTGCGCCGCTTCGAAGATGCGCTTAAGGGCCCCGCGGAAATCAGTGGCTACTCTTCGATTCTCGGCCAAAGTACGAACTTTGAAACGGGGCAACCTGACGCGAACGCCGCGCATATCGCGCAGATTTTCGTCGAGCTCTATCC
>JAIXVI010000210.1 GCA_027483065.1 Planctomycetaceae bacterium
CACATGCGTCTTCGCGAAGTTTGCCCCAATCGACGGTGAGTCCACACTCGCTGCAAACGCCCTGTTCTTCACCACGTGCCTCAGCGGCCTGAGCACTTCCTTCAAGCTCGTGACCGCAGCGTGGACATTCGAGCCGACGTGATTTCGCCAGAGAAGTTGGTCGTTCGGATGCGGGCATCACGTGCGTCTACATCACCGTGCTGCGTCGACAAGTCGTTTCACGACTTCGAGCCCAGTTTCCGCAGCTTCCGTGCGCTCGGGATGCCATTGCACTCCGAGGTAGAAACGGCGCTTCGGGTCGAGCATGCCTTCGATCACACCGTCGTCTGAATGCGCGATGATGTCGAAACTCTCCGCATCGGCGAGCGCTTGATGATGCCATGATCGCACGAGGCCCGACGAGAGCGGCGAACCCTTCACGGCTTCGATCGGATGAATCGCATCGTTGCGGTGACGTTCACCGTCCGCGATCACGTCACCAAGATGTTGAATGAGCGTGCAGCCCCGATGCACGCCCATCAGTTGCATCCCAAGGCAAATACCGAGGACGGCTTTGTCCGGCCGCGCGTCGAGCGCGCGCAGCAGCGCAAACTCCGCATCCTGACGCTCCGCCGGCATGCACTCAGCCTTCGGATGCAGCGGAATACCGAAGCGTGAGACGTCAATGTCGTCACCGCCGGTGATGACGACGCCGTCGACGCGATCGAGCATCTCTTCGCGAAGCGCCGCGTTCGGCGGCAACATGACGGGGATGCCGCCCGCAGCCGCGACCATATCGAGATACGTGCGCCGATTGCGCGCGTAGTCGCCAACGAGATCTGCGGTGATGCCGATGAGGGGTCGCTTCTTCGTCGTCATGACTCGTCTCACTCTTTGCTGCTCAAACTTGGGGGCTCACGGTTCGGCCCTCACGCGATCCGGAATCTTCCCGACTGCGACAGGAACTTCATCGGATTGTCGAAGCTCACTTTTCGCACGCTCTCGAGCGTGTGACCGCGCGCTTTCATCTCGATTTGCGCCTTCGGCACTGCGAGCGGATCGCTGTTGCCCCAGTCGCCAGCCGAGTTGATCCAGAGTCGCTCGGTGCCGTGCAGCTCGAAGATGTCGACCGCGCGCTGCGGCGTGCACTTGGTATCGGGATAGAGCGTCATGCCAGCCCAGAAGCCGCGATCAAGCACATGCCGCACCGTGTGCTCTTCGACGTGATCGATCAACACGCGGCCTGGATCGAGTCGCGCGTGGTTTCGGATCGCATCCATGATGAGCTTCGTGCCCTTGAGTTTGTCCTCAAGGTGCGGTGTGTGGACGAGCACCATGAGATCGTGCTCGGCTGCAAGCGCGAGGTGCGCGTCGAGGATCTCGAGCTCGTTGCGCGAGTTTTTGTTGAGCCCGATCTCGCCGATACCGAGCACGTTCTCGCACTTCAAAAACTGCGGGATGAGCGCGATGACTTCGCGCGCGAACACGGGGTCTTCTGCTTCTTTCGGATTGATGCAGAGCCACGTGTGGTGACGAATGCCGTATTGCGCCGCGCGCTTCGGTTCGAAATCGGTGAGCTGGCGGAAGTAGTCGAAGAAGCCCGCGGGAGAACTGCGGTCGTAACCCGCCCAAAACGCGGGCTCGGTGATCGCGACGCATCCCGCAAGCGCCATGCGCTGGTAGTCGTCGGTGGTACGGGAGACCATGTGGACATGGGGGTCGATGTACATGTCAGTTGTCTCCGTAGTTGATAGTCGTCGGAATCGCGAGCTCGCCACCAGAGCGACGAGCGGCCGAAGGCCGATTGGAGCGCGAAAAAGACGGGTCGATGTACATCAGCGGGCTCCGTGGCCGTTGGTTGCCGTGTTGGCGAGGTCGACCGCGCCCGTCGCGCCCTTCATCGGCGCTTTCGCGATCGGTTCCATCGAGTGGTCACTCAAGAGTTCGAGAATACGACGCGCGCGGTCAGACTCTCCATCAAGCAAAACTGCGCAGCACCCTCGCAGTGCAGCCACGCGGAAGTCGTCCGCCCCTTCGCCCTGCGCCCGATCAAATCGATCAAGAAACGCGGCAATATCAAGCACCTTCGCGCGATGCTCGAGGAAATAGCGGTCCGCGACTGCGCGCTTTGAGAGAGGTGGAGGCGTGGGGGGCATGGGCGCATCCTACGCGCCGCGCGTTCCTACGCCATCTCTGCGGCCGCACGGCGCACGAGATCGTGGTCGAGTTCGTGCACTTCGAAACCATGTCCGACGCCGCGCAACATGGTGACCGTGAGTTTGCCGCCGAGGTGCTCGCGGAACTCGTCCGCGCCTGCAAGCAGTGCTGCGTGATTGGCGAAGAGCGGATGTCGCATCGGAAGCCCGAGTACGGCGATCACCGCGCGAATCCGCGCGAAATCAGCGTTGGAAAGCCAACCCTTCAAGTTTGAGTAGCGGCAGTCGAGCAGAAGACCGAGTGCAACGGCATCGCCGTGCGACACCGCGTGCGCACTCATCGCTTCCAAGCGATGCGCTGCCCAGTGGCCGAAATCAAGCGGCCGCGCTTCATTCGCTTCGAAGGGGTCGCCACCGTCGACGATGTGTCGAAGATGGAGTTCGGCGCTGCGACGAATCGCCGGACGCGCAGCGTTCATATCGCGCGCAGCGATAAGCACTGCATCACGCTCAAGCGTCGCGAAGTAGGCAGGGTCTTTGAGAAGCGCGATCTTCACTGCTTCGCTGAATCCTGCACGAAACGCGGCGTCGGGCAGCGTCGCGAGGAGCGCGTCATCGCAAAGCACCGCATAAGGCACGGCAAATGCGCCGACGAAATTCTTCTTGCCGAAGCGATTCACACCGTTCTTGACGCCCATCGCGGCGTCGTCTTGCGCGAGCGTCGTCGTAGGGAGGCGAACAAGGCGCACACCGCGATGCGCGGTTGCCGCGCCAAAACCGACCGCGTCGAGCATCGCGCCACCGCCGATCGCGATGACGAAACTCTTGCGGCAAATCCTGTGGTGCTCAACGAGTTCAATCACGCGGTCGACGACACGCATGTCTTGTTTCGCGTCTTCGCCGCCAGTTACGACTTCGAAATGTGTGAGCGCTGGCATCGCGCTCGCGTGTGTCGCGAAATACGCGCGCAGTTGCTGTTCAAGCGTTCGGTTCGCGTCGGCGAATCCGCGGTCAACAAGCACGATTGCGCGGCGTGACGTGATGGCTGCGTCGGCCGCGAACACATCGCGAAGCGCGGAATTCGCAGGATTCAACGCTCCGGACGTGAAACGCACGCGATGCGCGAACGCGAGTTGCACCGGGCTATCAAGCACGAAATCACGCGAGCTGTCGCATGTGTTCTCGCGTGCGGAATGAGGATTCTGTGAGGTCACGTCAGAAGACTTTCGGTAGATCGGAAGAGTAGTCATTCGCGCGTGCTTTCGGATGGTTCCAAATGTGAACCGCCCCGGCACGGAAGGATGCCGGGGCGGTTCGAACCTCGTTGCGTGGGGGGCACCGCACCGAGGCCCGCGTGCCAACGCAGCACGCGGAGTTTGGTTCGGTGGGTTCAGCGACGGCGGCGCGGGGTGCGCGGTTCAGCGCTGTCTTCGGAGTTCGCGGATCTTTCCGCGGTTTCGCTTGGTTTCACGAGCAAGAACCGCGCACGACCCTCACGCTCGACGAGCACCGGAATGGACGCACCCTCTCTCATGGCATCCAGTGCAGCGTTCGCCTCGTCGAGCGTGTGGGTATTGCGGTTGCCGATGCGGCGAATGACGTCGCCCGGCTCAATCCCTGCGGCGGATGCAGGGCCCTCTTCCTCGACGCGCTCTACTGCGAGTGCGCCTTCCTCCGCCGTGACACCGAGGCTGGCTGCATCGCTCGCGGAGAGTTCGGTCAATGTGAGGCCGAGTCGCTCGAGCGCGGTTGCAGATGGCTTCGCCTTGGGGGTCTTTGTCTTCACCTTCTCGTCGCTCTCGCGTTCAGCGAGCGTGGCGTTGAATTCTTCCATCTCGCCGCCGCGGAACGCGGTGATCGCGAGTTCGCTTCCGGGCGAACGATGACCGATGGTCGCGATCAGTTCGCCGGGTGTACGGATGTGCTTGCCACCAACTTCGGTGATGAGGTCGCCAGGTTCAAGACCGGCTTTCTGCGCGGGCGAGCCCGGCACAACCTGATTCACCACGACGCCGATCGCGCCATCCGCACCGAGGCTTGCAGCCATGTCGTCGTCGGCAGGTTGCACGGAGATTCCGAGCCAACCGCGTGCGACTCGGCCGTCCGCGATGATCGCGTCCACGACACGCTTCGCCACGGCACTCGGCACGGAGAAGCCGATGCCGTCGTTGCCGCCGCCCTTCGACGAGATGCAACTGTTGATGCCGATGATTTCGCCGTCGAGATTTGCAAGCGGTCCACCGGAGTTACCAGGGTTGATCGCAGCATCGGTTTGAATGTAGTTCTCGAAGGTCGCGAGGCCGACGTCGCTGCGGCTCTTCGCGCTCACGATGCCTGCAGTCACGGTTTGTTCGAGTCCGAACGGTGCACCAATCGCAACGACCCAGTCGCCGATGTCGAGTTCTTCGCTGTTGCCGAATTGCGCTGGCACGAGGCCGGTGGCGTTCGTCTTGAGAACGGCAATGTCGGTGCCTGGATCAAGGCCGACGATTTCAGCTTTCTCCGTGCGGCCATTCTGGAAGACGATCTCGATTTCATCAGCGTCGGCGACGACGTGATTGGCGGTCACGATGTATCCATCGGCCGAGATCACAGCGCCAGTACCGGTGCCGCGTGCAGGACCTTGCTTCGGGGCCTGCATGTTCGGCGGAAGTTGGAAGCCTGGCGGCATCATTCCTGGAGGCATCATTCCGGGCGGCATCGCGCCCATCGCTTGACCTTGTTCCGACTTCGCGTTCGAGACGGTGTTGATGGTCACGACGCTTGGTGAGAGCGTCTTTGCCGCACCGCGGAATGCACGCGAAAGGCTTCGCGCTTCGCCCTTCGCACTCTCAGCGCGTGCATCAACCGAAGTCGCGGTGGTTGCAGTGGTCGTCGCAGCGCGAGCAACGCCTTCCGTCGCCGGACTGAACGCGGCGAGCGGCGCACAGAGGAAGAGTGCACTCGTCGCAGCGATGGCAGAGCGATTCGCGATTCGCATCGGAAGCGACTGTGCGTTCTGTGGACGTTCCGGGCGGCGTTCGTGGACGCCAGAAGTGAGGCTTGCGTTGTTGTGTGCGTTCTTCATGGTGACCTTCCGTTTCTGCGTGATTTCGAAGGGACATCGCACGCACCCCGTGCGGTTGTGAGTCCCGAATCGCTTGTGGTTTCCTCGCCCGCAGTTCCGGACCTCCGTCGGACGGACGGAGCGGCGCGCGCTTGGCAACAGTGATTACGCCCGCGGTTCAGGCGGGTTCGAAAATCGTGAAAAACGCTTGACGACGGCGTTTTGCAGTGGAACAAGGGGATTTACGCGGTCACCGCTGCGGCGGCTCACGTGACTTTCGCGTTCGCCGCTGCGGCTGCTCACTTTGGCGTGATGTACGCCAGAGCGAGCAAGTTGCGAAGCAGGTTGCGAGCGCTCAGGCAGCGACGCGTCTCGGCCCCCGAGGATTCACTCCGAGGGGAGCCGGCCAGAGCGAGCAAGTTGCGAAGCAGGTTGCGAGCGCTCAATGTTCTCGCGTTCGCCGCTGCGGCGGCTCACTTTGGTGTGATGCACGCCAGAGCGAGCAAGTTGCGAGCGCTCAGGCAGCGACGCGTCTCGGCC
>JAIXVI010000094.1 GCA_027483065.1 Planctomycetaceae bacterium
AGGGTGATCCGCCGCCGGCGACGAACCCGGCCGACATCAACGGCGATGGCCGCGTCGATGCCGCGGACCTCGCAGCGCTGTTGAGCGCGTGGGGGACGGCCAATGACGCTGCTGACCTGAACAACAACGGCACGGTGGAGGCGGCCGACCTCGCAGTGCTGCTCGCGCAGTGGGGATGGGAAGCTTGATCGAACCGAAGCGCCGTCGCGGCGTAGGCCCCGTAACTCGCTGTCTGACCGCGACAATCTGCAGAGTTTGACATTTTCCCTCTCATTTTCGGAGTTCTCGTCTAGATTCACAATCCGCGGCCAGCTTCGGGCTCTGCCCCTGACCGCGTTGCAAACTGTTCTCTCAACCCATTGGAGTCATGAAAGATGCGCAACAAGACCTCGTTGATGTTCGTCGCCGCCCTCGCCGTTGCCTCTGGCGCTCAAGCGCAAGTTGTCCTCGACGGTGTCGCTGACAAGTCCTACGGCCCCGCGGTGGTTGTCAGCAACACCCAGACCGCATTCGGTGACGCGGCCCAGGGCACGATCGATTACGCAGGTGGCTCGGAGCTCGACGCGGGCTACGCCAAGATCGAAGACGGCTTCCTCTATCTCATGCTCGCGGGCAACCTCGAGTCGAACTTCAACAAGCTCGAAATCTTCATCGATGCGGTTGACGGCGGTCAGAACCAACTCCGCGGCGACAACCTCGACGTGGACTACAACGGCCTCAATCGCATGGGCGACGATCTCTCTACGACGAAGGTCGTGGAAGGTCTCACCTTCGACGCGGATTTCTCGGCCGACATCTGGGTGAGCCTCACCTGCGGTGGCGCTCCATTCGCCGCGTACTTCAACTACGCGACGCTTCCGACCGGCGGCGCGGGTATCGGTGGCTACCAGGGCAACGGTGGTGCGGGTGCAGCTGGTGCAGCGACCTTTAAGTCGGGCTTCGGCTTCGGTCTCGACAATTCGAACGTCCTCGGCGTTGGTGGCGGTTGCGAACTCGCGGACGGCACTGGCGTCTCGACGGGTGTCGAAGTGCGCATCCCGCTCTCGGCGATCCCCGGCTACACGACCGGCGACCTCAAGGTCTGCGCGTTCATCAACGGTGGCGGTCACGACTACCTCTCGAACCAAGTCCTTAGCGCGATCGGCGGCGGCTGCAACCTCGCGGAACCACGCGCGGTGAACTTCGAGTCGATCCCAGGCTCGCAGTACTTCGTGGTGTCGAACTCGGGCGGCTCGAACTGCCCGGCGGACATCGACGGCAACGGCACGGTTGACGCGGCCGACCTCTCGGCGGTCCTCGGCAACTGGGGCGGCTCGGGCGTTGGTGACCTCGACGGCAACGGTGTCGTTGATGCGGCCGACCTCTCGTCGATCCTCGGCGCGTGGGGCGCCTGCGGCGCCTGATTCGGCGGCGCGACCCGTTTGAACTTCACCCGGCCGTGCAACCCGCGCGGCCGGGTTCTTTTTTGTCTTTTTGCCTTCTGCGACACCAATGGTCGCGAACCAGCGAAGCGCAATCTTGTACCAACCTTCCCGACCGCATCGGGCGCTGTGCCGTACATTGCGCCTCCTGCGGCGATCGTCAGCCGTCGCGGAACTTCTGTTTCCGCTCTTCCTGTGCTCGTCTTTCCACGTCTTGGATCCATGCATTCATGGATCCATGCGTGTCACCCTCAACGGAGTCCGACTTCAGATGACTTCACCATTCCGCATCGGTATCGCGCTACTTCCTTCACTCGCGTTCGCGGTTTCCGCCTCGGCGCAAGATCTCCCGCCGTTCCCAGAGGTCTCGAAGGACTTCGAGAAAGTCGTGAGCACGCCGGACGGCGCCTCGCTCTTCGGGCTCTTCATCAAGCGCAAGGACGACCAGCTTCTCGCTGAACTTCCACGCGGCTGGGACAAGATGCGATTCCTCATCGCAGCGACTCCCGCAGGCGGCACGATCTTCAGCGGCCTGCAGGGCCCTGAGAAGTACGTCTTCTGGCGTCAATACGGCAACCGCCTCGCGCTCGTTCAGCCGCAGATCGACGTGCGTTCGACCGGCGAACAAATTTCGAAGGACTCGGTCAAGCGCATCTTCACCGACAACGTGCTGCTCGAAGTGCCGATCGTCGCGATGGGCCCGAACGGCCAACCGGTGATCGACCTCGACGCGATGCTCGTTGGCCAATCAGGCCCGCTTGCAGGCGTTGGTCTCAATCCGCGCCTCGCGAAGATCGCGAAGGCGAAGAGCTTCCCGCAGAACCTCGAAATCGCGATCGAAGCGCCCGATCAGGGCGGCAACTTCAAGGTCGTGCACTACTCGATCTCGATGCTCCCCGAGAACAACGGCTACAAGCCGCGTCCGGCGGATGACCGCGTCGGGTACTTCCTCACGGGCTACCGCGATCTTGGCTTGTACGGCACCGAGACGAACGCCACGCGGTACATCAACCGTTGGAATCTCGAGAAGCGCGATCCGAAGCTCACGCTTTCGCCGCCGAAGGAACCGATCGTGTACTACGTCGAGCACACGGTTCCCGTGCGCTATCGCCGCTATGTGCGCGACGGCATCTTGCAGTGGAACAAGGCGTTCGAGAAGATCGGTATCGACAGCGCGATCGAGGTCTACCAGCAGGACGAAGTGACAGGCGCGCACATGGACAAGGATCCAGAAGATGTGCGCTACAACTTCGTGCGTTGGCTCAACAACGACGTCGCCACCGCGATCGGGCCAAGCCGCGCGCACCCGCTGACTGGCCAGATTCTCGACGCCGACATCATCCTCACCGATGGTTGGATTCGCGCGTTCTACAACTGGTATGAAGATCGTCCGATCGAGCAAGCAACGAGCCTCACGCCTGAGACGCTCGTGTGGCTCGAGTCGCATCCACAGTGGGATCCGCGCATTCAGTTGCTTCCGAGCGCTGATCGTGCGGGCGCCCTCTCGGAGCGCACCAAGCGCGCAGCCGCTGGTGACCTCGATCCTGCCGACAGCCGCAAGGATCCAGCGATCGCTGCTTCGCCGGAACTCCGCGAACTCGTGAACGCGAGCGGCCTCGATGGCCACGATCACTCGAAGTGCGGTTCGATGTGCTTCGCCGCGCAAGGTATGGCGAGCGACATGGCGATCGCCAACATGGCATTCGAAGTCCTCGGCATGCTCGAGCAGACCGCCGCTGATCCGAACGCGCCGAAGAAGCCGGTCGACACGCTCGACGGCGTTCCTGAGTCGTTCGCTGGTCCGCAACTCGAGCACCTCGTTGCGCACGAAGTCGGCCACACGCTCGGCCTTCGTCACAACTTCAAGGCGTCTGCGCTCTACACCCTCGACGAGATCAACTCGGACAAGGTGAAGGGCAAGCCGCTCGCGTCCTCCGTCATGGATTACATGGGCACCAACTTCAACATCGACAAGGACAACATCCAAGGCGACTACACGATGGTTGGCATTGGCCCTTACGACATGTGGGCGATCGAGTACGGCTACACGCTTGAAGATCCGGCGAAGGTCGCGTCGCGCGTTGGTGAGCCTGGACACCAGTACCTCACCGACGAAGACACCGGCGGACCCGATCCGCTCGCGCGTCGCTACGACTTCTCGAAGGATCCGCTCGATTACGCGAAGGCGGAGATGGAACTCGTCAAGCAATTGCGCTCGGCGATTCTCGAGAAGTACGTCAAGAACGGTGACAGCTGGGAGCGTGCACGCAAGGGTTACTCGAAGACCCTCAGCAAGCAACGCCGCACCATCGACATGATGGCGCCGTGGATCGGTGGTACGTACGTGACGCGCGCCAAGAAGGGCGATGCGAACGTGCCTGATCCGCTCGTTCCGGTTGAAGCAGCCAAGCAGCGCGCCGCGCTTCAGTACATCATCGAGACCGCGTTCCGCGACGATGCCTATGGCCTCACGCCGGAACTCGCTGCGAAGATGACCGTCGAGAAGTGGATGGACGATCCGCAGTCGATGATGGCGTCGAGCACGCCAGGCATCAACGACCTGATCTCCGGCACGCAATCGATGGCGTTGACCATGATCCTCAACCCGAGCACGCTCGGACGGATCTACGACAACGAGAAGCGCGTCGGTGCTGATACCGACATGCTCACGCTGCCAGAAGTGATGAAGACGCTCAGCGACGAAATCTTCATCGAGATTTCGCCGTCGAAGCTGGGTTCGTCGGACGCCCGCAAGCCGGTCATCTCGACGTACCGCCGCAACCTGCAGGCTGATTACGCCGATCGTCTCGTTGCTGTCGCAACGGGCAAGGCGAACCTGCCGCGCGTGGCGCGTCAACTCTCGGCGCAAGAGCTTCGTGATCTCAAGACGAAGCTCGACGCGACCGTGGCGAAGGCTTCGGCTTCGAATTGCGACGCGTACACCCGTGCGCACCTTGCCGACCTCAAGAGCCGCGTCGATGCGGCGCTCGATGCGTCGATTCAGATGCAGTGACGCTGAGTATCTGCGAACTCATACAAGCGGCCCCGCGTGAGCGGGGCCGCTTTCGTTTTCACGATGTTCCCTTCATAGCGAAGTTGCAACGAGGTCGTCAATCAACTTGCGGCGAGGGAGCGCTTCCGGCGACCCTCCGCGCGAGATACATCGTGCGCTCGAACATACTGGTGGCGTAAAGCACGGTCGCTTGATCGGCAGGAGAGCCGAACTCCGCGCCCGCGGCGTTGCGGCGCACGCCTTCCATCTGATCGCCGCGATCGGCGGTCATCTCGTCGAGCAGCGCGCGGTCGACTGGATCGCGTTGC
>JAIXVI010000047.1 GCA_027483065.1 Planctomycetaceae bacterium
CGCGCGCCACAAACACCATCACCCACACGCTCGACACCGTGCCGAAGGCAAGCGGGAGTCGAGAGAGTTCGAGCGCGGCGATGGCTTTCTGGGCGATTCCCTGCACAGGCGCGATCATACGAGACATGGTTTGGCGAATCGGGAAGGAAATTGCGCGCAAATTGTGGTGTCGCCGCGCGCCGTGGCAGTTCTTGGTCGCTTCGCGGGGACTTGTCGCTTCGCGGGGATTTGTCGCTTCGCGGGGACTTGTCGCTTCGCGGGGACTTGCCGCTTCGCGGGGACTTGCCGCTTCGCGCGGACTTGCCGCGTCGCGGGGACTTGCCGCTTCGCGGGGATCGTGCATGCCTCGCTACCATGCGCCCCCCATGCACACTGAGGTTCCCATCGCCGCCGACGCGCGCGGCCTACGCATCGGCATCGCGACGAGCCGCTACCACGACCATGTCACCGGAGCGCTCACTCGCGGCGCGAAGCAGGCCTTCGTCGATGCGGGCGGGTCGGAGAACGACTTGGTCCTCGTCGATGCGCCAGGGTCGTTTGAACTCGTCTCGATCGCGCATGCGCTCGCGTCTCGCGCCGACATCGACGCGGTTGTCTGCATCGGATGCATCCTGACTGGCGAGACGACACACGACCGCTACATCTGCGAAGCGGTCGCAAACGGGCTCGCGTCGATCACGGCACACGGCGGAAAGCCCGTGGCATTTGGTGTCCTCACCTGCCAAACGATCGATCAAGCCGAGGCGCGCGCTGGTGGCTCGAAGGGCAACAAGGGCGTTGAGGCGATGGTTGCGGCGATCGTTGCGGCGCAGGCCGTTGCGCGGGTTCGCAAGATTCCACTGGGGAGGCCCGCGTGAGCCGTCCGAAGAAGGGTTCCGTTCGTGCGGAGCGGCGTTACGCGCTGATGGCGCTTTACCAGTTCGATTCAGGCCTCGCGGGCGACGTTGATGCGGTGCGTGACGCACTCGAAAGTGCGAGCGAACTCGACGAGTCTGGAGAGCTTCCTGATCTCACGGTCGCTGCCGCTCGCGTCGAAGCGCGCGATCCAGAAATCGCCGCGGCGCGCGCCGAGTCAATTCAAGCAGGCCTCGATTTCGCGAGTCTCGTGTGGGAGCATCGACTCGATGCAGATCGCGCAGTGAAGCCGTTCACCGCGGAGTGGCCAGTGCATCGACAGCCGATCGTCGATCGCAATGTGTTGCGTCTCGGTTGGTATGCGTTCACGCACGGCGGCGACTCGGTCGCACTCGCGATTGATGAAGCAGTCGAACTTGCAAAGACGTTTTCCACCGAGAAATCAGGCGCTTTTGTGAATGCGGTGCTCGATCGCGCCGCGAAGGCGCGTGGGTAGGGCGCGTGGGTAGGGCGCGTGGGTAACTCGCGGCTGATGCAAGTCGCCTCCGTTTGTTCGTGATTGGGAGTTGAGTTTCTATGGGTTTCTTCCGCAACGCCTTCGAAGCGATCAAAAAGGGACTCGCGAAAACCGCCGAAGTGGTGGGCGCGCAGTTCCGCTCGCTGTTGCTTGGGCGCACGCTGAGTGAAGAACTCATTGATGAGATCGAAACGCGCTTGATCGCCGCGGATGTTGGCGTGAAAGCCGCGCGCGAACTCGTGGATGGATTGCGAAAAGAGTTTCGCTCTGGCACGGTTTCGCGCGGCGAAGATGCGCTCGAATACCTGAAAAAGAGCCTGAAAGCGCGTTGGCCCGCGGTCGCAGATTCGGGCGCGCGCGCCATTGCGGTTGCGCCGACGAAGCCGACGGTTGTTCTCGTGGTGGGCGTCAACGGCGTTGGAAAGACGACGAGCGTTGCGAAGATCGCGAAGAGTTTGAAAGACGAAGGTCGCACGGTCTTGCTCGCCGCGGCGGATACGTTTCGCGCGGGTGCTGTTGCGCAACTCGAAGAGTGGAGCCGCCGCCTCGGTATCGACATCGTGAAAGGCAAGGCCGGCGCGGATCCGGCGGCGGTCGCCTTTGATGCGGCCGATGCGGCGCTCGCGCGCGGGTCCGACGTCCTCCTCGTCGACACCGCGGGGCGTTTACACACGCAAGACAATTTGATGCGCGAACTGACGAAGATTCGCAACGTTCTCGCGAAGAAGATCCCAGGTGCCCCGCATGAGGTTTTACTCGTCCTTGACGCAACGAGCGGTCAAAACGCGGTGCAGCAAGCTCGGCTCTTCGCGGCGGCGGCGGGTGTGACCGGGATTTTCCTCGCGAAACTCGACGGAACCGCGCGCGGCGGCATTGTGGTTGCGATTCGCGAAGAACTCGCAGTCCCCGTCAAACTCGTCGGCGTTGGCGAGCGACCCGAAGACGTGGCACCCTTCGATGCAGACCGATTTATCGAGGCGATGTTTTCGGCGTAGGGTTGCAGGCGCAACCGCGGCGTCTTCGATTCCGGCGTCTTGCCGCTTCTGTCGAATTCTCGGCAGTTGTGGGACCTTTGTTGGCGTTGCGGAAGCCGAACCGTACGATGCGCTGCATCGGCCGAAGAATTTCGGCGAATTGGGCCCCATGCTGGTTTTGAAAGCAAGCACAACACGCGCCGTTCGTAGCGTCTCGCGAGGTCTCACGATCGTCGAGATGCTCGCCGTCATTGGCGTGATCGGCATCCTCATGTCGCTGATCGTGCCGACTGTTTCAGGCATTCGCCGTGAAGCGCAATCGGTGGCGTGCCAGTCGAATCTGCGGCAACTCTTCACCGCGTTCGACATGTATCGCTCGACGATCAAGGGACAACTTCCGATGTGCGACTTCCTTCCAGCCTCGACACCGGAAGGCCCGCAAGGCGGACTTGTCGCGGTGCTTGGGAAGACGATCGGCACCGACAACAAGTGTTGGTTCTGCCCAGCCGACGACGACGAGGATGGCTCGATCGCCGCGGGAACGAGTTACGTTTACATGCCTGGGCTCTTGCGATACACGCCACAAGTACAGATTCCCGTCGCGGCATTGATGGCATCGACGCTTGGTGACATGTCACTGACGCCGCGTCAACGCGAACGCATGCGCAACGAAGCCGAGGCACGACTTGTCGGAGTTCTTTACGACCGCAGCCCGATGGAATTCCCGATTTTGAATGACAGCCAAGATCGGCACAAGATCGGCGATCGCAACCCGCGCAATGCTGTGTACATCGATGGCAGCGTGGCGATCATGCGTGAGTTGGGTGTCGACGAGGGTAATAGCGGCGACGGTGGATAAGCGCTGCACGGAACGACTGAAACGCGTTCAATCGCGTGTCATGACGAGGAACGATGATGCTTGGATCGATCACTGAATTCCGCGACAAACTCGACGAGTCGCTTGCCGACTTGTGGGAGAACCGTCGCCGCGAAATCAAACGTGGTGCTGGCGGCATTCTGCTCGCGGGCGCGCTCGCGTACGGCGTGTATTGGTGGGTGGAGGTGCGCTTCCGTCCGCCGCCATCGATCTTCGATTCGCCAGTCGATGACGTGCTTGGCTACTTCGCGCTCGATGATTTCTCGAAGTTGCCTGTGGAAGAGCGCATTCGATTCTTGATGGAACTCGCCGATCGTTTCCGTGCAGGCGATCAAGCGGAAAGCGCGTTGATGGCGGCGTTTCTTGCAGGTTTGTCGGGGCCTGCGCGTGAGCAAGCGACCCAAAACGCGCGCGTCCTTGCGAAGGACATTCTCGCGCAAGGTGCAGCGGATTACTTCAAAGTCTCGGAGAAGGATCGCGGCAAGTACATCGACGACTGGATGGTCAAGTGGCTCAAGACGGGCGAGCGCATTGCGACGGGCAAGGACAGCGAGAAGCCCGACGATGAGCGACTCGACGACATTCGTCGTGAAGGCGAACGCGGCCGTGAGCGCGCGGCGGAACGTTCGCCCGATCAGATGCCGAGCCTCACCGACGATGGCGCGATGCGCTTCCTCGACTTCTGGGCGAGCGATGTTGAGAAGGCATCAACGCCTGTCGAACAAGGGCAAATCGTGCGTTTCCTCGGTGATGTGCGCAAGCGCTTCGGTGGCGGCTGACGTGTTTTGAGCGCATGCAAGATTGAGCGCTCGCGACTGGCGGGCTGCTGAAGCTTCGCTTCAGGTGCCCGCTCTCGCTCGCTTTCGTCGGCCTCGCTCGGAGTGAATCCTCAAGGTTCATCATCGCGGGCCGAGACACGTCGGGGCAGCGACCGCGACAAGCTTGAGTGCTCGCAACCTGCTTCGCAACTTGCTCGCTTTCGCGTGATCCACGTCAAAGGTCGCCGCCGCAGCGACGACCGCGAGAAGCATGAGCGCTCGCGACTGGCGGGCTGCTGAAGCTTCGCTTCAGGTGCCTGCTCTCGCTCGCTTTCGTCGGCCTCGCTCGGAGTGAATCCTCAAGGTTCATCATCGCGGGCCGAGA
>JAIXVI010000225.1 GCA_027483065.1 Planctomycetaceae bacterium
CGATGTCGGCGTCGATCGTCGTATCGTGTGGCACTACCCCCCTGCGAAGCAGGAGGTAGTGGCTGGATTTACGTGCACCCACGGCACGCAAATCCGCCTTCGTTGCCTCTGACGCATGAACCGCGCGTCGCCATCACCGGAGGTGATGCCACGCGAAACGTCGCGTTTGGTCCGACACCATCCTCTCGCGCTTCGCTTCGCTCCGCGCTCATATCAGCGTCGTCCCGCGCAATCCGCCACCTCGCTTTCTCCCCCAATATCTGCCACCACCCCCTCACCGCACCCCGCCGCGTGCGTAACTTGCCCAGCATGGGTCCACGCGCGAACCCCTCTCTCACCCAGACCAACTGGGATCTCATCCGCGACGCCGCAAGCGATTCCGCATCGTCGAAGGCAAGTCTCGATGCGATCACACGCCGTTCGTGGCCGGCGATCTACGCCTTCATCCGTGCGTCTGGTCGCTCACACGAAGAAGCGACAGACCTCACGCAGGGCTTCCTCTGCGACGTCTTCCTCTCGCGCAATCTCCTTGAGAAGGCGAACGCCGAACGCGGCCGCTTTCGAACGCTGCTCCTCGGTGCCGTTCGGAACTACCTCGCCGACATGCACCGCCGCAAAACCGCGGGAACACGCATGCCGAAAGGCGGCATCGCTGCCATCGACGCGATGTCGGAACATGGTCTTGAACCCTCAGAGCACGGCGCGCATTCGCCCGAGCGCGCATTCAACGCGCGGTTCGTTGCAACACTCATCCGCGCCGCGGCGGAACGATTGCAACGCGATCTCCTCGCCGCAGGCGATGAAGCCTCGTGGGAGATTTTCCGCCTGCGCGTGTTGCAAGCGGCCACCGAAGGCGTCGCCGTCGGCTACGACGAAATCGCACCGCGATTTGGCTTGGAAAAAGGCACCTGCGCGGCGCGCCTCCTCGTCGCCAAGCGTCGATTCGCCACGATTCTCATGGATGAATTGCGCGCAACCGTTGACGACCCGAATGATGTCGCCGAAGAAGTGCACGAACTCCTTGCGTTGCTTGGCGAACGGCGAAGCGTCAACCGCTAACCAACTGAATCGAAAAAAACATGTCGAAAGCGCACGACGACAACATGAGCGGGTCCTCGAACCATGCCAGCGGATCATCGCCACAACTCGGCGACACACTGCGCTGGGCGTTCGAACTCGACACCTCCCCCGCGCTCGCTGGCGCCACCTGGCTCACGCGCGAAATCGTTCCCGATGCGCGCGATCCGTTCGAAGCGATCGTCGCCGCAACAACGACGGTCGAAGCGCTCGAACAACTCAAGAGTGCCTACAAGATGCTGCGAACCACGGGTGCGACGGCTGCCGAACGCAGCCTCGCAGCGCGCCTCTACGCGGCCACGATTGCTGCGGCGCTTGTCCGCCATGGGCAACTCATTACGAGCCAACGTGGCGAAGCACTCGCGCGCGCGTTTTCCGAGCTTGAAGCAGACACCACCATGACCGACGCGATTCGCGCGATCGCTGCACAAGCACTTACGGCTGCGCGGCGGGCGTAGCGTTCGGTGCGGTCGCTGCGGCTGTCGTGTTCGGCGCGTTCACCGGCATGGCCGACCCCACAACCGGCTCCGTTTCTTCGCGGAACCCGCCTTGCACGTCGGGTTCTTCCGCACCAGGCAAGTTCTCAAGTGCCGGCAGCTCTTCCTTTGAGAAGGGCTCCCAACGAATACGCGCAGCACCGAGCGACGTGCCCGTCGCAAACGCGATATCGACGAGCGCCACTTGGTAACTCGCAAGCGCCGCAACTTCACGGCTCTGCGCGTCCGCAAGACTCGCGTTCGCATCGAGCACATCGGTACTTGTGCGAAGGCCGACGTCAAACTGCCGTTCTTCCGCGGCGAGTGTGCGTGCCGCGAGAATCGTCTCGAGGCGCGCCGCAAGAATGCGCTGCCAACTCTGCGCCAAGTTGTCGAGTGCGTCGTAGACCTCGGTGCGAATCGCCTGACGACGCGCTTCCCGCGTACCCAAGCGCCGCACACGCTGCAAAATCGCGGCATTCACGCGCGATTCCGCCGCTTCATTTCCAAGCGGAATCTCCGCGCGCAAACCGACTGCAAAACTGTCGTCGTTTCCGAGATTTCCGTACGCCTCGTTCGCCTCAGGGCCCGTGCCCTGCAGGTTGTAACCGTAGTCAAGTACGAAGAGCGGAAGTGCCGCGTTGCGACGGAAACTGATCTCGCTCTGATCGATCGCGAGTTGCAACTCGAGCTCAAGCATTTCCATCCGGTTCGCAACAGCCTTGTCGGCGAGTTCATTCCCATCGAGCTTAAGTCCGACAGGATTCGGATCACTCGCGGGTCGCACCGGCGTGTCGGCTGAAACCGGCAAGTCCGCGCGATTCATCAGCCGCTTCAACGCGCGCTGGCGAATGCGCAAGTTCGAATCGGCCACGATGATCTGTTCGAGCGTGCGACCGATGCCACTCTCCGCACGCACGACTTCGATCTCCGCTGCATCGCCCTGCGCAACACGTCGCTTCGCACGCTCGAGCTGCTCAACGGCCACGTCGTATTGCGCACGTCGCACGCCGAGTTCGCGATACGCGGAGTAGAGATTCCAGTACGCCTTGTCGGCGTTTGCCACGACGCGAATCGCCTCGAGTTTCGTGCGCGTATCCGTGATCTGCCCCTGCCACGCAGAAACGCGAATCGAATGTGTATTCGCATCAATTCCGGCGCCACGCAGCAATGGCTGACTCATCGAAACGCTGACGGCAGCGAGCCAGTCGTCGTTCGATCCGCCGAAGGTGAGACCCGTCGCGCCGCGCGTCAGTGGCGAAGAGATCGTGATGTCACCGCCCGTCGCGAGCGGCAAGCGGAAGCCCGCATCGAACGAGTCGGCATCCGGCGTTTCACCCGTCGCAAGATCCGCGAAGACATTGTTGTTGCTGCGGTCATACTCCGCGAAGAAGACACCCTCGAACTTCGCTTCTTCCGCCGAGAGATTCGCGCGCGCAATCGCAGGGTCGACGAGAATCGTCTTCAAATCGAGGTTGTTCGCCAGAACCGCCGCGCGCACGTCGGCGAGCGAAAGTCCAACGCCATCGGTTGGCGCCGCGGGAACCGCAATCGACGCGAGCGCCTCTTTCGCAGCATCTTCGAGCGTGACAGGCGGCTCGATCGACTGCGCCGTTGGATCGGTCGCTTCGATGCGCCGCAACTCCGCCTCCGGCACACGCCATCGTGGATCTTCGTTGTCAAAGACTCCCGTGCGACAGCCAACCGCCACCAGCGGCAGTGAAACGATCGATGTTGCCACGAGCGTTCGAGAAAGGAAAGTGGTCGCGCACCGTATGGTCATTCGTGCCTCAACGCCTCAATCGGATCAAGCCGCGCGGCCTTAATCGCAGGGAACATACCGAACACGATGCCTGTCACGGCGCTGAACGCGAAACTTAGGACGACCGCCCAGAACGGAATGTCCGCTTGCTCCAGTTGTGCGCCAGGAATCTGCGTCAAACCAAACGCCGCGAGACGCCCGATCGCGATTCCGATGAATCCGCCGACCAAGCAGAGCGTGACTGCTTCAAGCAAGAACTGCAACAGAATCGCCATCGGCGTCGCACCGACCGCTTTGCGCAGGCCGATCTCGCGCGTTCGCTCGCTCACCGAAACGAGCATGATGTTCATGATGCCGATGCCGCCAACGAGCAGCGAAATGCCCACGATGCCGCCCGCAATCGCGGTGATACCCGTCGCAAGCGCCTTGAATTGCTCGATGAATTTGTCGATCGCCGCGACTTGAAACGTCTGCGGATCACTTGGTGCAAGCCCGCGCATGCGACGCAGCACAAACCGCACTTCATCTTCGCCTTGCTCAGCAAGCTCGGGGCTTGTGAACATGCCTTCGATGCGCATGAAGAAGTTGCGATCTTGCATCTTCTCGGCAACTGAGAACGGAATGAAGATCTCCGCGCTCGACGTATTCATGCCAAAGAAGCGCGCTTGCGTGGTCTCGACGATGCCAACCACCAGAAATCGTCGACCACCGATCAAGATCGCTTCACCAACGGGATTCGCCGGCAGATCGAGTTCCTTGATCGCGTCGCCGTTGATGAGACAGACTTGCCGCTCGCTGTCGACATCGATCGACGTAAACGGCCGTCCCTCTTCGACGAAGCGATTCTGCACCATGTGCCAATCGGGCCAGATGCCTGCGATGGTGATGCCCTCAATTCGTTTGTCGCCCGACTCGACATCAAGTCCAACTTCGGTGATCGGCGTCACCGCTTTCACCAGCGTGCATTCGTCGCGAATCGCGCGGACCTCAGCAGGCTTGAGGAGAATCTTCTCCCACGGGTACATGTTGCGCGGCGCGTTGTCGGGGCGATCCGGAAAGACGAAGAACTTGCTTGCGCCAACCGATTCAAACTCCGCGAGCACTTTCGACTTGAGGCCCGTGAGCGCCGCGATGACCGCGGTCGTGCTCGCCACGCCGACGATGATTCCGAGCGCCGTAAGAAACGCCCGCGACTTGTTCGCCCAAATCTGCGAGAACGCGAGCGAGATCGCTTGAAGCCAGAAAAGCGGATTCAGCACGTCTCACCTCCGCCCTGCTCGGTTGCATGTGCCGTCGCGTGTGCCGCAGTGTGAGCCGCCGCCTGAGCCGCCGCATGCGCGGGAACTCCGACTTCAGCAGTCGCGGCGCGCACTGCGGCGAGGTGTCGCCCTGCGGTGTCTTGCGCAATCGGCAGATCACTCAAGACGCGGCCGTCACGAAGGCGCACGACGCGCTGACAGTGCGCGGCAACTTCGTCTTCGTGCGTCACGATGACGACCGTTTGTCCTTCGGAGTGCAACTGACGGAAGAGCGCCAAGATCTCGACCGTGGTTTGGCTGTCGAGATTTCCCGTGGGTTCGTCGGCGAGCAAAATCGACGGGTTATTCAAAATCGCCCGCGCGATCGCAACGCGCTGCCGCTGACCGCCGGACAACTGATTCGGTCGGTGATCGACGCGCTTCGACAGTCCAACGCGGTCAAGCGCCGCGAGCGCACGCTGCCGCCGACCACGCCAACCACCGCGCGCGTACACCAGCGGTAACTCCACGTTCTCGAGGGCCGTCTGCCGCGGCAGAAGTTCGAAACTCTGGAAGACGAAGCCGATTTCCTCGTTGCGAACATGCGCGAGTTCACGCGCGTTCATGCGACTCACATCGCGGCCGTTGAGGTGATAGGCACCCGACGTCGGTCGGTCGAGGCAGCCGAGCATGTTCATCAGCGTGCTCTTGCCAGAGCCCGACGAACCCATGATGGCGACCATCTCATTGCGCGCAATCGAGAGATCAAGCCCGCGCAACGCGTGAATCGTCTCGACGCCGACGCGATAGATCTTCGTGAGCGCGCGCACTTCGATGATGGCTGTCGTGCCTGGATCAGGCATCCGACTTCCCCGCTGCGCCAGACTCGCTTGCGCCATCTGCTTTCAAGGCGTCCTTCGCGACTTCCTCGCGCACCTTGTCGCCGTCCTTCAAGCGCTCAAGTACGCGATACGGCCCGGTGATGACCATGTCGCCGTCGGTGAGGCCTTCGAGAATCATGGTGTCCGAAAGATTCGAAGCTCCAGTGCGCACGATGACCATGTTGGCCTTGCCGTCCTTCATGGTGAAGACGAAGGTCGCCTTCTTGCGGACGGAATCAACGAGCGGACTCGAGGCGAACTCAGGCGGAAGATCGTCGAGTTTCTTCTCCATCAACGCTTGGCTCGGGATCAACAAGCCTTCGGTGCGCGCAACGACGATGTCGACGTTCGCAGCGAGCCCCGACAAGAGCGTTTCACCCTCCGCGAGATCGAGTTTGACCTCGCACTTGAACCAACCACCGGTGCCACTTCCCGCGCCGCCTGCACTCGAACCAAACGATTGCTCGGTCCCGCGCGCGAGTGCGACGCGATCGACCGAACCCTTGAAATCACGATTGCGATAGGCGTTCACGCGCACCGTTGCGTCTTGGCCTGCCGACACGCGCGCCACATCACTTTCAGCGACTTTCGCCTTCAGTCGCACGGAACCAAGGTCGGCGACGGTGAGGATCTTCGTGCCGGCGTTGTTCATGGTGCCGACAACGACGAGTTCGCCCGCTTCGGCATTCAACTCGGTGATTTGGCCATCGATCGGCGCGAAGATCGTCGTCTTCTTGAGGAGTTCGCGCGCGCGCTCGATGTCGGCTTCTGCCGCGACGAGCGAGGCCTCGATCACCGAAAGTCCTTCGCGCGCTGATGCGATTTGCGCTTCGAGATCACGCACACGCGCGATCGCGTCATCAAGCGTTGCGCGGCTGACGTCGCCCGTTTTGAAGAGCGTTTGCTGGCGTTCCAGAGTCGCGCGCGCGTTTGCGAGTTGCGAGTTCGGACCGGCGAGCCGTTCTTGTTCGCTGCGCAGGCGGAAGCGTTCGCCATCACGACGCGCCATCTGCGCTTGCAACGAAGCCTGCAAATCGCGGTCGTCGAGTTTCACAACGAGTTCGCCCTTGCGAACCGTTGCGCCCTCACGGAATGGCAGTTCGAGAATGCGCGCGCTGACTTCTGCGGAGACATCGACCTTCACCTCGGGGTCGAGCTCTCCTGGCGCAGAAACGGTCTCGAGCAACTCGCGCCGCTCAACCTTCGCGACCCGCACCTCGAGTGCGTCATCGCCGGCACCAAACGACGGCATCATTTCAAGTGCCGACGGGCCCGCCACAACGAGCCCAACAACGGCGACTCCGAGGAGAACAGCCATCACAATCAAGAAAGTCCGCACGAGGTCGCCGCTCCGTTTTCTGGCGGCGCTTGCCGCGAGGGGCGAGCGTATTCCGAATGCTGCTCACACGGTTGCCAACTCGCACAAAAACACAGCGGAACGCGTGATCGTCACGATGTAGGGCAAAAAAGACACACCCCCAGCCGAAGCTGGGGGTGTGTGATGTACTGATCGGACATCGAGATCAGGCCGAAGCCTTTTCTCGATCCTTCAGCGACTTACTGGCAGAGACCCCATGCACCGAGGAGGGCCGAGAGGTCAGCCGCGGTGGTGGTGCCGTCGCCGTCGATGTCGCCGCCTGGACCGCCCCACGAACCGAGGAGGGTCGAGAGGTCAGCCGCGGTGACCGAGCCGTCGCCGTCGAGGTCAGCTGGGCAGTTCGTGCCGCAGCCAGCCGCAACGCCGTTCGTCTGAATCGGCCACTGGTATGCGCCAGCGCCGAACGGAGCGAACACGTTCTGAGCAGCACCGGTGCAGATGGTGTAGCGACCCCAGACGTTCGAGGGGAGGCCTGCAGCCGGAACAGCCACGCCGATACCCGAGCGGTAGCCAGCGCCAGCTGGGATGCCGTTTGGAATGCCGGTGCCGTTGAAGAGGTTGTAGGTTTCGAGGACGACAACGACGGTCGACTCGTTCTCAAGGCAGAGCGGTGGGTTGAACTCGATGTTGCCCATGTAGACGCCGCCTGGGAGGAGGATGTCCTTCGAGTCAATGAGTTCGAGGTCCGCGCCAGCGATACCCGACGAGATCGGGTTGACTGGGGCGCCACCGTTGATGTCACGGTAGATCACGAGCTTCGCTGGGATGTTGGCGATTGGCTGGTAGTAACCGCAAGCCGTTGCGCCAGCTGGCGTGAGCGACTGGAGGGCCGCGACGCCGAGGTTGACGCAGGTGAGTTCCTTGAGGAGGTTCGCACCCGAGAACGAAGCAGCGAACATCATGTCAGCCGAACCACCGGTGCCGTTACCGCAGCCGGTTGCGCAGCCCTGGACGAAGTTGCCAGTTGGAGCCTGAGCGACCGAGGTGGTCTTGGTGTCTGGGCCTGGCGACGAGCAGCTCTGGTCAACGAGGATCGGGCACGAAGCGTTGACCGCATCAACCTGGAGAACGTACTGCGAGAGTGGGCCGCTGCCGCAAGCGAGCGCGCCACCGTCGAAGTCTGCTGCGACGAAGACGTAGTAAACGCCAGCCTGGAGGCAGATCGACGCCGTGCTTGGGCACGAGCCGGTTCCTTCAGCGAGGATCGTGATGCCCGCGCAGTCAGCAGCCGCGATATCGCCAGCCATGATGAACGCGTTGACGAAGCTTGCCGAGAAGACCTTGACCGAGAGTTCCTTGTCCGAAGGAACGGTGATTTCGTAGAAGTCGACGTCGCGGGTAAAGCCACCTGCACCGTCATCGACCACGTTGAAGGTGCCGCTGACCTTCTGGTTGAGGCCGAGCTGTTGGACTGCGCCGCCAGCGAAGCAGCCGTTGTTGGAGCTCGTACCGCAAGCTTCCGCCTCGACGACGGTTGCCGTCGGGAGCGCGCAAGGTTCTGGCATGTTGAAGGTCACGCGAGCGGTGCCCGCGTTGTCGAAGGTACCTGCACGGACGAGGTACCAACGGCCCGAGCTCACGTTGACCGTGAGATCCGATGGGAACACGCCGCCAGGAGCAGCGCAGGTCGCGTCGCCGTCGTCGTTGCAACCAACGAGCACGGTGTTGAGGGTGTTGTAGTCAAAGGTTACTGGGTTCGTACCCATGTCGTAGACAGCGATCTTCGAGTCGAAGGTCGTGACTGGGCCACCGTTGACGCCGCAGGTCTTCACGTTGAACGAGCCGTTCGCAACCGCTTGGAAGCGGAACCAGACGTCGTTGAAGATGAAGTCGTTACCCGAAGCGCAGAGGTCGCCGATGTGATCAGGACCGTCGGTGTTGCAACCGGTGATGTTGATGTCACGGAAGGTGTCGCCAGTGAGGACCGTCGCGTTGGTCGCGCAGTCGTTGGCAACCGCTGGGTTCGCATCAACGCACGAGTAGGCGAAGATGCCGCAGAGGTCGACAGCAGCCTGGACGCAGAACTCGCTCCAAGTGTCGGAGCAGCAGGTCGCGTCGAATTCGCAGACCGACGAGCAGCAGATCGGATCAGAGCAGCCCGGAGTTGCGTGCACTTCGCCGCACGAGCCCGTGGCTCCGTTGCAGCCTGCGGCAACAGCTTGGAACGCGAGGTTCAGCTGGCCAGCGCCCGACTCAGAGATACCGCTCGCGGGGGTGTAACCACCGATGCGGATGTAGTAGGTCGTGCCGCTGAGGACGTTGAACGCGGAGATGTTCGAGTAGAAACCCTGGCAGCCGGTGAGACCAGCGCCGTCGCCGTTGCAAGCGACTTGGGTGAGCGCGCCGCAGGTACCCGTGTAGAGCACCATCGACGTGTCGAAGCTACCTGCGAAGCAGGTGTCGAGGTTGAGGAGGCCGTCCGACGGTGCGGTCCAGCGGAACCACATGTCCTTGTTGGCGGTACCCCAGCTGAGGTACGTGCCGGCGCATTGCGCTTCATCGACTGGCTGAGCACTTGTCGTCGACGTCGCCGTCGAGAAGGCGTTCGGGCCCAGATTTGCAGTCACGGCCGTGGAACACTCGTCCTGGGCCATCGCCACGCCCGTGAAGCCGGCCGCGAGGACGGCAGCAGCGAGCAGGCTCGTTCCATAAGAATTCTTCATCGCATCGCTCCTTGAATTGGCCCGAACCTTCGGGCCTCGACTGTTGAGACGCAGCGCACTGCTGCGTCGGGACTCACCGGACGAACTCCGAAACGGACGGGTTCGTCACTCTTCGCGCCTTGGTCGAACGCTGTGTCGAAAACACAGCGCCCGATGTGGGTGCGACTTTCCAATCTAGTTCCGTGATCGGACGATCCAAACAGAATCTTCTACGGAAATGAGAATTCCGATCACCACTTTCGTCGCGGTTGCGGAATCGTCGTGAACCGAGACAAAAGGTGATTTGAGCAGTCCGAGAACTCGCTCAAGTGCTCTGACCCCCGCCGCGGCGGCGAGTTTTGGCTCCGCCGACACCAAAACGGACGCCCATCCCCACCAAGGCGCGCGAAAGCGGGTGCTGAAATGCGGCCCCATTCACGCCAGAGCGAGCAAGTTGCGAAGCAGGTTGCGAGCGCTCAAAGTCGTCGCGGTCGCTGCTGCGGCAGCTCCCTTTGGTGGGATTCACGCCAAAGCGAGCGAAAGCGGGCACGCGTTGTTCTTGCGGTC
>JAIXVI010000051.1 GCA_027483065.1 Planctomycetaceae bacterium
GGTCGACGCGTTGTGGTGGTGCACATTCTGCGCGAACCTGCAGAAGTCGCTGCGAGTTTGCTGCGGCGACCTGAACTCGCACAGTGTGGATTTACGCAAGAAAACGCAGAGCGCGCGTGGCTCGAGCACGTGCTTCTCGCTGAGCGGCACACGCGCGACCTTCCGCGGACGTTTGCAAGCATTGATCTTCTCATGGGCGACTGGCGGACGGTCGTTGGCCGCGTTGGCGCGCTTTTGCCAGCAGGCGAGATCGACGTCGGGCGTGCGGAAAGTGGCGTCGCTGAGTTCTTACAGCCTGCGCTTCGACATCATCGCGTGAAGCATGACCGCGCCGATGGAATCGCCGATGCGATCCCCGTGCGCGAGATTGATCGAGTTCGCACCGCGCTCTTTGATAGCGTGCGCTGGGGATTGGAGCCTGATGACACAACGCTCGACGATGCGTCTGCGCGCGTGTTCGAGATCAGCACGTCCACTTCATCCAACGATCTTCGTGCCAGTGGTAACCAATGAATGAGCGCGGATGTGCGAAGCCGAGGCGAAACGCGAGTTGCCGCAGCTTTGTCGGCGCGTGACGGCGGAAGCCCACCCGCAAACCGGAACTCCACTTCGACGGCGCACGACCTCCGTCACGCTCGAAAACGCGGCGCGCTTCTTCGATGTAGCGATCGTGCGAAACTTGCGAGAGTTGGCCTGCGCGCCGACGAAAAGCACCAAGCGGAACTTCCACTTGCCACAAGGGCGCATGGTCGAAGAATCGCGACCAGAGTTCGTAATCACCCGCGAGTTTGAGGCTTGTGTCGAGCCGTGAGCCGGCGCGTTCCCAGAGCGAGCGACGCCAAAACGTCGACTCCTGCTGGATAAAGCCATTTGAGTACCACTCACAATCAGAGAGGTATTCACCTTGTCGCGAAGCGAGCCGCGTGAATCCGTAGTGTCGCGATGTTGCGATCGTCGCGCCCTCGGCGTCAATCGCGGAAGGAAATCCAGACGTGATCCATTCAACGTCAGGAAACTCGCGGAAAATGCGCACGACCGTCTTCAGCGTTCCAGGAAACCACTCGTCATCGGAGTTCAGCCACGTCATGATTTCGCCAGTCGTGTGGCGAAAGCCGCGATCGATCGCGTCATACATGCCGCTGTCTGGCCCGCTCTCGACGTGAGCAAACTTTTCTCGATGTTTCGCGATGATTTCTTGTGTGCCATCGGTCGAGCCGCCGTCCATCACGACATGCTCAATGCGCGGATAGCCCTGTCCGTGAATCGACTGAATCGTGCGCTCGATGTACGCGACCGAATTGAAACTCGGCGTGACGATCGAGACGAGTGGAGACATTGCATCTCGCGCGGCGCTCGCCGATCCACTTTCGTTCGCGTTCGAGTTTGCTGGCGTTACTGCCCCAGACGTTACTGCCCCAGACGTTACTGCCTCACGAGTTACGTCCACGAATGCACCTGACATTCTGGGCGTGTGCGCGGCGAGAAAACGATGTCGATCTGCCAGAGGCAACCGTCACGCGCACGCCACAACGGCTCGGTGATATCGAGTGCCATGAAACCACGCTCCCACATCCACGCGCAGAATTCGTGGAACATCAACGCGCCGTCGCCGATCTTGAACGGATAGCACTCGACCACGAGCAACTGCGCGTTTTTGAGCGTCTCCTGCGCACCTTCGAGAATGGGCACCTCAAAGCCGTGCGTATCGAGTTTGACGAGATACGGGCCGCGCATGCCGCGCGTTGCAACCTCATGATCGATCGTCGTTCCGGGAAGCGGTTCCCATTCTGGCTTCAAGCGCTCGGAGTGAATGCGACCACCGAACGGATCAGGCGTGCGCTCGAACCAGAGATCGCAGCACGCCGGGCCGACGGCTGCAATCTTGTGCTCGACTCCTTGCCGCGATGCAACGTAGCGTTCGAGCGATGCGCGATGCACGTCGTTCGCGTCGAGCAAGATCGCTCGCGCCTCGGGATAGACACGACGACACATCTCTGTCCAACTGCCGTCAGATGCGCCAATGTCGATGATGGACGCGATTTCCACACCGCGCGCGCGAGCGCGACGCAAAGCGGCTTCCGTCGGAATCGCGATCCCGGCGCCGCCAAACTGCGCGGCTTCGCCTCCGCCGAGCCCAAGCCGCGACGTCACGCGGCCTTTCAACAGCTTGAAAAGCTCACGCCCCGAAGACATGCGTGCTCGAAGTTCGTCGCGTTCCGCTTCGGTTGTGGCAAGTTTGGTTTCGGTTGTGGCAAGTTTCGTTTCGAGTGCCGCGATGCGTGCGTGCAATTCTTCACTCAACGCCGCCATGGCGCGCTGTTCAAGTGCGTCCGCTGGTCGTTGGTGAGCAGTCGTCGGTGTAGCCATGGTCATGATCGGAAACCCCCCGTCATCACATCACTGAGCGCGAGCTCGATTCGCGCGATGCTTGATAGAGCGCAAGGTAGCCAAGTGCCTGCAATCGTGGGTGGTACCGTCGCTCCGCGTTGCTGCGAATTGCGGCGCGTCGCTCGCGCAGTGCGGCGAGATTTCGCACCGATCGCGCAATCGCCGCACCGAGCGCGCATGCGTCGCCCACTGGCGCCAGTTCGCATCCATCCGACTGTGCAAGCATGTCCGGAACTCCGCCGACGTCGAAGCCGACGCAGGGCGTTCCGCAGGAAAGTGCTTCCAACACGCCGTTTGGGAGATTGTCTTCAAGCGACGGGAGCACGTAGAGATCACTCGCGGCAACCACTTCGGCGAGTGCCGTGCGACTCGATAAGTGGCCGGTTGCAACCGCGCCCTCGGGAAGCGTTGCGGGATCCGCGTGACCAAGCACCGCAAGACGCACGGACGCCGCGATTTCACTCACAGCGAGCGCAGCGCGCGCATTCTCGAGTGCAGCGCAAAGTTCAGCGAAACCTTTTCTCCGCTCCGCCGCCGTATCCGCGGAGAAGAGGATGACCGCTTCGTCCTCGCGAACACCAAGTCGCGCGCGTCCTGCCTCGCGCCGCGACGGATGAAAAGTGTCGAGATCAACGCCGTAGGGAATGCACTCGATGCGACGACCACGAAGCAGCGCGCTCTCGGAAGCAGTCTGGGCGAGCCATCGACTCGGCGACGCGATGACGAGGTTTCCACGAGCATACGCCGCGATTTTGGCCTCGAATGTGGTCTTCACGAATTCATATGGATCACGCCGTAGTTGCGGACACGCGTCGCATCGCGTGCGCCATCGCTCACAACCCGATGCGTAGTGGCAGCCGCCTGTGTACGCCCACTCATCGTGCAACGTCCAAACAACCGGCTTCCCAAGTGCAAGCAGATCACCGATGTCCTGCGGCGCGGCAAGCCGCGGAATCCAGTGCAAATTCAGGATGTCGGCCGATTGAACCAACGGATGCGCGGCCAACGCTGATCCTGGGCCGCCGGTTGAGAAGAACGTGTTCGACACGTCGGAGCGTTCGCGCGAGATCCAACTTTCTTCGACGACATTCCAAGCCCGTGTTTCCGCACAAGGGATATCGACAACCTCGACGCGCGGGTCATCGGATTGTCGATGCGCGACGAGCATGCGGCTGTCGACTCCTTCGGCAACGAGCGCCGTGTGGAGCCCGTGCGCCGCACGCGCAGCGCCCCCGCTCGACTCGTTGTAGGAAAGATGCACAACCCGCATGATGCGTTTCTACCACAAGTCGCTTGAGGGTACGGCGCGCGGCTCCCTCGGCGGCGCTGCGCGAAAGAGGTCACGCACATCAAATCCGCATCGTGTTGGACGCTGAGATACGTCGTGCGGCAGCAGCCGAAAGGCGGCCGAGCCAACGCGGACCGCAGCGCTCGCGGCGACGCGGCCAGGATGAAGACGCGGCCACTGAGGTAGTCCGTATCGAATGCGAACCGCGTGCATGTCGGCAGCGCCAATCGAGCCCTGGATGGTTGCGCTCTTCGATGTCTCATGCCATCGAAATGCGCCGAGCAGTCGCGGGAGATATCGCGTTCGACCATGCGCGAGAAGCCGCACGAAAAGGTCGTAATCCATCGCAAATCGCATGTCGCGATCAATGCCGCCAACCGCGTCGTACGCCTCGCGCCGGAACGCAAATGTCTCTTGCGCAAACCATGGCATGCGCGCGAGAAGCCAGTGAGGCATCAGTCGCAACGATCGATACTCGAGAACGCGTGCATGCTCGTCGATCACGATGCGATCGCCATGTACGAGCGCGAGAGCCGGTTCGCGAGCGAACGCGTCGCGCCAAGATGCCAGCGTCCACGGCAGATGCATGTCATCAGAATTGAGCCACGCGAGAATGCCGCCCGTTGCAAACTCAAATCCGCGCGCAATCGCGGCAGATTGTCCACCATCGGGACCTTGTTCGACGTGCGCGAGATGCTTTCGAAATCGTGCGATCACCGCATCGGAACCATCAGTCGAGCCGCCATCCATCACGATGATTTCGAGATTTCCATCGCCTTGCGCGAGCAAACTCGAAAGCGTATCGCCGAGCCAACGCGCCTGATTGAAACTCGGCACGACAACCGAAATGCGCTGGGCATGCACGCGACTCATGCCTGCGTTCCTGCACCTTTCGAGAGGTGATAGCCCGCAAGACTCAGTGGACGCATCACGCATCGTCGCACGAGGTACGTCGCGACGGGTAACACCGTTGTGCGCGAATGTCGAAGGCCGATTGTCAGCATTTCACGATCGGTTCGTGCAACTTGCGTGTTCGACACGCCACCGAGCGTGAACGTGGCGAGCGTTTGATCGATGTGTGAAAATGCAACGCCGGCATGATGACATCGCTCGATGAAATCCACATCGAGCGCATTTCGAAACGCCGGATTGAACCCGCCGATACTCGCATAGATCTCACGCCGAACCATCGTCGCGCAGTGCATCGTGCGACAACGAATGCCAAGCCGCGAAAGAAGCCCGGGACGAACAACGCCAATTTCGCGGCCGTCTATCGCGACGAATCGCGCATTGCCGTGCACTATGCCAACGCGCGGGCTCGCCTCGAATGCCTGCATCACGATTTCGGCCGCACCGTCCTCGAGCGCATCATCGGCGTTGACGAGGAAGACCACATCACTTTGGAGCGTGGCGATGGCTTCGTTCCACGCCCCCGCAATTCCGCCGCGCTCCCCTTTGCTTGTTTGCTCGAGAAATCGTGCGGAAACCTCTGCGGGCACCTGTTCGAGGATCGAGTGCGCGAGCTCGCGTGTTCCATCGGTCGAACCACCGTCGATGACCACGAGTTCATTCGGGCGCCGCGATTGGCCGAGTGTCGATGAAAGCGACCGCGCCAGCGACTCGCGCGCGTTGAGTGTCGCAGTAACCACGCCATAGGTGAGTCGCATGGGGGGGCGAGTATAGTGTTCGCGCGAGAAATGCTGCGCGGACAAACTCGTGCGCGACCACTCGTTTTCCTCGGAAATTGCGCACTTGGGCACATTCGTTCTCGTCAACACCATCGGAGATACCGTCGTCGCCTTTCGCGGCGCGCTCGTGCGTGACCTCGTCGCGCGGGGACATCGCGTGGTGGTCTCGACAACGAAGCCCGATGAAATCCCAGTCAAACAGCTGCGCGACGCCCTTACGAAACTCGGTGCCGAAGTCGACTTTGCGCCATATGCCCGCGCGTCACTCAACCCGCTCGGCGAATGGCGCGCGCGAAGGCATTTCCACGCACTTTTCGCGCGACTCCAACCGGACGGCGTTTTTGCCGCGAATCCAAAGCCCGTCTTTCATGCCATTCCCGCTGCCGCTGCGTGCGGCACTCCCCGACGCGTCGCGATGATCACAGGGCTCGGCTACGCGTTCATCGGCACTTCGTGGAAGGCGCGAGTCGTGCGCATCGCGGCAACACGGCTTTATCGACGCGCGATGCGTGATGCGACAACGGTGTTCTTTCAGAACACCGATGACCACGCTGTTTTTGAACAAAACGAGCTCTTGCGCGAAGCGCGAGACGTGCAGTTTTGCGCGGGATCTGGCGTCGATCTCGAACACTTTGCGCCCGCGCCGCTGCCATCTGGACCACCGGTTTTCACGATGGTTGCTCGACTTCTCGCCGACAAAGGTGTCCGTGAGTTTGTAGAAGCGGCACGGCTCGTGCGCGCACAGCGGCCGGACGTGCGTTTCCGCCTCGTTGGCTGGATTGACGCGAATCCCTCGGCCATTCGCCGCGATGAACTTGCGCAGTGGGTGCGTGAAGGTGTCGTTGAATACGCAGGCCGCGTTGACGATCCGCGCGCGGAACTCGCCGCTGCAAGCGTCTTCGTTTTGCCGTCCTATCGCGAAGGAATGCCGAAATCTGTGCTCGAGGCGCTCGCAGTTGGCCGCGCGATCGTGACCACAGATGTTCCGGGCTGTCGCGAAACGATCGACGAAACGAACGATGACCGCCGCAACGGTTTCCTCGTACCGCCGCGCGACGCGCAAGCCCTCGCCAACGCATGCCTTGAACTCGCATCAAATCCTGCACGCATCGCTGCGATGGCCAGCGCTTCACGGCAAAAAGCCCTGCAATTCGACGTGCGTCGCGTGAATCGTGCGATCATCGACGCACTCGGCGCGTGATACGCTCGCGGCATGTGCGGATTCGCGGGTTTCTTCGATCGAACAGGCGTGACGGCTGATCCAGTCGCAACGCTTTCGGCGATGGCACGCGCGGTCGCGCATCGCGGCCCCGACGATGAGCGGATTCGTTTCGATGAAACAACGCGCGTAGGGCTTGCGTTTCGACGTCTTGCGATTCTTGATCTCACCGAAACAGGCGCGCAACCCATGCGCTCAGCATGTGGTCGCTATGAAATCGTCTTCAACGGCGAAATCTACAACCATGCCGAGTTGCGCCATCGATTTGGTGTTTCGACCGAGTTTCGTGGGCGTTCAGACACCGAAGCGATGCTTGCTGCGATCCGTTCGCTTGGTATGCCAGCGGCGCTGCGCGAATTCCGGGGCATGTTTGCGTTCGCGCTGCTCGATCATCACGATCGCACACTCACGCTTGCACGCGATCGATTCGGCGTGAAGCCTTGCCGCTATGCGCTCTCGCACGGGCATGCACTTGCCGCGGGCGATTTCACCGTGCCGCAGGGTGCAGCATTTCTCTTTGCGAGCGATCTGGCGACCATCCGCGCGCATCCTGCGTTTTCTGCGTCGATCGATCATCAGGCCTTGCGCGCATTCCTCGCCTACGGCTGTGTCCCAGCGCCGATGTCGATCCACTGTGAAGCACGCACGCTTTCGCCGGGCCACATGCTTCGCCTTGATCTCACCACAGGCCAAGCTCAAGTCACGCGTTGGTGGAAGGCGGAATCGCTCGCGCAACGCGGTGTTTCCGAGCCCTTTGTTGGAAGTGATGCCGACGCGATCAACGCCGTGGATGCGGCGATTCTCGAGAGCGTTCGACTGCGCATGGTTGCGGATGTCCCAGTCGGAGCCTTTCTTTCGGGCGGTATCGATTCGGCGGTTGTGCTTGCGGCGATGCGCGAAGTTTCAGCAACGCGCCCGCTCGCGTTCACCGTCGGCACCGACGACCCCGATTTTGATGAAACCGCGCATGCCGCCGCTGTCGCGCGGCATCTCGGTGCCGAACACGTCGTCCTTCGTATGCATTCGAACGAAGTCGTGCAAATCGCCGCACAAAACGCGGCGAAGTTCTTCGACGAGCCCTTTGCAGACAGTTCACAGATTCCAACGCTGCTCGTCGCGCGCGAAGCTGCATCGCGCGTGAAAGTCGTACTTTCCGGCGACGGCGGCGACGAACTCTTCGGTGGCTACTACCGCTACAGCCACGCACCCTCACTTGCGGCGCGGCTCGCGCGCATTCCACGAAACATGCGGCCGCTGCTCGCTCGACTGCTTCGCGCCGTTCCTCGAGGCGCGGCGAATGCCGTCGGACGTGCGCTTCCCGAGTTCCTCCTTCAACTTCCCTTCGACCGACTCGGTGACCGCGCGCACAAACTCGCGCGCGTGGTGCACCTCGAAAGCGTCGACGCGATCTACGCCACGCTCGCCCGCATTTCGGATGACGCCGATCGACTTGTGCTCGGCTCAAGCGAGAGCACGACGCCCTCGTCATCGTCATCGCCATCGCGAGGTCTCCCGACGGACATCAACCCCGCCCTCCATCCCGTCGTTCGCATGATGCTTGGCGACATTGCGCACTATCTGCCCGACGACATCCTCACGAAGGTCGATCGCGCGACGATGGCGTATGGTCTCGAGGCGCGCGAACCGCTCCTCGATTCCGCGCTTGCGGAGCTTGCGTTTCGACTGCCGCCCTCGATGCGCATCCGCGACGGGGAGCGGAAGTGGATCCTGCGGCGCGTCCTTGAGCGACGCGTTCCGCGGGCACTATTCGAGCGGCCCAAAACCGGCTTCTCGGTACCCCTCCTGCGCTGGCTGCGCGGGCCGCTTCGCAGTTGGGCCGAGGAGCGCCTCGATCCGGCTCGGATCGGGCGGGAGGGATATCTCGATCCAACCGCAGTCCAAGCCCTCTGGGCCGACACCCTCGCCGGCCGCCGCGGGGGCGATGCGGCCGAGATTTGGAGCGTTCTGATGTTCGAATGCTGGCTCGCCGAGCAGAAAAAGCACTGAGCTGCGCAGGCGGGACGCTCCCAATGGCCGGGCGGCCGAACGCCCCTCGTTGCGCATAACCAATTCGTTGGATCGTCTCGCTCATCCTGCGGGCGAATGCCGATAGGGAATCCGAGGGGACGGCTTGTCCCTGCGAGGTTCACCCATGCTCGACCCACGCGCGAAACCCATTCTGCTCTCCCCGCCGCACATGTCTGGCGCGGAGCAGCGCTACGTCGAAGACGCCTTCCGCACGAACTGGATCGCGCCCCTCGGTCCAAACGTCGATGGCTTCGAACGCGAGATGTCGGAGTACCTCGGGCTCGGCCAGCACAGCGCGCGCATGCACTGCTGTGCCACGAGTTCGGGTACCGCCGCGATACACCTCGGGCTCATGCTGCTTGGTGTGCGCCCCGGCGACGCCGTCCTCTGCTCGAGTTTCACGTTTGTCGCGAGCGCGAACCCGATTCGCCAACTCGGCGCTGAGCCGATCTTTGTCGACAGTGATGAGGCGAGCTGGAATCTCTCGCCCGCGGCACTCCGCGATGCGATCGCCACGCTCGACGCCGAGGGTCGTCGTCCGCGCGCGCTCGTGGCGGTCGATCTCTACGGTCAAGGTTGCGATTACGGCTCGATCGAAGCAATCTGCGACGAATGGGACATTCCGATTCTTGAAGACGCGGCTGAAAGTCTCGGCGCGAGCGTTCATGGACGTCGTTGCGGCACGTTCGGAAAAGTTGCGGCGTTTAGCTTCAACGGCAACAAGATCATCACGACTTCGGGCGGCGGCATGTTGGTTTCGTCCGATGCCGCGCTCGTGGAACGTGCGCGTTTCCTTGCAACGCAAGCGCGCGAAACGGCGCCGCACTACGAGCACAATGTCGCCGGATTCAACTATCGCATGTCGAATCTCTGCGCGGGCGTCGGACGCGGACAGTTGCTCGCGCTCGCCGATCGCGTTGCGCGGCGCCGCGCGATTTTCGCGCAATATGAAGCCGCGTTTGCAACGCGCGCAGGCGTTCGTTTCATGCCTGAACCTGTGTGGGGTCGCTCGACGCGCTGGCTGACCGCGATGACGATTGATCCGGCGCGTGCTGCGACGACGCGCGATGAACTGCTCGCGGCGCTCGCCGCCGAACGCATCGAATCGCGCCCGACATGGAAACCTATGCATTTGCAGCCGCTTTTCGCGGGCTGCCGCATGTTCGCCCATGAACGCGGTCGCAAGCCCGTCTGCGAGCGCTTGTTCGAACAGGGCATCTGTCTTCCATCAGGAAGTTCGATGGATGACGCGGATCTCACGCGCGTTGTCGGCGCGATCGAACGCGCGTTCGCGCCGAGTCGCGCAGCAGTCGCATGATCGCGGAAGAGTTCGCGAACTCCGACGAATGCACGCGTTGCCAGATACCTTCCGCCGCTCGTAACTTCACTCTGACAAGAGCGCCGCTCGAGTCACGGAGCGTCCAACTTCGATCACACTCTCGCCGATGACACACGCGCCCGTCACTCCTTCGACTGTTCTTGTCACTGGCTGCGCGGGCTTCATCGGTTCGCACGTCGCATCGGCGCTGCTCGACCGCGGTGATGAAGTTGTTGGGATCGACAACCTCAACGACTACTACGACCCGAACCTCAAGCTTGCGAGATTGGCGCGCCTTGAACCGCGACGCGGCTTTCGCTTCGAGAAACTCGATATCGCCGATCGCAGCGCGATGGAGTCGTTGTTTGCGACGCATCGATTCAGTCGCGTCGTTCATCTCGCCGCTCAAGCTGGCGTGCGATATTCGATCGAGAATCCTCACGCGTACGTGCAGTCGAACATCGTCGGCTTCCAGAACATTCTCGACGGCTGCCGTCACGCGTTCACGCGTGGCGAAGGTTGCACGCATCTCGTCTACGCGAGTTCAAGTTCGGTGTATGGCGGCAACGCGAAGTTGCCGTTCTCGGTGAGTGACTCGGTCGACCATCCGCTCTCGCTCTATGCCGCGAGCAAGAAAGCGAACGAGCTTTTCGCCCACACCTACTCGCATCTCTTCGGCCTTCCTACGACAGGATTGCGCTTCTTTACCGTGTACGGCCCGTGGGGTCGACCCGATATGGCGCTCTTCCTATTCACGCGAAACATCATCGAAGGCAAGCCGATTCCCGTGTTCAACCACGGTCGACACCGCCGCGACTTCACCTACATCGACGACATCGTCGAGGGCATCATTCGAACGCTCGATCACACGGCGCAGCCGAATCCTGCGTTTGATGCGGCGCATCCTGATCCCGGAACTTCAAGTGCGCCCTGGCGGGTCTACAACATCGGCAATTCTCGCCCGGTTGAACTGCTCGACTACATCCGTGCGATTGAAACGGCGACCGGCCGCACAGCAACGCTCGAAATGATGCCCATGCAACCCGGCGACGTGCCAGACACCTTCGCCGACACCACGGCACTCGCCACCGATACGGGCTTCCGTCCGTCGACGCCGGTCGAAGAAGGTGTTGCGCGTTTCGTCGAGTGGTACCGCGCGCATTACCGAGTCTGAACAGGGTTCGCGCGACGCGACATCTGTTCCGCGCTACGCTGCGCAAATGGCAAGCGTCTGCTTCTACTTCGAACTTCATCAGCCTTGGCGACTTCGTCGCTACTCCGTCTTCTCGACGGATCCCTTTTACTTCGATGACGAAGCGAACGAGCGCATCCTTCGCAAAGTGGCGGACAAGTGCTATCGGCCCGCGACAGAGAAGATGCTCGACCTCGTGAAGCGTCACGATCGTCGCTTCCGCTGCTCGTACTCGATCACAGGTACCGCGCTCGATCAACTCATTCGTTGGGCGCCCGATGTCATCGACACGCTGAAGCGTCTCGTCGATACCGGTGCATGCGAACTCGTCGGCGAAACCAGCCACCACTCGCTTTCGTTCCTGTTCTCGCGCGCGGAGTTTGATGCACAGGTCGATCTCCATCAGAAGCGCATGCAAGAGGTTTTCGGCGTCACACCGAAGGTCTTCCGAAACACCGAACTCATCTACTCCAACGAACTCGCCGCCCACATCGCGCGGCGCGGCCAACATCGCGCGATTCTGTGCGAAGGCGTCGATCGTTTGCTTGGGTTCCGATCGCCGAACTATCTCTACGCGCCGCCCGGTGAAGGTGCGATTGAAGATCGACCCGTCAAACTGCTGCTGAAGAACTACCGACTTTCCGACGACGTGGCGTTCCGATTCTCAAACCGAGGCTGGAAGGAATGGCCGCTCAGTGCTGAGAAATTCGCCGGTTGGGTGAATCAAATCAACGGCGACGGCTACATGTGCAACCTGTTCATGGACTACGAAACGTTCGGTGAACACCAGTGGGCCGACACGGGCATCTTCGAATTCCTCGACGCGCTTCCTGGCGCGATTTACGACACCAACTCGGGGCACAATGACTTCCTCACGCCGTCGCAGGTGCTTGATTGTCATGAGCCGGTTGGCGAGTACGACGTGAAGGATTTCATTTCGTGGGCAGACAGCGAGCGCGATCTCTCCGCGTGGCTTGGCAACCCGATTCAAGACGGCGCGGCTGCGGAGCTCTACGCGCTCGAAGGCCCCGTGAAAGCGCGGCATGCTGCAGGCGACCCGTACATTCTCGAGGATTGGCGCAAGCTCACGACGAGCGACCACCTCTACTACATGTGCACGAAGTACTGGTCTGACGGCGACGTCCACAAGTACTTCTCGCCGTACGACTCGCCGTACGACGCGTACATCAACTTCATGAACGTGCTTGATCACTTGAAGACGCGAGCGGGCGTTGCACCGCCGCTCAAGCCGACGCAGAGGTTGTCTTCGCCGGTGTGACCCGCGCGACGCGCACAAGCCACGCGCTCGCGAGAAGCCCAGCCGGCAACGTGATTGCCAGTTCGGCGACGCGCAGCACGAGTTCCGCAGCAACACCAGCCGCAAAAGTGCCGCCGGAGAGCGCTGGCAACAGCCACGCGGTCACCCACTCGCGTACACCGAGCCCGTTGGACACGAACGGAATGAGCGTCGCCACCGCTGAGGCGCAGGCGAGGACGATCGACGTTTCCAGTGACGTCTCCGCGCCGACGAGCGCAAGTGCAAGTTGATATCGCAACACGGCGAGCGCGAACTCCGCGTTTCGCACGAGTACAGCCTGCGCAAACATGCGGAAATGTCGCGTGATTCCTGCGATTCCGAACAGTGCCGGAGCAAGAAGTGCGAAGCCGACAGGCATCGACGTCGCGCGAAGAAGTACAACCGCACCGAGCATCGCGCCGGCAACCAACGCGCTCAAACCGATCGCTTCGAGAATGGTGCGCAGTGAATCTTGCGCACGAATCCCATGCCGCGTGCGATGCCATGCCACGCGCGCCACGAATCCAGGCTTGAGCGGCAACATGTTCGCGAGCGACGTCGCCGCGATCAATGCGAGCATTTCGTGAAATGCAACGTTCGCGTAGCGGCGCACGAGCATCGAAAAGAGCATCGCGGTAAGCACAATGCCAAGCGCGACCGATGCGAGAAGCAGCAGGATTTCCAACGCGCTCGCTGCGCGCAGTGAGTCCATCGCAGCGGTCATCGCGCCCTTTTCACGAAGGGCCACAACGATCGCGCCCGCGAGACACATCACACCGAATGCGCCGCCCAAAACGCGCAGCACGCGCGAATGGCGAAGGGATTCCTGCGCGTCGCGGGGTTGCGCGCTGGCATCTCGAACGGCGATCTTCGATTCGTCGTGCGCAGTCACTTGCTGAGATTGAGCTTTCGTCGTCGCTCTTCCAGCACATCGTTCATCCACGCTTGGAAGTCGCGCGCGAACTTCGCGAGCCGCGGATTCGGATGCTCGCATGTCGTCGCGAGGAGTTGATCCTCGGGCCGCTTCACGCGCACCGCGATCCACGCCATACGAACCAAGGGATCCTCATCGGCCGAAAGAACAGCGTCGAGCGGCGCAAGTGTTGGGGCTGCAGAAACTGCTTCGAGTCCAACGACTTGACGAACTTCCTTCGATGGCTCACCACCAGCGCTCGCTCCAGGCACCGCACCCGCTGCGCCCGCCGCACCCGCAGTCTCGCCACCGCCGAGATCCGAGGCACGAACCGACAACTCACGCAACTCACCCTTTGGCGTTGCGAAGACGAGCCACGCACGAGCCTCGGGCCAAAGCCGCTTCGCAGCATCTGCGAGAAGTTCTGGCATGCCTTCGAGTGCCTTCCGCTCCGCTTCGTTGTAACGCAGCGGATCTCTCGAAGCTCTTAAGAGCACCGCCGCGAGTGCCGCAATTCGTTCTGGATCAGGCGCTTTCGTGGTATCGCGCAACATCGCCTTCGACTCTTCGAGCCACGAAGCCGTCACGCGCTCGCCGCGCACATGAACCACCGGAGATTCCGCTTCGACACCGAGTGGCCCAGGCTCAAGACCTCGTTCCGTCGTTCGCCAATTGAGGATCGGATGAATCGACACAAAGCCGCCGCTCAACGCATCATCGCGCATCGCGAAACTCGCGTCTGTGAGCGACACATCAAGTGGGATGCGAAGGCTTTCACCGGGCTGAATCGCAAACCGTCGATTGATCGCCAACAGTGCGAACGGCGGCGCAGTGCCTGGTTGACCGGGGACGTTGACATTCGCAGTGACCGTTGCGGTGTCCGCCAGCGGTCCGTCGGCACTCATCGCAAGTGGCCACGAGCTTCGGTTGGTGATCTCGATATCGAACACCATCGGATCCCACGCGGAAATCGTCGATTCGCGTGGGTAGATGCGAAGCATCAATCGCCCGGCACCAGACTTCATCAACTCGAGAAACTCACTCGGTAGAGCCGCGGCCTCTTCAACGCTCTCTGCGACCTCGACGACCTGGATGTCTTTCCCGACGATCTTGCGAAGTCGATCACGCGACCAGAGGCCGATCGCGCTCGACGGATTCGCTCGCGCGACAGCGAGGAATCCACGTGCCGCCGACTTCTGATCACCAAGCGCCGCGTCCGCAACCGCAAGCCCCAACTGCGCGCCGGTATCGGTGGCAGCGAACGGCGCGAGGAGTTCGCGCGCCTTCGCGGGGTCGTTCGCGCGGAGTGCAAACCAGCCGTCGAAGCGCGCACGCGCTGCTGCGGAAAGCGGCGCGTACACGGTCGCAGCGTCGACCTGCGCCTTGGCAAAGTCGACGTCGCCGCCGAGCCACAGTTGCACAAACGCGCTTTGCAGCGCCGTCGTCGCCTTCTCATCGGCGGGAGCATCCTGCTCGTCCATCGCGCGTAACGTGGTCTCTGCCGAGATGCGCGCCCCCTTGAGCACAGCTTCGCTCGATTCGGGCGAGATACTGTGCGCAATCGCGGCGAACGTCGTCGCGAGCGGCATCGACATCGGATAGGCGAGATTTCGAAGATCTTCGACCGAAAGCGTTGTCCCCTGCCGTTCCACGGTCTTGCGGAAGACGCGGTTCAGCGAGTCTTGTCGCTTGGTCGCGACCACGAAGGCGGCCTCCGAGCGGTCCGCGCCCCAGTTCGCAAGGCAAAGGTCGGTCAGGACCGCGTCAAAGTCCATGTCGGGGAGGTCCGTCTCCAACAGCCCTGCGACGACATTGAGAATGTCCGCGCCAGCTCGGTAGGCGCCCGACTTCAGGCAGAGCTCGGCAAGCCCAAGTGCGGCTGGCTCCCGAGTCGGGTTCGCGAGCAACGATTGGCGAAGCGCGCGGGCCTCCGCAGCGGCATCTGGCGCCGAGGTTCGGAAGTACCCCGCGGCGACCTCCGTTGCCTCTGGGAAGAATGGGTCGAGGTCGAGCGCGCGGATCAACTCGCGTTCGAAGCCCGATTGGTCGCCCGTTTGTCGCAGCAGCAACGCAAGATCGAACGCGAGCCGCGCGGCCACGCTCGAACCAATGCGATTGATCGACTCCGGCGCGAGCAGTTGTTGGTAGAGCGCCACGCGCTCCTCCGCAGTCTGCTTCTGTTCCACCGCGGCAAGAAGCCGTCGAAGTCGGATCAACTCATCCTGAGGCTCCAGTTGGCCCAGCCGAAGGAGCGCGCGCTTCGCGAGGTCGGCCGCTTCGGGGCTGCCATCCTCGAGGTTGATCGCGTAGTCAAGGGCGAGTCGCCAGAGGAACGGGCTCTCGGGTTCTAGCTCGAGGGCGACATCGAGCATGCTCTTGCCGCTCTCGAGCATGCCGAGGAAGACAAACTCTCGCTGCAGCATGCTGCGGGTTCGCTGCGCGAAGTTCCGCGCGAGTCGATCCCGGTAGCGGGCGGCCTGCTCGGGTGTCGGCGGAACCACGCCGGAGGCATCACCGGTCGCTGCGGGCGTCGCGGCGCCGACCTGAGGCGCAACCGCACCCTCCTGCGCTTTCGCTGTCTTGAGGAAGGCGCCGTGCCCGCAAAGTGCGGAGACGAGCAGCACACGCGCGATCGGGACAGGTCGGAGGACGGACTTCGGCTGCATGGGTTTCCTTACTGCGTTCTCTCCGCCGATGTGGTCAAACACCCGCGGACGGAACGTCCCGCAACCCTACGCGGCTGCGGGACAGAGCTGTTCGGAGTTCATCGGCATGTTCGGGGCTTCGGAATCGAACATCGTGCACGAGAACATGTTCCGGTGCACTACGAGGTTCGTTGAGGCTCGTTGAGGCTCGTTGAGGTTCGTTGAGGCTCGTTGAGGCTCGTTGAGGGTCGTCGCGACGCTTCGCGGGGCGGATCCCGGACATCCGTCGCTTCGCCGCGTCCACCTCCGCCCGCATCATCCGCCCGCATCATCGCCCGTATCCTCGTCCGCGCCGCCGAAATCCTCGTCATCACGCCTTGCCGATCCCGTCTGCGGAGCCCCCGGTTCGTTGACAGTCGCCGCCCATTGGATTAGCGTCCCACGTCCTGACTTCCGCCTCGCCGTTGCCGGCGCGGTGGGCGTCCGTTGGCGTCGCGTTCCTTGTGGGCGCCGCGGCATCGGCGGCCTTGGAAGTCGGGGGTGTCTGAAGAGGTCAATCTCTTTCGACGATGCCTTCGATCATGGTGTGTACCGCCATGGTTTGTACGTCTGTCCCCACCGCACAACGCACCCGGACAAATCCTCGGATGATGCCCCGAACCCTTCTGACCACCCTGCTCGCCGCCTTCCTGACGGTTCCCGCTCTTGGTCAGAGCGGAGGTTCTGGAATTGATGCATCCATCCTCAGCGCCACGGGTGCGTTGAACGCCGCGCAAAAGACGAGCGTCAGCTCGTACGCAGCCCGCTCGGTTGAAGCCATCAAGTCGGGAACCGACCAGAAGGCCATCGATGATGCTCGTACGGCACTCGTGAAGCCGTCGCGCGACCCAGGCGCAACGCCCGCGTTCCGTAAGGCCTACGGCGTGATTCTCGTGACCGAACTCGCTCCGATCGCGAAGGGCTCAGACCTCCGCCGCGCGGTCGTTGCGATGCAAGTGCTTCGCTTTACGCGCAGCAGCGATGCCCTCGACGTGATCGTCGAGTGCGCAACGCCATCCACAGAATCCGACCCCGGCAAGCGCATCGCGGCTGGCAGCCTGCTCATCGACGCGTTCGAAGACCTCGAAGCAAGCAACACCTACTACGACCAATCCGCGCGCAAACTGCGCGACGCAGCAGTCGCCGAACCCGATTGGATGGCGCTGCAACAGAAGTTGAATGCGCTCGCAGCGGCAGCTCGCAAGAAGGATCTTCCTGCGGAAAACGCTCGAAATCTGCGCAAGGCACAGGCGGAAGCGCTTGGTGAAATCGCGCGCAAGTCCAAGGGTTCGACCGCGGTCGATGACCGCATGCGCGCCGTACAGCGCGTGCTCGTCGGCCTCCGCAACGATCTTCTCGTGATGCCGCAAGCGGACCGCTCGCAGTTGGCGAAGACGCTCGCCCCTGCCTTGACCGAAATGCTCAACGCGGCCGGCGCACAGTGGGATGCTGCGCACGCGTCGAAGGATGTGACCGCTGCCTACGGCTCGGTCGTCAACAGCTGCGAAGTCATTCTGCGACTCATCGACCGTAGCGAGCGCCCATCGGCCTACGCGGGCACCAAGCCTGATGGTGACTCGCGCGTGCTCGCTGCCGCGTGGGAATCGGGCGATCGCTCGAAGTTCGATGCGGAAGCGAAGCGCTGGGCTGGCATCGTCAGCGCGGCGCCCTATCGCAACTGAGTTTGCACACGCGAACGAGGCTCACGCTTCGCCCACGGCGACTGTGCATGTTGCATGCTTCCTCGCGGAAGATCGCGCGTGAAGGATCGACGCCACACCGCCGGCGCGTATCCTCTCGCCCGTGCGACTGTTCGCCCCGTTCATTCTCTTGGTCATCGCGCTCGCGGCAGCGATCTCGCTCGATCGCCCGCTTCCGCCCGCAGACCTCGTCATCATCGAACGAAGCGACTGCTACACGCTCGATCCGCAGCGGATGAGTTACCAACATGAACTCCGCCGCGCGCGCGTGATCTACGAGACGCTTGTCAATCTCCGCGCGTCTGATTGCGCGATCGTCCCCGGCGTTGCGGAACGCTGGGAGAGTTCGCCCGATGGCCGCACATGGACGTTTCACCTGCGTGATGACGCGCGCTGGTCGAACGGCGATCCTGTGACAAGTCGCGACTTCGCGTACGCATGGCGACGCGCGATTCTGCCCGATACCGCCGCCGACTACTCAGGCCTCTTCTTCGAAATCAAGGGCGCGAAAGCGTTCTTTGAACGACGAAAGGAACGCACGAAAGAGTACGCGGAGAAGAGCAAAGCCGGCACCGCGAGTTCCAGCGATCTCGAACAACTCTGGACCAACACCGTCAACGACTTCGAGACGATGGTGGGCATCAAGACGCCGGACGATCGCACGCTCATCGTTGAACTCGAAACGCCGCTCGCGTACTTCCTCGACCTTTGCGCGTTTCCGCCGTTCGCGCCGGTGCATCGTGAGACGGTTGAGAAGTTTGTCACCCACGACCCCAAATCTGGTCGCATCGTGCAGCGACACGATTGGACGAAGCCCGGAGTGATCGTGACAAACGGCGCGTACACGCCGACCGTCTGGCGATACAAGCGCGACATGCGCCTCGAGCGTAACCCGCACTATTGGAATCAAGCGGCGACGCAGGCGAATTCGATTGAGTGCCGCACGATTGAGAATCCGAACACGGGGGTCCTGGCATTTGAGTCGGGCGGCGCCGATTGGCTCACCGATCTTGGGCCTGAATACAAGACCGAAATGCTCGCCGAGCGCCGCGCGTATCTCGAGCGCTTTCGTGCAGACGTCGACGCGGGACTCGCGCGCGGCGGCGACCTCGATGATGTCGTCGGCGCGCTTCCCCCGCCTCGCGCAGGCGAACGGCGCGATGTGCGTGGATTCGATGCGTTCGGCACCGACTTCTTCAGTTTCAACTGCCGCAAGACGTTGCCTGGTGAGAAATTCAATCCATTCCACGATGCACGCGTTCGACGCGCGTTTGCATTGGCCGTCGATAAGCAGCAACTCATCGATCGCGTGACGCGACTTGGTGAGCGCGTGGCTTCGACGCTTGTGCCGCCGAATTCGATCGAGGGCTATCCGGTTGTCGAAGGTCTCGGCTTTGATCCTGTGCGCGCGCGGGAAGAATTGAAAGCCGCGGGCTACGAAGATCGCAACGGTGATGGCGTCGTTGAAAACGCCGCGGGCGAGAAGTTCCCCACCGTCGACATCCTCTATTCGACGGCGAGTCCGCGTTATCAAAATCTCGCGCTTGCGATGCGCGACATGTGGAAGCGTGAGTTGCGCGTGGCGGCTGAATGTCGCGGCAAAGACTCGAAGCTCTACAAAGAAGATCTGAAGAAGGGCAACTTCATGATCGCGCGTGGCGGTTGGTACGGCGACTACGGCGACCCAACGACGTGGCTTGATTTGCAGGGCTCTGACAACGGCAACAACGATCGTGGGTACTCAAATCCGAAGCTCGACGCGATGCTCGCGGCCGCGCGTCTCGAGTCCGACGCTTCGAAGCGGCTCGTGATGCTCGCGGAGTGCGAACGCTGGCTTTTCACCGAAGAAATGCCGCTGTTACCGATCTGCAACAACGTGACGGTCTACATGTACGACCCTTCACGACTCGCTGGCATGAGCGGACATCCGCGACTTGAGCAAGATCTCTCGACGCTTCGTCGACGCGATGGAAATGTTGAGGCAACGAGTGATGGCGCCAGCGAAGGAACGCGCGGCGACTTGAATGAGTCATCGAGCGACGCATCCCCCGCAGGAGGCGCGCCGTGAGCAGCGAGCGACAAACACTTGCGAGTTTGCTCGCGCGGCGACTGTTGCAGCTGCCACTCATTGTGCTCGCGGTCTACACGGTGACCTTCTTGCTTGCGTGGAGTATTCCCGGCAACCCGCTTGAGAATCCCGAAGGTCGTCGTCCTCCGGAGGAAATCGTCGAGGCGATGAAGCAGCAGTACAAACTCGACGACCCCGTCGCGTTTTACTTTGACTATCTCGGCAAAGCATCGGGCGTGTCGTGGCTCATCGGCGTGCATCCACAGCCTTTTGATCTTGGCCCCTCGTTGAAGCAACCCGACTGGAGTGTCAACGAAATCCTCGGTACGGGACTTCCTGTTTCGATTTCGCTCGGACTCGCCGCGATGCTCATCGCGCTCTCGATCGGGCTTGTTGCGGGCACGATCGGCGGCCTGCGTCCGGGCAGCGCATCGGACTACCTCACACAACTCCTCGCGATCATCGGAATCAGTTTGCCGAGCTTCGTCATCGGCAGCGCGATTCTGATGTTTTTCGCAGTGAAACTGCGTGCACCTGCCATCGGTTGGGGCGGCGAAACGGTGTTCGAATCACTGGTGCGCGCGTCATTTCCGGCGTTCACCTTGTCGCTGCCGTTCGCGGCATACATCTCGCGACTCGTGCGCTTCGGCATGATCGAAGAGATGTCGAGCGATTACATCCGCACCGCGCGCGCCAAGGGTTTGCCGCGCTGGAAAGTCGCACTCAAGCACGCGTTGAAGAACGCGTTTCTTCCGGTGCTTTCGTATCTCGGGCCCGCGACCGCGGTCGCGCTCACTGGCTCGTTCGTCGTTGAGAAAGTCTTCGCGGTACCAGGCGTCGGGCAGCACTTTGTCGATGGCGTTCTCGGCAAGGACATCACGCTTGTGATGGGCGTGGTCCTCGTCTATTCGACGCTGATGGTCGTCCTCAATCTCGCGGTCGACGTGCTCTATCGATTCGTTGATCCGCGGCTTGGGTGATGCGGGGCTTGGGTGATGCGGGGCTTGGGTGATGCACGGTTCAAGCACACTCGCCCGGCACACGCGCGCGCGATCACTTCGTTGGCGAAACTTCCATGCTTGGAGCCTTCGCAGACTCCGGCGCCTCCGCCGCCAGCTTCGCGGCGACACGCTCAAGCAAAATGCGTTCGAGCCGCTCGTCGCGCGAGATCGGCGTCCACATCGACAAGTCGCGCGGCGCGCGTGGATCGTCCTTGCGCGTCACGTCGGTCGAGAAACTGCCGAGCGACCGCGTGTAGGCCGGACCTTGATAGCCCGGACGAAATTGCCGCTCGACGCTGACCGAGACGCGCAACTCCAAATCGCCCGATGCAGACGCGACATCCGCGCCTGTTCCGCGCGATGAACCTGGAAGAATCGGTCCCGCCAATGGCGCGGTCGCTTCCGGCGGAATAGGGCGGAACCCCGCCGGCACAAACTCGAAGCGCGCACGACGACGTTCGAATCCGAACGTTCCTTCCACGACTTCGCTTGCTGTGAGATCTTGCCACGCCCACGGCTCGAGCAACGATCCTGCGGTGCGCGGTTGGGTTTCGATCGAGCCCGCACGGCGATCGGTGATTTCGGGGATGAGTCCTTCTTCGCGCGCGACTGCACAGGCGGCATCGAACGCGCGTTCGTAGGACCCCTGCTGCACCGGAACAAACTCGGGCCCCTCGGTGACGGTGGCACAGCCCGTCGCGAGAAGCATCGCCGGCAGCGCGAGGGCGATCGCCGCGGTGATCCGCACGAGGGGCGTCTTGGAGGTGCGGGAAGGAAGAATGTGACCTCGAACGCGCTCCGACATGGCGCGAAGTGTACCGATGCGTGCGTCCGATACTGCCGAGGGTCGAACGACGCGACCGCAAGATTTCGGGATCTGACTCCTCTCCTTCGAGAGTTCTTGGAGACTTCCTTGACCCGACCCTCGAAGGACCTACTCTGCGAACTCTGGCGAGAACCCGCGTTTTTTGGGAACGACGCTCGCTCCCGTGCGAACCGATACGTCTTCTTGGCCGATGATGTGAAGTTGACGCACGACTTCGCAAGAGGCGTAACAAGCGAGCCCGAAACGAACACACGTGCCCGTCCCCACGTTGAGCCTAGAGAACGTTGAGCCTAGAGACGTTGAGCCCCAAAGATGAGTGACCACATGAGTGATCAACCAACGACCCCGAAGCAACTCCCGTCACGCGATTCTCGATCGCGCGCTCACAAAGTCGTGGCTTCGGCATTTCCTCGCGGCACGGTCGCGCGCAGCGTGCTTGCGATCGCCGCGCTCGCGGCCGTCGGTGGCATCGTTGGTTCGGTCGCGGCTCGTGGTGGCACCGGCCAGAAGCAGCTTTCAACGACGGCCTCGGACTTCTTCCAGCCCGGCACGCAACCTGAGCCAAACCCAGATGTCTTTGCGCCGATCATCGGCGGCATCAACTGCCAGTACTGCCACTCAGACTACGGCGATCAAGTTGCGCCGTACGACACGTGGATCACGAGCCTCATGGGACAAAGCGCGCGCGACCCGGTGTGGCACGCCGCGCTCGCCATCGCGAATCAAGACGCGAACGTCGGCGGCGAAACCTGCATCCGTTGCCACTCGCCTGCGGGTTGGCTCTCTGGCAAGTCTGCGGACGGCAAGATCGATGACTTCGGCGCCGAAGACTTCGACGGCGTGAACTGCAACGCATGCCACCGCATCGTGAACCCGACGCTTGGTCCTGAGAGCGCCGTCGGCTACCCCGGCGACCCCGCGGAACCCGACGTTCCGATCATCAGCGCGCTTCAATCGCAAGGTCTGATCCCGACTGGCGACGGAAACGGCCGCTACGTGGTCGATCCTGAGGACAACCGTCGTGGCCCATTCAGCGACGTTCCGGTGAACCTCCACGGCGGCTCGGTGAAGTTGATCACGTCGCCGTATCACCGCTCGAGCGAGTTCTGCGGCACCTGCCACGACGTGAGCAATCCGCTCTACACGAAGAATCCGAAGACGGGTGAGTATGTGCTCAACTCGTTGGGTTCGCCGCACCCGACGCAGAACCCGACGGACATGTTCCCTGAGCAGCGCACCTACAGCGAGTGGCTGAACAGCGCGTATGTCAACGGAGTTCAATACGCCGATCACCGCTACGGCGGAAATGACGCCGATGGCGTCGTTTCGAGCTGCCAAGATTGCCACATGCCGAAGGTGATTGCCGGCGGCTGCCGCTTCTACGAGTTCGGTGATCCGTGGTTTGAGCGCACCGATATGCCGCAGCACTCGTTCGCGGGCGCGAACACGTGGGTTGTGCAAGCGATCCGCGAGCAACTTGGCCCCGATGAAGCTGATGCACTCGGCCTCACGCAGGACCGCATCGATCAGGCTTCCGCGCGCACGATTCAGATGCTGCAGAACGCATCCGACATGCAAGTCACGCAAGAAGGCTCGCAGGTCAAGGTGCGCGTGATCAATGAATCGGGCCACAAGCTTCCGACGGGTTACCCTGAAGGCCGCCGCATGTGGCTCAACGTGAAGTTCACCGACGCCACCGGCGCGGTGGTTGCGGAACGCGGTGCGTACAACAGCGCGACGGCGCAACTCACGACGAAGAACACGAAGGTCTATCAAGCGAAGCAAGGCATTTCGCCTGCGGTCGCGAAGTTGACCGGTATCCCGGCTGGCCCTGGCTTCCACCTCGCGCTCGCCAATAAGGTGTTCTCCGACAACCGCATTCCGCCTCGTGGCTTCACCAACGCGTCGTTTAACGCAATTGGCTCGGGTGCTGTTGGATACAGCTACGCCGATGGTCAGCACTGGGATGACACGCTGTTCGAAATCCCTGCTGGCGCGACAGGCGCAACCGTGACGCTTTACTTCCAGACGACCACGAAGGAGTACATCGAGTTCCTTCGTGATCAGAACTACACCGACACGACCGGCCAAACCGCGTACGACCTCTGGGTCGAGACGGGTAAGAGCGCGCCGGTCGCGATGGATGCGGCGAGCGTCAAGTTGTCCGCGGGCAACCCTGCAGATTTGAACGGCGATGGCTCGGTTGATGCGAGCGATCTCGCGATTCTGCTCTCGAACTGGGGCGGATCAGGTGCTGGTGACATTGACGGCAGCGGCACGGTCGATGCGGGGGATCTCTCCGCGCTTCTCAGCGCGTGGGGTTCGTAAGCACGCGCGACTCGTTACTTGTACGCTCCAACTTTGGAAGCCTTCGACAGGCCCAGCACACGCTGGGCCTGTTGCTTGATGTGGCAAGCCACGCGACTCCCGTACGATGCGCGCGTGCAAACCCAGTCGGAGATCAAGGAACTTCTCGCCGCACGCGGAATCTCGCCGAAGCATCGCTTTGGGCAGAACTTTCTCGTCGATCACAACTTGCTGCGACGCCTCGTCGACGCGAGCGGGATCGGCGAAGGATCGCTTGTGCTTGAGATTGGACCGGGCACGGGCACGATGAGCGAGGAAATCCTCGCGCGCGGAGCCGAACTCATCGCGATTGAACTCGATCGCGACATGGCTGCGATCTTGCGCGAGCGGCTCAGCGCCAATCCGCGCTTCACGCTCATCGAAGGTGATTGCTTGGATGGCAAGCGCGCGCTCAACGCAGACGCGCTCGCGCGAATCGCCGGACGCACCTTCACGCTCGTCGCGAATCTTCCGTATCAAGCAGCGAGCCCTGTGATGGCGATCTGCGCGTCGCTCCCAGCCTGTCGTGGCCAGTTCGTCACGATTCAGCGTGAAGTCGGTGATCGATTGCGCGCACAACCAGGAACCGGCGAGTACGGGCCGCTGACAATTCTCGTGCAGGCATTCTGTGAGGTCGAGCAACTTGCGGTTTTAGCCCCCGGCTGCTTCTGGCCTTCACCCGATGTCACAAGCGCCATGCTCGCACTTCGCCCGCGTGCGGCTCCCGCCATCGCGCGCGAAGAGGCCGATGCCTTCGGCGCGTTCGTGCACACACTCTTCTCGAAGCGCCGCAAGCAGCTCGGCGCGATCCTCGGCCGCGCGCGCACGTGGCCCGACGGCATCGAACCGACGCAACGACCTGAAACGCTCGCGGTCGCTGATCTCGTGCGACTGTGGCGCGCGTGAATGGGTGGACGCCGCAGCCCAGAGAACACCGGTCAAAGCGAGTTCAACGATGTCGGATGATGAAATGGCTTGCTGAGTTTCTTGGCGAGGAATCCCTTGGTCGAGAAGCGACCCGCAAGGAGCCCCAGACCACGCGCGAACGGACAACGTGAGACGTCACTCGCAGTGACGTCGCTCGAACGCGCATGATGATCGCTGGCGCGGGCTGCCGCGCCCGGCTCGTGCAGCGCGGGGTCGAGCTGGTTGAGCGCATCGCGGGCATCGAGCGCGTCGCTTGCCTCGCGCACGCCTTGCAAACCGAGTTTCGCGCCGTCGGTCGCCGCAGATCCGTAGTAGTTCGGCACCATGTGACGATCTTCCATCGCCAGGTGATACACAGGGCACGCTGCAGCTGCTTGTGGCGGGACGATCCATGACCACTCCGCACTCGGCTCGCGACCAGCACTGCGCTCCTTCTGGAAGAACTCCATGAACTGCTCACTCGCCGTGTGATGGTCGAGAATCGTCGCGCCAACCTTCTTGAAGGAGTAGAGCACGACCTCGTTCAGTTCCGTGAGTACACGGTCTTTCCACAGTGGGCGCGTGGTGTCGATCGCAAGCACTTCCGCAACCGCGCGCAGTTGGTCGTAGCGCGAGACATCTGCGAAGTTCCGCGAAGCGATTTCGCTCGCCATGTAGAACCCGTTGAACGGTGCACATGGATACTCAATTCCGCCGATGGAAAGCACCATCGAACTCACCGCGGGAACGGTGTACCAACGGAGCCCGAGCGACGCGAACGCTGGCTGCGTGGGATGCTCCATCAGCGCCTCTTGCACGACCCCGTCTGGATACTCGAAGAGATGTCGTTGACCGTGTTCATCGCAAACTTGGAGCGGCAACACATCGAAGCGACTGCGTTGCGCCGGTGGATTCCAACCAAGTTCGATGGCCATGCGCGTCGCTTCGATACTTGCAGGGTCGCCAAGAATCGAGCCATCTTCCGCGAGGTAGCCCGCGTATTGCACGAGTTGCCGACTCTCAATGTGCGCAGGCATGCGATCACCGCGCACAGGCGCGAAAATCGTGATCGTCGATCGAATGCCACCGGAACCGCCGGATGTGGGTGACGCTCCCGAATCGCCCGCACTCACGCCGCGCGCGGAAAGAAGATGCTCCGCGCAACATGCGGCGATTTCTGCAGGATCCGTGACTTCACGTCGATCGACGACGACGAGCGACTTCCAAAAGAGTCGGCCGATGCAGCGCGCGTGATTGCGCCACGCAACACGCGCGCCAAACGCGAGCTCCTCAGTGGTGTGCTCGTAATGATTGAACGACTCGAGTGCTGTGCGAACTTCGCAAAGCCTCGCGTCACGGGCCTCGATGCCCAGATTGTTCTCCACGTAGAACTGTCGAATGAAGGCTTCCGCTTCGGCGAGTTTCTCCGCGAGCGAAAGCGTGCGCAGCCGCTGGCGAAGTGGGTTTGTGGCCGAAGCGATGCGGAGTGCTGTTTCAAGTGACATCTCAAACTCCTCAATCTTTCAATGGAATGCAATCTGCGGGAACAGCGGCGCGCGCGTCCACGAAGGCGTTTGGTTGCACCGTTTGCTTGAAGGAATGCGACGCTGGCGTCGTGCGTGGCGCAGCTGGCGAAAGGCTGCACGCTTGAGCCTCGCTCGCGCACTTCGTCATGATTCCAGCTTCGCGCGCGTACTTCTCGAGTTCGGTCACGCGCACGTCGGCGCACTCATCGGTCGCGCGAAAGGTGATTTGACGCAATCCCGCGATGGCAGCGCGGCGCATGAGCCGACGCGAAAGTCCATCGGCATCGCTCGCGCCCACGCGCACTGCGGACATCCACTGCACACCAGTCGCGTGATCTTGGATCGTCTCGACCAACGCCGCGAACGTGTTGTCTTCGTTGTTCAATGCATCATCGACGAAGATCAGATTCGGCATCGCGTATCGACGCGCGTACTCACGAATTTCGTGCAGCACTGCTGCAAGTGGACGACACTCGCCGGCCACTCCAGACGCCGCGATCGGAAGCCACCGCGTCTGCGCGAAAGTTTGATCCGTGAAGTCGGGTACGAGTCCATGCCCGAGGTGCGCTGGATTGAACTCGCTCTCTACGCACAACGCGTGAATGTGGTCATTTGCATCGACCGCAAGCACCAACGTCGCCGTTCGATCAGCGGGACACCGAAAGACGTCCGCCTCTGCGACGCCTCCAAGTGCGACCAATTGCGCAAATTCGCGCGCAGGAAGTTCAACCACGCGGACCGCATCGCCGCGAGCACGGAGCCCTGCGATAACACGCGCCGCGGCAAGCGATGGAAGTTGCGACGGCTCGCGCATCACGGCGACGAGTGCGCTTTGGCGCACCCGCGGAGCAGTACAGGCCCGTAGCGCAAGACCGCGAGCGATACGCGACACTCGGGGCTCAGAATTGGATGCCACAGCCGGGGCGATCCGCTTCGGATCGACAAACAACGGTCGCATAGGTACTCCTCGTCAGAAATGGTCGGGGGGAACGACCCCGACGGCAGGAGTCCGCGCGAGCGACGGTGTTCTCTCACATCCCGAGCGAACTTCTCAAAAGCGGCCGCCACGCAGCGCCGCGCGCACAAATCGGGCCAAAAAAGAAACCGGCCGAGGACGTGCCTCGGCCGGAGAAGAACTCAGATTTCTCGCGGAAACTCAGCCCCAGTTCGAGAGCAGCGTTGCGAGGTCGGACGCGCCGACTTCGCCATCGGCGTCGATGTCTGCGCTGCACGCACCCTTGCCGCATGCGCCCCACTGCGAGAGCAGCTCGCCGAGGTCTGCGGCGTCCACGATGCAGTCGGCGTTGATGTCGCCAGGGGTATCGCAGACGCGCGCGACTTCGTACACCGCGAGCGTGCCGCTGATTTCGTGCGCCACGAGCAGCAGTGCCTTGCCAGTCGGGCTGTCGCTTTCGGAGACGAACGCGATGCCTTCAGGACCGAGGTCGCCGGCGCCGGCAGTATTCGGCGCGAACGCGAAGTCACGCGAATTGATGTAGCCCTCGAAGACAGGCGCAGCTGGATTGTCGACCGAGTAGGCGAAGATGCCGCCGACGCGCTCGCAGATCGCAAAGAGATACGGACGACCACCGATCATGCCGTACGCCACGCCTTCCGGCTCTGGGCCCTTCGCACGGCTGCGGTTGTCGCGCGTGTTGTTGGTGTTGCTTGCGTTGAAGTTCAGCGGGAACTGCGTCGCGGTGTACTGCTCGAAGAAGTCGCCCGAATCCCACACGCGCGCGCCGCTCGCGTTCCAAATCGTGATGCCACGCGAACCGATCGCGACGATGCGATCCCAGTCGCCGTCACCATCGAGGTCGCCGAGGTCCTTGCGAACTTGGAGTCGACCAAGACGCGTGTTGACCTTCAACCAATCGCGGCCGGGGAAGAGTTGCTTGTCGAGCGTGACGGTCGCCGAAGCGATCGTGGTGAGATCGACGAAGGTGCCCCACTCACGCGAGTCGCCTTCGTTTGCGGTGGCGTAGTACTGCTGGCCACCCGAAACGAACGAGGCCATGCCGTCGGCTTGGTACGCGCCTTCCACTGGCCAGCCGGCGATGCGATTCACGCCGTCTTGATCGCTTGGATCGAGACCATTGCCCGAGAAGGTGATCATGCCGAGCGTCGTTGGCACTGCGGAGGCGTTCACTGGGAACGTACCCGTCGCGAGATCAAACGTGAGCGGCATGCGGAAATCGTTGTCGTTGATGACGAACAGCGTCGCCGGATCGCGCATCGCAAGACCTTCGACCTTGTCGCCGTAGTTCGCGTAACCAACCGCTGCGAGATCGACGTGCACGGTCTTCGAAACCGGAACGATGCCTGCCGCTGCGAGTTGCGCAGGCGTCATCTTGTCGAGCGTGCCGCCTGGACCAGCAATCGCTGGGGGAAGCGTCGAGATATCAGTCGCGCCCGCGAGATCGATCTTGAAGACCTTCTTGAGAGACGACGAGCCGACCGAGCTATCACGCTCGACGACGAGGAACTTGCCCGGCGCGAACGCGCAGGCGTCACCGATCTTGTCGCTCTGTCCACCTTCGAGGACGTAGATGTACTCAGCAACGACGGTGTTCGTCGTCGTGTTGAACTTCGCGATGCGCGTGTTGCGCGATGCCTTCGAGTTCGCGTCGTTTGCAACGTCTGGGTTATCAAGTGGGCTCTGCACGAAGCAGTAGACGAAGTTGTCCCACACCGCGATCGCTTCGAAACCGCGATTGTCGCGGCGCTGCGCGTAGACCGCAGGGAACGCCTCGGTGCCGACATTCACGCCGAACGCATTCGAGCCTGCAGGCACGAAGCGATCAAGCATGAGACCGGTCGCATCAAACTTGTACAGCGCCGGGCGGTATTCATCGCACATCCAAATGTTGCCGTTCGCGGTGCGCACGACGCCTTCAAGGTCGCCGCCGAGCGGATCGTTCGGAATCGTGTTGCCGAAGAGGTCAATCGGTTGCTCGTCGGTGTACGCGAGACCGGTACCAGCGCCTTGGATGTTCGGCAGACCCGTCATCGGCGAGCCGTCCGGCTTGCGCAACAAGATGGTGCCCGTGAACGCGAGCGCGCCCGTCGCGGGGTCGTAGGTGAACTGCACAATGCGTGGTTGGAACGCAGGCAGCGCGAATGGGCGCTCAAGCGCCGCATCGCCGTCGACGTTCACTGGCTCGAGATTCGGGCCGCGATCGGTGTTCGCCCAGAAGGTGATGACGCCGGTTGCTGCGTTGACGGAGTCGATCCAAAGACCGCTGAATCCGCCGAGAAGAATGTCTTGACCAGCGGCGGTCGTGCCGAGTACCGGAGGATTGGTGAAGGTCGCGGCCGTGAGGCTTGGCGTACCCGCGCCGTGATTCTTCGTGCCGAACGGCCGCACAGCCGTGATGGCTGGCACCGTGAGATCAATCACCGCGTGCGCGGCGTGCTCTTGCAGCGAAACCCACGCCGTCGAGCCGTCGGCCGACACGGCAACGTACTCAGGCTCAAGATCTTGGCCGATCGTTGGGTTGCCTGGGCCGAACGCGCGGATCGACGCGTTAATCGTTCCTGCGGGGAGACCGTTGAAACCGAGCGTCGTGACGTTCGCTTGCGTAATCGTCGCGCCACTCACATCGATGATGCTGATCGTGCCTTCAGGGTCGATCGAGTAATCAGACGAAGGTTCGCCTTCGTTCGCTGTGAGGACTTTCGTGCCGTCAGGCGTGAAGGTGATCATGTCGGGCAACGCACCAACCGTGACGCTCGCGAGGAAAGTTCCGTCGGTCTCGAAGAAGACCGCGTAACCGGGATCCGTCTTCGCAACACCTTGCACGGCGCACGCGAGCTTGCCGTTCTTCACTGCCACGCTTTGCACGCCGCCACCGTACGGAAGCAGCGAGATCGA
>JAIXVI010000064.1 GCA_027483065.1 Planctomycetaceae bacterium
ATGGAGGCGACGGGGGTCAGGCTGGCGAGATCATCGATCCGTGCTCGATGACGCCCGCTCCGCCGCCCACCCCCGCTTGTGTCGGTCAGCCCGGGACGAACGGAGTCAATGGGGGAAACAGAGTCGCGGGAAGCGGTGGTAACGGCGGCAATGGCAAGAACGGTACGCCCCAACAGCCGAACGGCGGACACGGCGGCAACGGGAAGATTGGCGAAGATGCCACCGGGATAGCAGGAACAGCAGGCCGTCGAGGCTCCAACTGTTGCGGGGGATCAGGTGGCAACGGAGACTTCGGTGGTTTTGGCGGCTTCGCATTCGGCGGCAACGGTGGAAACGGCGGCAATGGCGGAAACGGCTTCGGTGCCACTGGAATCGGTGGAAACGGGGGCAATGGCGGAACTGGCGGCAACGGCACCGGAGGCTCGGGAGGAAACGGCGGCGGTGGTGGCGACGGAGCGACCCCGGGCGGCGGAGGTACTGCAGGTGTCGGTGGCACTGGTCACGCCGGCGCGGGCGGCAGTGCTGGAGCGGCAGGTTCCGGTGTCGCCGGCGGCGGCACGTCTGGCGCGAACGGAGGCAGCGGAAGCGGAATAAATGGGCAAGCGGGAACGCAAGGCGCCGCGGGCGGGGTCTGCTAAGCGCGCCGTTCGTGCGCGCTCGCGTTCGATGTCTCAGTTGAGGGCTCTCAGTTGAGGGGTGTCGGTTGACGACCGAGTTTCTCAAGTCGCGTCATGCGTTTCTCAAATCGCGTCATGTATCGCGTCATGTATCGCGTCACACCAGTTCCCGACGCAATCTTTCGGCGGCCTGGCGTGACACCGAACGAGACCAAATGACACCGACGGTTCCGGTTCGGCCGTGCAGCGTCGCTCACTTCCCGTCCTCAATTTCCAACAAGTTCTGCCGCCCGACGCTCCGCCTTCGGTCGCGCGAGGTGGGGGAAGTAATCTTGGATCGCGGTGACATTCCACGCGCCTGCGCGGAGTGCTGCGATCGCATCGACCGTCGCCTTCGCCGCCGACATCGTCGTAATCATCGGAATGCCCGCGCGCACCGCCGTTGCGCGAATGCGGCCTTCATCCGTCTTCGCGCCCTTGCGGGTTGGGGTGTTGATGATGAGGTGGATCTCGCCGTTGGCGATCAGGTCGAGCACCGTCGGGCGCGCGCCTTCGCTCAACTTATGTACCGACTTCGTCTCGACGGAATACGTCTTGAGGAACGCCGCGGTGCCGCGCGAGGTGTAGACCTCAAAGCCCATCGACTTGAGGCCGCGCGCGATTTCGATCGCCTCATCCTTATCGCCGTCACGCACCGAGAGGAAGACGTTTCCAGTCGTCGGGAGTTTGACGCCAGCCGCCATTTGCGCCTTGGCGAACGCAATCGGCAGCGAACGATCGGCGCCCATGACTTCGCCGGTTGAGCGCATTTCAGGCCCAAGCACCACATCGACGCCGAGGAACTTCGCAAACGGGAAAACCGACTCTTTCACCGCATAGAAGCCCGTATCTGGAATCTCCTTGGTGCCGAGTCGCGTGAGTGAACGGCCCATCATCACTTGCGCTGCGATAAACGGCCACGCCACGCCCTTTGCCTTGCCGACAAACGGCGAGGTGCGCGATGCGCGCGGATTCACTTCGAGAATGTAGACATCGCCATCTTTCACCGCGAACTGGACGTTCATCAAACCGCGCACGCGCAAACGCTCTGCGAGGCGCATCGCGGTCGTGCGAATCTCTTGGACGAGCTTCGGCGCGAGCGAGAACGGCGGAACGATGCAGGTCGAATCGCCCGAGTGAATACCCGCTTCTTCGATGTGCTCCATCACGCCGCACACAACAGCGCGCGGAGCATCAGCGTCGTGCGCGAGCATCGACGCGCGTGTTCCTTCGCTCGGCTCGTAATCGGCGACAACATCGACGTCGACTTCGGTGGCGTCGTTCAAGAAGCAATCGATGAGGACTGGCGCATTGGCGAGATCGCTCACGTTGACGGCCGTTGTCATGTACGTGCGAAGCGCGGCTTCGTCGGAGCAAATCTCCATGCCGCGGCCGCCGAGCACGTAACTCGGGCGCACGAGCACGGGGTATCCGATGCCATTCGCGCAGCTGATCGCTTCTTCAAGCGATCGCGCGATGCCGCTCGGCGGCTGCTTGAGACCCATCTCGTGAAGCAGTGCTTTGAATCGATCGCGATCTTCCGCGAGGTCGATTGAATCAAGGCCCGTGCCGACAAGCGGTACGCCCGCTTGTGCGAGCCCGTGCGCGAGATTCAGCGGCGTTTGCCCGCCAAATTGCACAATCGCGCCCACAACTTTGCCCGAGCGATCGGCGCGTTCAACGCCGCCGCCGTTGAGTCGTTCAATCACATTGAGCACGTCTTCGAGCGTGAGTGGCTCGAAGAAAAGCAAATCGCTCGTGTCGTAATCCGTCGACACGGTTTCGGGGTTCGAGTTGATCATCACACTCTCGAAACCCATGTTTTCCGCGGCAAACGCTGCTTGGCAGCAGCAGTAGTCGAACTCGATGCCCTGCCCAATGCGGTTCGGCCCGCCGCCGAGAATGACGATCTTCTCACGATCGGTCACGCGAACTTCGTCGTCGAAGACGGGCTTTCCATCGAGCGTGAACGGCGCTTCGTACGTGGAGTAGTAGTACGGCGTCACCGCTTCAAACTCAGCCGCACAGGTGTCGACGAGCTTGTAGACCGGTTCAATCCCCTGCGATTTGCGATGCGCGCGCACGGCGAGAATGGTTTCTGGCGCGATGCGGCCGAGGTAAAGATTCGCCAACTGCGCGTCGGAATAGCCGAGTCGCTTCGCTTCGAACAGCGTTTCGCGCGGGAGATCTTCGAGCCGCTTGAACGACGCGAGCGTGTCTTCGAAACGCACGAGTTGCGCGAATTCCGCGAGGAACCACGGATCGATCTTCGAGAGTTCGTGCACGCGCTCGATGCTCCAACCCATCTTGAGCGCGTAGCGCACGTAGTAGAGACGGCCTTGCGAGGGAACCGCGAGTTTGCGCGTCAACTTGTCTTCTGGAATCGGCCATTCCGCCGCAGAACGGTCGGCGATTTGCACGCCCTTCGCGAGATCCGCGGCCGTTGCGCGCTGCGCCGCGAGCCACTTGTCATTTCGGTCAAGACCGAAGCCAAAGCGCTTCACTTCCATCGAGCGAATGGCCTTCTGGAACGCTTCTTTGAACGTTCGACCGATCGACATCGCTTCGCCCACCGACTTCATTTGCGTCGTGAGTGTTTCGTCTGCTTCGGGGAATTTCTCGAACGTCCAGCGTGGAATCTTCACGACGACGTAATCGATCGACGGCTCGAAGCATGCGCTTGTCGAACCAGTGATGTCGTTGCGAAGTTCGTCGAGCGTGTAGCCCACGGCGAGCTTCGCCGCGATTTTCGCAATCGGAAAGCCTGTTGCCTTCGACGCCAGTGCCGAACTCCGCGAAACGCGCGGGTTCATTTCGATGACGACCATCTCGCCAGTCTTTGGATCGACGCCGAACTGCACGTTCGAACCACCGCAATTCACGCCAACAGCGCGCATGATCGCGAAAGCCGCGTCGCGCATGCGCTGATATTCCTTGTCGGTCAACGTCATGATCGGTGCGACGGTGACGGAATCACCCGTGTGAACACCCATCGCATCGATGTTCTCGATGCCGCACACGATGATGCAGTTGTCGCGCGAATCGCGCACGACTTCGAGTTCGTATTCCTTCCAACCAAGCACCGATTGATCGATGAGCACTTGCCCGATCATGCTCGCGGCGAGACCGCGACGAATGATGTCGTCGAATTCTTCGCGGTTGTACGCGATTCCGCCGCCAGTACCGCCAAGCGTGAATGCAGGGCGAATGATCGCGGGAAGGCCGATTTCCTCGAGAAACACGCGGGCATCTTCGAGATTGGTGACGGTCTTTGCCTTCGGTTGGCGCAGTCCGAGGTCCTCAACGATGCGGCGGAATTCTTCGCGATCTTCTGCGCGATGAATCACGCGGCGATCGGCACCGATCATTTCAACACCGTGCTTTTGCAGGATGCCATCGTCGAACAATTTGCACGCGCAATTGAGCGCGGTTTGTCCGCCGAGCGTTGGCAGCAGCGCGTCGATTGGCGTGCCGAGTTCCTTCTCGCGAATGATGATCTTCTCAACCGCTTCGGCCGTAATCGGCTCGATGTACGTCCGATCGCTGAACGCCGGATCGGTCATGATCGTCGCGGGATTCGAATTGACGAGCACGATCCGGTAGCCCTCTTCGCGCAGGCTCTTGCATGCCTGTGTGCCGGAGTAATCGAACTCGCAGCCCTGACCGATGACGATGGGGCCGGAACCGATGATGAGGATCGTGTGGATGTCTTCGCGGCGAGGCATAGCGTCGTCGGTCTGTTGGACCGTCCCCCTGCAACCGGTGGTGCCGGACGCGGGTCAAGAAGGCGGAGGGCGTTGCGATGTCGGAAAGGCGGGCGATGTCGAAACGGCGGGCGGCGATTTCGCTTGAAGCCCGTTGCCGAGCCCCGCGCAAAATCCGTACGAGCATACCCGAAATGGTCCCTGTTCGTCGCCGCATCGAGCGCGCTCGGTTGACAGCCGCTCCGCGGGAGGCGACGGTTCCCTTCGGAGCCTTATCCCGAGTGATTTTCGCGACCTTTCCCTCTCTCCTGACTTCTGCTCTGGACTCTACACGTCCACCCTCTGTCCTCGCGGAAACCCAACTCGGGCCCGGCGTCGCAGCGGCGCTCCTACTCACGACGCTCGTCATCGTCCCGCCGTTCCTCGCGCTCGCAGTCCGCGCGATCGGTAACTGGAGCGTGCACGGCAACGCGGTCATCGGATGGATGCGTTTCGCGACCTACTTCTACATTCACCATTTCCATCGCGCACGCGTCGAAGGGCTCGAACGCATTCCGCGCGCCGTGGGCCCCGAAGGACTCATTGTTGTTTCCACGCACGTCGCTGGCCTTGATCCCGTGGCCATTCAGACGCTTATGCCCCATTGGATTCGATGGATGATGAGCGCGGAAATGATGTTGCCCGTGCTCGTTCCGCTTTGGCGCCTCCAACGCGTCATCCCTGTGTGTTTCGACACGCGCGACGCCGCGGCGCTGAAAGCCGCGATCGCGCATGTGCAAGCGGGCGGCACACTTGGCATCTTCCCTGAGGGCGCCATCGAGCGGCCTGCGCGACAGTTGCGCCCGTTTTCCGGAGGATTGCGCTTGATCTTGGCGCGCACGAAAGCGCCGGTCATCGTCTGCATCATCGATCCAGGCAAGCCCTGCGACTCTGCGTACGCGGCGCTCCTCACGCCGACGCGTCCCACCATTCGCATACTCACGGTGGTTGAACCCGGACCAAACGGTCACGCGAAGGACACTTCCGACCGCATCTTTGCGCTCATGCGCGAGGCGACCGGCTGGCCCATCAACGAGGCGCCGCCCGAAGAGGCCGACCGCGCGACGGTCAACCGCAACTTGCGCGCGTATCTCGGTCAAGACGCGTCTCTCTGAGCGTGGGACGCGCCGCGCCGCCGTAGGATGCGGCCCATGCTCACGCGGATCGAAGGAGTTCTGGAAGATGTGACCGACGGCGTCGCCGAAGTGCGCATCGCTGAAGGCATCGTGTACGAGGTGCTCGTTCCTGCGTGCGATATGGGCGAACTCACGATGAAGGTCGGCGCGAAAGTGCGGCTCTTCACGCTTCACTATCTCGAAAGTCAGGGACAGGGCTCGCACTTTGTGCCGCGGCTCATTGGGTTTCATTCGAGCGAGCAGCGCGCGTTTTTTGAACTTCTCACGACGGTCAAAGGCATCGGCAATCGCAAAGCGCTGCGCGCGATGCAGGTTTCGCACGCGCGCATGGCAGAGGCGATCGCAGGCGGCGACGCGAAGTTCCTCGCGACACTTCCCGAGATCGGGAAGCGCACCGCCGAGAGCACGATCGTCGAACTGAAGGGCAAGCTCGATCCGTTTCTCAAAGATCCAACGGCGAGTAAACGCGCGGCCGCGGCCGTCTCTGCGATCACTGCGCCCGTCGCGCTCTCTGGCCCTGCCGCCGATGCGGAAGAAGTGCTTGTCGCGCTCGGCGAGCCGCGCGCGCAAGCACGTGAGAAGATTGAACGCGTGCTCGCTGCCGCACAGGCAAGCGGCGTCGAGCTCGCGGCCGATGAGATCGTGACGCGCACGTTGCGCTCGCGAGGTGTGTCGTGAGGGGTGGCGTGACGAGTGCGTCTCCTGCTCCGCACCCGCATCGATACTCCGCGATCATCGCGGGCGGGAGCGGCACGCGCCTTTGGCCATTTTCGCGTCGTGCGCGGCCGAAACAACTGATTCCGGTCGCCGGCGGTCTTTCGCTTCTCGAACTCGCATGGCGACGCGTCGACGGCGCGATTCCCGCATCGCGGCGGATCGTGTGCGCGACCGAATCGTTCCGAAGTGCGATGAGTGAGGTACTCGCCGAATTGTCGGAGGAGAATTTTCTCGGCGAGCCCGTTGGCCGCGACACACTCGCCGCCGTTGGTCTCGTCGCGAACGTCCTCGCTGCGCGTGACCCTCGCGCGGTTGTCGCGATTCTGACAGCTGATCACATCATCGAACCA
>JAIXVI010000170.1 GCA_027483065.1 Planctomycetaceae bacterium
ATGCGTCGAACCTCCTCCACTGCCACTCCTTGGCAGTTTGGACGCGGTAAGGTCGACGCCGCGTGTTTCGGTGCGGTGAAAGGCGCGTGAAGGCCCGGTGAGAATCTGGTGCACGGCACTGAACGGCACGTGCCGTGCACCGTTCGAGAGCGCTGATGGCGAGGCGCCACGTTGGGGCGAAATGCAACGCGGACGCCGATTGCTCGACGTCCGCGTGGAAGTGAAACTTTGGTGCTTGCTCGCGGAAAACGCTGCGGTTCTCGCTGAGTTCACCCTCAGCGCTCAGAACCCAACCGACGCCTTGGTGCCTTGCTTGGTGAACTGCGCCTGCTTCGTCCAGACTTCCAGTCCCTTGCGCGGGCCGCTCGTCGCCGTCAGCGTCAGACGGAACGTAAACGTCGCCTGTCGCACATTGCCCGCCGCGCGACGAACCTCGGTGATGCGGCCCGTCAACGCAAAGTCGTTCTTGATACGCACGCGCTCGCCCGTTTCGAACTGATCGAGCTTCGCTTCATCCTGCGCAAGCTTCGACTCGGGATTCGCGCCGTAGGTCGTGTTGACCGCTGCCTGGCCGCTGTTCACGAGTTGTTCGCGCATCGCGTACACGAGATTGTCGATCGGGAAATCCGACGTCGTGTCGTTCGTGATGCGATCGATGAGCAGCACCGCGGGCTTCTGCTCGGTTTGCTTGAGAACGCCGAGCTCCAAGAGCGACGAGAGCATCTGATTCGTCGCGCCCATGATGTCTTGATCGTCGACTTGCGTAACCGTCGTGATCGACTCTGGGCCGCCAGTCTCGATGCGCTTCGCAGGCGAACCGCAGCCAACGGACGCGAGAGCCGCGGCTCCGCAGACGACAACCAGAGTGAGCGTGCGCGACGGAGCAAGGCGAGAAGACGCGAGAGAGATGTGTGAGAGCAGAGTTTGCATGGTCGAGGGCATGATTGAGTCCAAATGCTGGCTGGGAATCGAAGTTGAAGTTGATCTACATGGAAGCGGCGAAACAACAGCCGCAAACGCGATCACTTATTCTCACGAACTTTCAGGCGGAAATCGGTGCATTCTGGCGTCGGTGCGACGGCGGTGATCATGACTTCACCACCCGAATACACCTGCGCTTGGTTCCAGTTGTTGAGTTGGCTCGAGACGACGGTTCCCGTTTCGTCCATCCATTCGAATTGGTAGCCGAAACTGCGCGTGCGGAATCCGTCGTTCGCAACATCCACTTGAGCCTTCATCACGCCGCCCGGCGTACGCATGAGTCGCACATCCTTCGCCTTCAAGAAGATCTCTAAAAGCGCGTCATTGACCTGCGTATGGAACGGAATGCTCGTCGTCGCCTTGTCGGTGCGGGTCGAAACTGTGTTGACCGATCCGCAGGAAACGAGCATGGGCAGTGCGAGTGCCGCAAACGAGAATGCGATTCCAAGGCACCGCGATGTTGAAGTCTTTGTGAGAAGCATGCGTGACCCAATCTGTAAGGCTATTTCTAGTTCAACACGATTTCCGACCGTGCGGGAGACTCATTCGCGCAACGCGCCGTTGAATTCCGACCGACGCCGCGCACAGTATCGGGATTCCAAACTTCTTACGGCGACTTGGGCATTTCTGCAGCAAGCGTCGCCACCCGCACCGACGCAGGTGCCCCGCGCGCGGGAACATCGACAAACACCACCGAACTCGCCCCTGCCGTCACCTGCGCGGTCGCGATCGGCGCGCCGCCGTCGGCGACCACAACACGACCATCCGTGGGCGTCTCGACGCGCGCGACGTGAATCCGCTTCGGCGCCGTGCGCCACGATCGCAAATCCGCCGCGGTCGAGCCGAACTGGTACGCAAGCCCCATGATGAGACCATACGAACCAAACTGTTCGTTCAACGCATAGGTTGCCGCCGACTTCAGGGCCGTTGAAATGATCTCTTGCGTAATGATGAGCGGCAGCTTCTCTTTGAAATCGGCCATCACCATGCGGTCAAAGTCGGAGACAAACGCCATCGGATATCGCGCGTCTGCGTAGATGATCTCCGGCGTGGCGACACCGACATCATGCTGTGCCATGTATGGAAACGCGGCGACGCCGACGGAAAACTCTTTGCGATACGCCGCGAGCCCGTCGAAAAGCACGATCCACGTGTGCGGTGGAACTTGCCCACTCGTGCGCTTCGCCTCGAGTACCGCAAGATCGCCCGCAATTTGCGCTGCAACGAGCGCATCACCTTCGTTCAGCGCTTGCGTGCGGCGAAACGCGTAACTCGCATTCTCAAGATCCGTTTGATCGGGCTCAAAGAGCAGGAAAATCCCACGTAAATACGTCGCGAACGGATCGGCGTACTCGGTGTACGCCTTCATCGACGCGAGATTCGCGTAGTTCGTGTTCGACTCAATCTCTGACGATGAACCGTAACTCACGCCCTTCGTCGTCGCCTCTTCCTTGGAAGCATCAAGACGCGCTTGCTCCTTCTCGATCTCGGCTTCGTGCAGCGAAACCGCGATCTGTTGCCACGCTTGTGCACGATTGAGCGCGATACGCGCTTGAGCACGATCGCCCGCCACGAGCGCGTTGATCGCGATCATCGTTTCGAGCAGCGTTCGTTCAGGATTTGTGCCGCGATACTCCGAAAGTGTTTGGTTCACCGCGGTCGTCGCGACCGCTTCCGTGACCTTCGCTTCGGCTTTTTCATCGAGATACGGCTGCACGATCGCGTTCGCTTCGCCGAACGCGCTGTTCGACGCTACCAGATCGCCGGCCAACTGCGCCGTTCGCCCCGCTTCGAGTAAATACACCAACCGATCGCCGTCGCTTTTGCTGAGATCTTGGACCGACTTTGCCGTGAGTTGACTCGCCTCGGCGTAACGGCCGCGCGCACAATCGGCGACGACTGTCTCCATCGTCTTGCGATACGACTGTTGACAGCCTGCGAAAACCTGCGTTACGACGAGCAAACATCCAACTGAAAGCGCGCGCGCGCTTGGCAACGAGCTGCGCGCCACACGAAGTGCTTGGTGCAAATCAAACTTGTGACCGATCACGATTTCAGCCTCCTCAAGGTAAGAACTCATTCCAGTAGCTCTTTCCGAGTTCGAGATTCTGCACGTTCGATGTGTCGAATCGAATGTTGCTGTTCCGCAGGAATTCGCCGAACGCTCTGGCCGTTTCGAGTTGCGCTTCCGTCAACACTGCGCGTTCCTTCAGGTTCTGCAAGAACGCTGCGAGTTCCTTGACGCGCGCAAGTTCCGCGTCGGTGATGCGCATCGCAGGCGCGATAGTCATACCTTCGCGCGTCTTCATCATCGCGCTGTACGGCTCAAATCCCTTGCGTTCCACACGAATGTTGTGAATGCCCGGCCGAATGTCGAACGCGCCTGGCGCAGTTCCGATGAGGAGTCCGTCGACGTAGACATCCATCTGCATCGGCTCGAGTTTGTATGTTCCCGAGGTGACCGTCGGCTTGCCATCGATCATTTGAATGTCGGGTACCGCGAGATCCGCGAGCACCGGTCGCACTTGCACGAGGACATCCGCCGCGGGTGCCGTCGGCGTGCGCATGCGGCCCGAAAGCACGGTTGCACGTGCTTTTTGTGCGAGTTCTTCCGACGCGGCGCGCAGCAAATCAGCGACAGGAATCGGGTCCGACTTCAGATTCGGTGTTTCGCGACGGTTGTCTGACTTGACGACATTCGCCGATGCCAACGCGCCACCCGTTGCGCCATCCACGATGCGATAGGTCACCGTGAGCGTGCGTTGAATGACCTTCGTTTTCACCTGCAGTGCGGGATCTTCGAAGTCGGTTTTGCGTTCAGTGAGCGATGTGATGGTGGCGACGACGAGCGCATCGGCGCCGAGATTCGACGCAAGATTGACCGCCGAAGTTCGATCACTCAGTTGGCGATCAAGTTCGAGCGAGCCTGGCACATTTGTGCCTTCATTTGCGCCTGATTTCGCCAAGCGCGCGACGGCGTTGATGACGTCTTCACGCGCGATCAACTCAACCTCGGGTGACGTGATCGCCGCGCGGAACGCATCTTCGACGACACCGACTTGCGACGCGTCGCCGCCGGCCACATCGCCTGCAATGCGGTCTTGCACGAAGAACGCCAAGCGAAGCGGCTGCGTGGCCGACGCGACGTTGGTGGTGCTTTGCGCAGGCGTGTTCGCATTCGGAAGCGCTGGAAGCGGCGGGGCGACATCCGCTCCTCCGGCGGATGAAGGCGTAGAACCTGGCGCGGAAACTGGTGCGGAAACTGGCGCGGAAACTGGTGCGGGCGCTGCTCTAGAGGAGGCGCCGTTCGTCGTCGATTTCACCGAAGGTTGCGCGGCGGCTCGACCCTCGCGACGGCACGTCGCCGACGAGCGCGCGAACTGGCCCGCGCCTTCAGGCTCGCCATCCGCGCGGCGAAGAATCGAATCGCAATCTGCGCCCGTATCTTCGAAAACCTGCGCCTTCGACGAGCGATCGCCCGCTTCAATCACCTTCGCCCAACCAACGGGAACTTCCTCGCTGCCGAGACTTTCACCCGAATCAGGATCAAACATCTCTTCGCCGGGCGCATACACGCGCCACCACTGACCGTTCTCAACGCCCGACTCTTTCGTGCGATTGAACGTCATCACGCCATTCGTCAGCGCCGCGGCTTTCGCGGGGAAGAGAAAATCGACCAAGTCGCTCGAAGCGCGTTGCGCGAGCAACTTCGAAACTTCGCCGATGAGTTTGTTCGACTGCCGTCCGTCTTGCGTTTGACCTGCGAGCACTTCGGTGACGATCGGCTTCGTTTCGATGGTCTGATTCGAAGAACGCACAAGCGACGTTCCCGTCGCGTCGTAGATCTTCACCACTGCTTGCATTTGAACAACACGACGTTCCATCGCAGCTTCGCCAAGTTGCCCTTCAAGCACCGCGCGCGTCGTGACATCTTGATAGTTGTCGATCGAAACAACGAGCACGTATCCCGCACCCTTCATCGCGAGCGCTTTCGCACGTTGCGGATCGTTCGGATCGATATTGCCCGATTCGCCGAGATCTTGTTCCTTCACCACATCCTTGAGGTCTTTGCGCGCAACCACTTCAAACTTGCGCGTCTGTTCGATCGCGTTGAGGAGTTGCCCGTCGGCGCCTTCAAGAATCTGCCGCAGCGTCGCCCATTGCCCTTGTCGTTCGGCTTCCGCGCGCACACCGTCGGTCGCCTCGATCGAGCGAATCGCGATGCGCGGCTTGCCCGCGGCGGTGACTTCTTTCGTCGTCTGCTGCGCCGTCGCGGAGTTCGTCGCGGTCGCGATGGTGAGGCCCGCGGTCAGAAGGAGCGCGGTACATCCAATCGTCGATACGGCCTGACGAACCAACGTTCGAACCTGTGTACGAAATGCAACGCGTGACGGTGAGCGCATGGATCGATTCCTTTGAAAGGTCTGGAGCGGTGCAGTCTGCATGTGCGCTGAGGTTGGCCGAACGAAACGAAACAAGACGAAAAGCAGCGTCGAGAAGCGAGACCGCTCCGCGACGAGGCACACACCTTTCGGCATTTTGCGCGTGGTTTCCGCAGAGGCGCACGAGAATCCCGCGAATTGTCTGCACGAGAACGTACAGGCTGCCCGCCGACGAATGC
>JAIXVI010000203.1 GCA_027483065.1 Planctomycetaceae bacterium
ACTCGGTCAGGCTCGAGGCAGTGATGGTGAAGGGCCGGGCGGTGAAACTCTGGCCAGAATAGATGCCCGAAAGCCACGTGCCGGAGGCGTTGCCGCTGTAGGAGAACTCGATGAGCGCCGCGTTGGCGGTGGATGCCGCCACCGCGCTCATCACGAGAGCTGCAGCCAAAGCGAACTTCTTGCTGGAACGAATCGACATAAGAATCTTCAAACCTTTCGTTATCACATCGGCCACGGCACGACCTCAGCAATGCACAGCGCACATTCACTGGGCCATCGCATGAGTAGGGACGAATCGTGCAGCGGCGCGAAGCACCAAAGTGCAGGACGAAGAGGGACCGCGCCGCCTGTGGAACCGAATGGAACTTGATCATCATGCAGCGAGTCACACGCTGTGCAACACGAGGTGTCCGTGGCGGACACTAGTCATACGTCTGTGCATGAAAAACACAGACGCCCCGTCGATCGACGGAGCGCCTGCGGTGTTCGGATGTATCTGTTGAAACGAGCCGACTTAGCGGCGACGACGGCCAGCGAGGCCAGCGAGGCCGAGCAGCGCGATCGCGCCTGGCGCGGGGACCGCATTCGCCGAGAAGGCAAACTCCCTCAAGCCGAGGTTTCGGAAAGTGCCATTGTCGGAGGTGTTGATGAGCTGGACGAGGACATACTGGCCGACGATCGGGGCCACCGGCGTGAAAGTCTGCAAGCCGGAGAAGTTGCCGGTTCGGCTCCACGACGCGCTCGTGTTGGTTGCAAGAAAGCTGCTGGTGGAACTCGCGCTGGTGACGTCTACACCGAACGAACTCGTGCCGACCCAGATGTTGACGGTGTCGAAGCCGTCCACGGTGCCGGTCGCGAACCGCGGCGCGAGGCGGATGGCGTCGATGGAATACGCCTGATCGAGCGTGAAAGAGAACCAACCCACGTCTCGACCTTGGGGGTTTGTCTGGGCGTAGCTGCTGATCGCCCACTGGGTGTTCATGTCATTGTCGAAGATGTTTCCGATGACGTAACTCGAGCTGAACTCGCTGCTCGCGACAGCAGACGTGTAATAGGCAGCTCCAGTGAGGAATTCGGCGTTGGCCGAACCTGCCACAGACACCATCGCGATGGCCGAGGCTGCGGCGAACTTCTTGGTGGAACGAGTCGACATGAGAATCTCAAGACCTTCTGTGTTCACATCGGCCACGGCGCGACCTCAGCAATGCACAGCGCACATGAACTGGGCCATCACATGAGTAGGGACGAATCGTGCAGCGGCGTAAGGAGGGACAGTGCCGCGTGTGGAACCGAAAGGGACACCGTCACCCTAGCGCCGGAAGGCACCCCAGGCAACACCAAGTGTCCGTGGCGGACACTAGTTGTAAAGAGAGATTTTGAGCACGAACACTCCGGCCCCAGGCCGGAGGCCTCTGGGACGCCAGCGAGGCGCCCACCCACGGCCCCAACGCCGCTCCCCCTGCACGGCAGCGACCGCGAACCGTTATTTTCCTGCGAGGAGCTCTCCCCCCATGCAACGCGTCCTCGGTGTCGGCGGCATCTTCTTCAAGGCACGCGATCCCGCCGCACTCGGTGCGTGGTATCGCGACAACCTCGGTGTCGACCTCGAGTCGTGGGGTGGCGCCGTCTTTCGCTGGAACGGCCCCGAGAACCCAAGCGGCGCAGGCTCCACCGTGTGGTGCCCGTTCAAAGCCGACACGAAGTACTTCGCGCCGAGCGACGCACCGTTCATGGTGAACTACCGCGTGGCCGATGCGCGCGCGATGATCGAGCAGTTGCGCGCGAATGGTTGCGCCGTTGACGACCGCATCGAAGAGACGGAGCAAGGCGTGTTCGGGTGGGTCATGGATCCCGAAGGCAATCGCGTGGAGTTGTGGCAGGCCCCGAAGGGTCAGTAGCGCGCGCGGTGTTTGGAGAATTCAAACCCGTCCCACTCTTTGCGAGCATCGCACACGACGAAGTCACGCACCTCGCACCGACCCGACAGTTCGCAATGCAAACGAACGAGTTCTGAGTCCGTCGCGTCCTTCGCGTTCTTCGAGTCTTTCGCGTCGGCCGACCGCGCGTGCCCGCGCGCAGCTGCGCGTGGCGTACGCACTCCGTCCAAGCGCTGCGTCCAAGCACTCCTCTCACGCGCTCCGTATATGCTCTCCCAAGCGCATGACGACGGCCGCCAACCAACACACGATCACGAATATCTCGTGCTATCAGTTCGCCGCGCTCGGCGACCTGAAGACGCTGCGCGCGCAACTTTTGCATCGATGCAAGGCCACGCAACTTAAAGGCACCATCCTCCTCAGCACCGAGGGCATCAACATGTTTGTCGCCGGCCTGCGCGAGCATGTGGACGCGTTGGTCGCGGAGCTGCGCGCGATTCCGGGGCTCGAGAATCTGCGGCCCAAGTACAGCGAGAGTGCCGAGCAGCCCTTTCGGCGCATGTTGGTGCGCATCAAGAAAGAGATCATCGCCTTCGGTGTCGAGGGCATTGAGCCTGCGAAGTACACCTCGCCGCGACTCGAGCCGAAGGTCTTGAAGCAATGGCTTGACGAGGGGCGCCCTGTCATTCTCTACGACACGCGCAACGATTACGAAGTCCGGCTCGGCACGTTCAAAGGCGCGAAGATCGCGGGCATCGGTTCGTTCCGCGAGTTTCCTGAGGCGGTGGCGAATCTCCCGCCCGAGATGAAAGATGCGCCGATTGTTTCGTTCTGTACGGGCGGCATTCGATGCGAGAAGGCCGCGCCGTTCATGGAGCGCGAAGGCTTCAAACACGTCTGGCAACTCGAGGGCGGCATTCTCAAGTACTTCGAAGAATGCGGCAGCGCGCACTTCGATGGCGAACTCTTCGTGTTCGACCAGCGCGTCGGCGTCGACCCAGCGCTGCATGAATCCTCGTGGTCGCAGTGCTTTGCTTGCCAAACGCCGCTCACTGCGGAGGAGCAGGAAGACTCGCGCTACGTCGAGTCTGTTTCGTGCCCCTATTGCTTCAAGACGACCGAGGAAGCGCAGCGCGAGCAACTCGATCGTCGCCGCGCGGCTCTTCGTGCTGCGGTATCACCGCTGCCAGGAAGCGTGCCGTACGACCAAGCGCGCCCGCTGCATGTGCCTGAATCCTGTGACGCGCACACGCTGCTCGACTGTTTGTGCACGGTGATGCCGCATATCACGCGTGAAGAATGGCTGGCCGTCTGCGAGAGCGGACGCATCGTGAACGAAGATCACGCGCCCGTCGCTGCCGACAAGCTCGTTCGCGCGGGTGAACGCTATCTCCATCTCAAGCCTGCGCTCAGCGAGCCTGATGTCTGTGGCGACATTCGCGTGATCTACGAAGATGAAGCGATCATCGTCGTGGACAAACCCGCGCCGCTCCCCGTCCATCCAAGCGGTCGATTCAATCGCAACACGCTGCAATTCATCTTGAGTGAGGTTTGGTATCCGCTGAAGCCGCGGCCTGTGCATCGCCTCGACGCGAACACCACAGGCGTCACGGTGCTTTGTAAGACCCGACTTTTCGCGAGCATGGTGCAGCCGCAGTTTGAGCGTGGCGAAGTGGAGAAGGTCTACCTCGCGCGCGTCAAGGGGCACCCGCCGCAGGACGCGTTCCGTTGCGATGCGCCCGTGAGTGTCGCCGCAGGCAAACTTGGCGGGCGAACCGTCGACGAAGATGGACTCGACGCGCAGACCGAGTTCCGCGTGCTTGAGCGCAGCGTCGACGGCACCGCGTTACCTACGACGTTACTGGAGGTTCGACCGCTCACGGGTCGCACGAATCAGATTCGCGTCCATCTCTGGCATCTCGGGTTTCCGATCCTCGGCGACGCCGCGTATCTCGCGGACGGCGCGGTCGGTGAAACGCAAACGCTCGCGGTTGGCGACCCACCGCTTTGCCTGCACGCGCAGCGCATCGTCTTCACGCATCCGCTCACCAAAGAGCGCGTGACGTTCGAAGCAGATCGACCCGCGTGGGCCGTGCTCGAGAAGTCGCACTGACCGCGTCAACGCGTTCTGTTCATCACCTCAACGCGCGTCGCGTGCGTCCCAGTTCGAAAGCAACTGCGCGAGATCGTCGCCGTCAACCACACGGTCGGCATCGAGATCGCCGATCTCGGCGTCGATGTATCCCCACAGCGACATCAACGTCGAAAGATCCTCCGCATCGACGAAGCCGTCGGCGTTGAGATCACCGCGGCCGTAAGGACAGTCATCCGTAGCGGCGTCGCCATCGGTGAACGGCGTGCCGAAGTCGCGAATCGCAATCGTGTGATCGGTGCCGGCAGCGATCCTCTTTACCTTGCCGATGTCGGCGGGAATGTTGCACTGGCCCTCGGAGTTGCGTCCCCAGCAGTAAACGCGGCCCGCAGACGAGAGTGCGACCGAGTGACTGCTGCCCGCTGCAATCTGCGTGATCGGCCCAGTGTTCGAAGGAGTGTTGAGATTCGGATCGTCGGTGAGCGTGGCCCACGCGTACATCGTGCCGTCTGAGCGAAGCACGAGGAGATGCGTCAGACCAACGGCGATTTGCGTGATGTCGCCGAAGTTTCCGAGGATGTCGTCTTCGCACGGGCTCGCGCTGAAGGGATTCCAACCGCCCTTACAGAGGAACGTGCCGTCGAGCGTCACCATCGCCTGTGTGTCGTTTCCTGCGCCGACGACACGCGCGTGCCAGCCGTTCCAGAAGGTTGCTGGCAGGAGGACCTGCTGCTCCCACGCGTGGATCGTGTTGTTGTGGTCGACCGCGAGCGTGTAGAAGTTCGACGCGGCGACCTGTCGGATGTTTCCAACTGCCGGCATGTTGCCGCAGTGCCCGTTCCACGAGCCGCCCGCGCAACGCATCGTGCCATCGTTGAGCAGTCCGACGACATGGCTCCAACCGGCAGCGAGTTGCGTGTAACGCTGACCCGCATTCGGCTGAGGAAGATGGTGCTGCCCGTATTGGTTGTTGCCCCACGCGAAGACTTTGTAGGGCGCGGTACCTGAGGCCGCCATGCTGAACTCATCTCCACCGGTAATGAGCTCGGGATTGTCCGCGCTGTCGGGCACGTTGCTCTGTCCGACGTGGTTGTTGCCCCACGCGACCACGCGGCCACTCGACGTGAGCGCCATCGTGCGGTCGTACGACGCCGAGACGGCAACGACATCGGTGAGACCCGCGGGCACATCGCATGCGCCCGCCTCATTGCTACCCCAACAGCGCACGGTCGTCACGCCGCCAGCGCCAGCGCAGATCACGATCGCGGCCGAGTGACGCGTTCCGGCAGAGATTCCACCATCGAGAACCCAGCAGATCCCCGCGGGAATGTTGCATTGGCCATCGTCGTTCCAACCCCACGCGCGGATCGACAAGTCGCCGCGCTGCGCGAGCGAGTGAAAGTTCGTAGCGCTGGCGTGCACGTAGCCCGTTGTTTCCACCGGGAGATTGCATGCATCGCGGTAGTTGCTTCCCCAACAACGGAGTTCGCCGTCGGCGCGCACCGCGACGCTGTGACGATTTCCCGCGGCGACCGACACACACGGCCCGAGATTCTTCGGCACCACGCCTTCGCCGTAAGAATTTCGTCCCCATGCACGCACGAGACCCGATTGGGCTTCGATCGCAAGAACGCGCTGCATACTCGCTGCGATGTTCTTGATCGGGGGAAGCCCCGCGGGCACATTGCACTCGCCGTAGATGTTGCTGCCCCAACACGCGACGCGACCGTTCTGCGGATTCCAAGCCATGGTGAAGGAATCACCGGCAAAGAGCTCTGGCACACCGCCACCGAGCGTGGGATCTTGCGGCGGGTTCACCCAATCGGAGCCGCTGCCTGAAGGCGGCCGACCCCACGTGACGAACCTGCCGCGCGCGAACGCCACGCTCCACGTTGCACCGGCCACCATCGATTGCACGCGACCAAGCGCCTGCGGCACGTTGCACTGTCCTTCGTTGTTCTTGCCCCACGC
>JAIXVI010000158.1 GCA_027483065.1 Planctomycetaceae bacterium
CGATGCACTCCTATCGCGAGGGTGCGTCAACGGGCGCGGCGAAGGTCGCGCGCAACGGCGGCATCATCAGCGCATTTCCAAACGACGACCGGTTTGTCCTCGCCGCGCGTGACGGTTTGCTCCGCATACTTTCGATCGAACTCGATCGAGAACCGGATGGGCAAAATCTCCTCCAGGGTGTCGAAGACTTGATGCGCCTCGATCTCCCCGTGGGCATTGCGATCGCGGTGGGATTCAACCCCACCCGTGATGAAGTTGCGGCGCTTTCGAATCGCGGTCGATTGCGTGTTTGGTCGGGCCGTGTCGATCCAGCTTCGGTTCCGCGCCCAGGTGTTGGTCAACTGGAAGCGTTGCAGCGCGCGGAGGCGAGTCGGAATGCCGCAAGCGCGAGAGCGCAGTGACACATCGTAGATGGTGGGGGATGTCGACACGCAGCCACGAAACCTGTCGTCGCGCGTAGACTCGCCCCCTTCACTGGCCACCTCTATGGGTAACGACAGCGACAACTCTGAAGCGAAGAACGATGCTGCTGCGTCGCCCCAAGCGCAGCCATCGGTTCGCGCAGGTCTCGCCGCGATTTGGAAGTTCGCGCAGGGCGAGCATGTGAACTTCGCGCTTGCAACGGGCGCGCTCGTGGTTTCAGCGGTCGCGCTCTACATCGCGCCACTTGTGCCGCAATCAGTCTTCGACACGGTCGTTGGCAATCCTGACAACGCATCGCGTGTCTCACATGCAGTGATCGATGCGCTTGGTGGTATCGATCGCGTGGGTGCATCGCTGTGGATTCCCGCTGCCGCGATGATCGGTATCACGATCATTTCGGGTGTTGCGATTCACCTCAAGACGCGCTTCGCGGCCGGTGCCGCAGAGCGCATCGCACGACGCTTGCGCGATCGCATGTACGACCACGTGCAGCGACTTCCGCCCGCAACGCTTGATGCGTTGCCATCCGGCGACATCGTGCAGCGTTGCACGTCGGACATCGAAACGACGCGTACGTTCTGCGCCAATCAAGCGCCTGAAATCGGACGTGCGGTACTCATGCTCGTCGTGCCGTTGCCCATCATGCTACTTCTCGATTGGCGCATGGCACTCGCATCGATTGTGTGTGTGCCAGCCATGCTTGCGTTCACGGCTGTCCACTTCCGCCGCATGGCGCCGTCTTTCGCTGCGAAGGAAACAGCCGAAGGCGCGATGACGACGAACGTCACCGAGAATCTCACGGGCATTCGCACGGTGCGCGCGTTTGGCCGTGCAGCACATGAGAATGCGCGTTTCGCCGTGAGTTCAGGCGCATTTCGCGACGCCGACGCGCGACTCTTTCAGTTGTTCGCGGGCTTCTGGGCGAAGTCCGATTTGATCTGCTTTTTGCAGCAAGTCGTTGTCGTGGGTTTGGGCGCGTGGCTTCTCTCGCGCGGTTCGCTTGAACTCGGCGCGTACTTCTACTTCCTCACTGTGGTCGCGATGTTCATCTGGCCGGTACGCATGCTTGGCCGCATGGTGGTTGAGGCCGGCAAAGCATTGGCCGCGGTCTCGCGCTTGGAGGAGATTCTTGCGAAAGACGAGGAGCGCGACCTCGATCCTCGTGCTGAGCGCGCAAAGCCGCTCGCGCCGTCCGCGCAAGGTTTGGCGATTCGATTCAGCGATGTGCGTTTCGCCTATCGCGGTGGTCCGGTGGTGCTTGATGGGCTTTCCTTCGAGCTCGCGCCTGGCCAAACGCTCGGCCTCGTTGGGCCGTCGGGTTCGGGCAAGACCACCATCGTGCAACTCTTGCTGCGCTTTCATGAGCCCGATGCGGGCGTGATTGAAGTCGATGGACGATCGCTCGCGGATGTGCCGCGCACGTCGATTCGCAGCGTCGTCGGAACCGTGCTGCAGCAGCCGTTTCTCTATTCGAAGAAGTTGCGTGAGAACATTCGCGCGGGTGCGCTTGCCGCCGCCGCGCGCGACGAGAGCGTCGAGTTGAGTACGACGATTGCGTGTGTCCATGAGACGATTTTGGCGTTCCCCGAAGGCTACGACACCGTCGTCGGCGAGAAGGGCATGACGCTCTCTGGCGGCCAACGCCAACGCGTTGCGATTGCGCGCGCGCTGGTCGCGGAGCCGCGACTTTTGATTCTCGATGACGCTTTGAGCGCGGTTGACGCAGATACCGAGACATCGATTTTGTCGGCGCTCCGCGCACGAAAGTCGGCGCAAACCAAAATCATTGTCGCACACCGATTGAGTGCGGTGATGGATGCGGATCTCATCTTGGTGCTCGATGAAGGTCGCGTGATCGAGCGCGGCACGCATGCCGAACTCATTGCGCAGCCTGGGCTCTATCGAACGCTTTGGGAGATTCAGAATCACGCAGACGCCGAGTTGGCTGCGGATTTGACGGGCGAATCGGGCGCAGATTTGGAGTCCACGCATGTCTGAAGTGGAACGGCAAGATGACTCGCGATCGCGTTTCACACTTCACGTGTGGAAGCCCATCATCACGCGTGCCATGCAGGAGCGTCGTGGTGTTGGCATGCTTGTTGGTGGTGGCATCGTGGTCGCTGCGATTGAAACGATGTTGCCGCTGATGGTTGGTCGCATCGTCGATGAAGCGCGACGTGGCGACAGCGCCGCGCTCACGTGGCCGATCGTGACGTATGCGGCGGTTTTTGTAGTGTTTGCGGCAGGTGTGTGGACGTTCATCTCTGGCGCGGGGCGAGTTGCCACGCGCACGGCCGATCGCCTACGCCGAGATTGCTTCGGCAAACTGCAAACACTCGAGCCTGCCTATTTCGACGTGCGACCAACGGGTTGGCTCGTGTCACGACTCACGAGCGATTGTTCGAAGGTCGCAGGAATTCTCCCGTGGGTCATGCTCGATTTCGCGTGGTGTTCGGCGATTCTCATCGGTGTTGTCACCGCGATGTTTTGGATCAACGAGCGCCTCGCGCTGTGGGCACTCGCGGCGGTGCCGTTTATGGCGCTCACGAGCGCGATTTTCCAACGCTTTTTGCTTCGCGCGGGCCGCGAGGCGCGACGCGTTTCAAGCGCGATGACCGCGTCCTACGGCGAAATGCTGCTCGGCGCGCGCACGACAAAGACGCTCGCGCGCGAAGACGCGAATCTCGCCGAGTTCCAAACGCTTTCAACCGAGATGAATCTCTGGGCGATGCGCGGTGCGATTCTCTCGAGCGTCTACATGCCGTTGATGTCCATGCTCGCCGCGACGGGCGCGGCACTCGTGTTGTGGCACGGCGTCGAATGGGTACGTTCCGATGAGAAACTCACGCTCGGAACGCTCATCGCGTTCATGCAGTTTGCAGCGCTGTTTGCGCAGCCTGTGCAAGAACTCGCGCAGCGCTTCGCGGACATCTTGAGTGCATCGAGTGCGGCGGAACGCATCGCCACGTTGTTGTCGACGGAACCTGCGATTCGCGATCGCGATGCATCACGCGCTTCTCTGCGATCAGCTGCCGCCGACGGACGCATCTCAGAGTTGCGATTTGAAGCGGTGGACTTTTGGTATCGCGAAGGCGTGCCTGTGCTGCATGATTTCTCGCTCGCCGCGCGGCGTGGGCAGACGATCGCGCTTGTCGGCTCCACGGGTGGTGGCAAGTCGACGATCGTGTCGCTCGCGACCCGTTTCTATGAACCACGCGCAGGTCGCATCACGATCGATGGCGTCGATTACCGCGATTTGCCGCTTGATTGGCTCATTGAGCGCGTTGGCATCGTGCCGCAAGTTGCGCATCTCTTTGCGGGAACGGTGCGCGAAAACATTCGGTACGGCCGCCTCGAAGCGACGGATGCGGAAGTCGAAGCCGCTGCGCGGCGCGTACGCGCGCATGCGTTTATCGAGGGTTTGGAGAACGCGTACGACACGCAAGTCGGTGAGGGCGGCGAACGACTTTCGACAGGCCAGCGCCAACTTGTCGCGCTCGCGCGGGCAGTGCTACGTGACCCTGAAATTCTCGTGATGGAC
>JAIXVI010000157.1 GCA_027483065.1 Planctomycetaceae bacterium
CGCGACCGCGGGCTTTTCATGAAGCGGAGGTTGGTGGGATTCGCTACCTCGCGCAAGCGAGGTCCAAGCCCGGAGACGTGGCGAAGCCACGGATCCGCGGCGCGCGCGCACGCGCGCGACGCAACACTCTCCGCAAATGAAAAGGCCCGCGCTCGCCGAAGGCGACCGCGGGCTTTTCATGAAGCGGAGAGGGTGGGATTCGAACCCACGAGTAGGATGAACCCACTACTAGTTTTCGAGACTAGCTCCTTCAACCGCTCGGACACCTCTCCGGATGGCACTGCCCTGACGGGCTGAGCGGGGTCGGAAGTATCGGCAAAGTGGAACGGTTTGTCCAGTCCTTTCGAGGACGTTCGCACGAGTGTCCGCCGCGCAAATCGGCCATCTGCCCTTGCGGCTCTGCGACCCACACTTGAGTTATCGCGGCGATCCAGGCTCGGGCGCAGCAAGTGGCGCGTCCGTCGCGGCCTTGCCACCCCCCGTCGTTAAGAGCACAACTCCGCCAATGATCAGCAGCACGGCGACCGCCTTTCGGGCATGCATCGATTCGCCGAGGATGAGCCACCCAAGCAATACACCGACCGAAGGTGCGATCGCGAAGGCGATGGGCTTCACGATCGATACCTCGCCGAGCGAGAGCGCTGCGTAGAAAAGCACCATCGCAAGTGCGCCCGCCACGAGCCCAGAGCCCAAGACGACTTTCGTCCAATTCGCCGCATCAATCTGCCCAAGCGACGGTTCTTGTCGCAAACCCGCGATACCGCGCGTCATCGCGAGATACGCGAGAAGCAACAGCGGAATCGCGACGAGCGAGCGGATCGTGATGGCGGAAATCGGCCCAAGTTTCCCTGAGTGCAGTGCGCTTCGCGTACAGACTTCTCCGATTCCCCAGCAGAGTCCGGCGCCAATGGCAAGAAGGGTCGCTTTCATGCCTCACATTGTGACAAATGAGCTGAAGTGTGTCAGCCGCACGCGCCCCATGCTTCGAGAACGAGCGAGAGATCTGACGCCGAAGTCGTGCCGTCACCATCGATGTCCGCGGCCGCCGTGCCCCAGTTCAAGAGAACAAGCGAAAGATCCGCAGCGCTCACCGCACCGTCGCCGTCGAGATCCGAAGGACACGCGGAAATCGGTTGGAACGCGACCGACAACTCGCCCTCCACGCGCGCGAGCGATGCCACGCGCACAAGCAACGACGCACCCTTTGCAACTTCCACTTCCACGCCCGCGCCTTCGACGCACGCATCAGACCCGCTGCAAATCAGTTCGTCACCACACGAGCCCGAGCCCGCTTCGATCTGCACCGGTGCGTCATTGCTGCAGGCAGAAAGTGTCGCGACACCATTCGCCTCAAACGGCCCAACGAGGAACCACACATCTGCAAGTCCCGCGCCGCACGATGATGAACTCGATGTACTCGGCGTCGCGCCGAGAAGGTCGAAGGCGATCGCTGCACCCTTCGCGGGCACCGCGACCGTCGTTGCATCAGCGCAAGCATCGTTGGTCGGCGCGGCAGTAGGTGTGCCGGTTTCGGTCACGCGAACAGCGCCATTTCCGATCTCAAAGTCATGCCCACCAATCTGAATGAGGTAACGCTCACCAGCAATGGTTGGGAACTCAAGCTTGGCGTAACCACCGCAACCGATCGCCTCATCGTTGCACGCAATCGACGCATAGGTCGTTGCATCGCGCAGCACGAGAATCGGATCAAACTCGCTAAAGCCGCCGGCGCTGTCTGTGGGGCAGGTATTCAATCGCATGAAACCGGTGCGATCTGCGCGGAACTCAAACCAGACGTCGCGACGAATCTCATCGCCAAAGACGCCGCCACACTCGGCGGGAATTTCGGTCACGGCTGAGTCGGTTGCGCCAACCGTGGTGAACGCGACAAGTCCAGGAAGCGAGAAACGCGCAGATTCCGGCGCGTCGTTCGACGGCACTGGCACCGCGCACACGGGCAGGTCGTTCGCGCTTTGACGGCAAACGGCGTCCCACACTTCTTCACAACAGAATGGATCGAGTGCGCAGACCGCGTTGCAGCACGTTGCGTCTGCGCATGAGGGCGTTGACTGCACGGCGAAGCAGCTGCCCGAGGCCGGATCGCCACATTCGCCTGCTCCGGCGGAGGCGCGTGTCGTCAAACCAGAAGTTGCGGCTGCAACGGCAACGACGAGCATCGCCGACGACAGCGTGGTTCGCCTCACGCGAAAGAGCGAAGGAACAAGCGCCGAAACATGCTCAATTCTCCCCGTGCGAGAACGCACCGAGAGTTCATGTGACCGCGCTGCCGAACTATGTTTCCCTTTTCCACGCTGCATGACGCCTCCTCCAAAGCCCTCGAGGTCAGGAAACATACGACAATTCGACAACAAGTCCATGCTGATGTTGGACAATAGAAACGAACAGGGTCCGACAAGCCCGAGAACGCGGACATCACATCACGCCGTCTCTTGACGGTCGCTCATCCGCCCCATGCGGCGAGGATGAGCGAGAGGTCCGCCGCATCAACCGTGCCGTCATCGTTGACGTCGGCCGCACCACCGGCAGCGCCCCACGCTCCGAGAACGAGCGAAAGATCGGCTGCATTGACCACGCCGTCGCCGTTTACGTCGGCAGGATTCCCCTGCTCGCAATCATCGGCGAGTCCGTTTCCGTTCGCGTCCACACAGTCGGTTCCGGGGCCCTTCCACGTCGCGCCCGCGGAGTTCGCCTGCGCCTGCGTGAGTTGCAAGCAGAAGCCATTCGGGAAGCACGCGGCGCCCGTCGGTTGCGGGCAGGTCGAAGCGGTGCACACCGTGTTGTTGCCTTTGAAGACGCCGTTCTGCGCGGCGCATTGCTCGGGGCTCACCGGACCGATGCACGTTCCATCGGGCAAACAGCACGCGCCCGTTGGGAAGCAGACGTAACCCGTGCAGGTTTGGCCGAGTGGACCCGCAACGCCACCTGCAGCGATGCAGGACGCTGGCGGCAACGTGATGCAACCGCCGGTCGACGCGAAGCAGCATGGGCAGAGGTCTTGCGCACAAGCATCGCCCGTGCACTGCGTGCCTTCACCGTTGAACGTTCCGCCGGCGACACCGCAGTCGGCTGCGCTCAGCAGCTGGCACGTTCCGTTCGGCAAGCAGCATGCGCCCGGAAGCGCACAATTCACGGGCGTCCACGTGACGCGCATCACCCAGTCTCCCGTCGGACGACAGAACGTCGGAAGTTGCGCGAAGGACTTCCAACCGGCGGGGCAACCGAGTGCGCCGCAATTCACGAGATAGAGCCAATTCGTCGTCGAAGCTTGCAGACCGCCGACGTCGGTCGTGGGAAACGCGTTTGAGCCCGACGGAGGCGCAACCAAGCACGGATTCTGCGTTTGATTGTTGTGGTCATCGATGCGGAAGCCAATGCTGAATGTTCGGCTGCCGTTGTCTTGCACGATGATCTGCTCAGGATCGCCTGGATCAATACCGAACTGAATGTTGGTGCCGTTCGTTCCCGGCGGAATCACGAGGTGCGGCAGAATCTTTCCATCGGACGAGTACGTCGCGATGATGTTGCCTGTCGCAGGTGTGCCTTCCCACACGATGACCGACCACTTCGTGGTCGTGGTGACGGTGGTCGCGCTCGTTGCGAAGATCATCTCGCAGAGGTCGATCCGAAGTGGGAAGTCCGCGGCAGCGACGGTGTACGAACACGCCGCGATTTCACCCTCCGCAAACCCGCCTTGCGCGACGTATTGCCCGCCTTCAAAGCTCGCGTTGGTATAGGTTGAAATCACCGGCGGGCATGCGCCCGCGACTCCGCCGTCTGCAGCGTCCTCGCTTCGGATGAGCAAGTTCGGAATGTCACGCATGCCGACAAGATCTTCTTCCGCACGTCGCCCACCGCGCGGCGCATCGGCCGCAGCGAACGCGGCAAATCCAACACTTCCAGCAACAAACGTGACGAGCATTGGGATGCGGCACATGCGGAGGGCCTCCTAGGAGAGACTTGGGGAGAGACTTGGGGAGAGACTTGGGGAGAGACTTGGGGAGAGACTTGGGGAGAAAATTGGGGGCAAATGCGTCGGTCGAGAGACTGCTGGCTCAAGCCCATATCGCAGCCTTGCGACGCCGGGAATCGGCCAATCGGACCACGCCAACGTAGCACGGCATCTGCGGAGGCAAAGTGCCTCGGCGTGGATTCAGACGTTTTGACAGTCGGATAAGGCGAACGCGGGACCAGCCCGAGTCAGCCCGCCTCAACCCACACGGGGCCGATCGCGCAGGACCGCCGCGAGCAGGTCGATCAACGCGTCAGGCTCTGGAAGCCGCCCTGGGCCGACGGCGCGACAGGCCTGCCAACCAGAAGCCGGATCAATGACGTGAAACCCATCGGCTTTCAACGTCTCGACGTTGCGCGTCGTGGCCGGTTGCCGCCACATGACTTCGTTCATACTCGGGGCGAGCACCACAGGCGTCTTCGCGCGGTCGATCGACGCAGCGAGCAGTGAGACCATGCAGTCTGCGCTCCCCTGCGCGAGTTTCGCGAGCATGTTCATCGTGCAGGGCGCGATGAGCGCCGCGTCGAGCCCCGACGCCGCACGAATGTGTTGCGGATCTTTCGGTTCTGATGATTCCCACGGGCTTGTGAGCACCGGCTGCCCAGACAACGACTGAAAAACGAGCGGCGTCACGAAGCGTTGCGCGTCCACCGTCATCGACACAGTCACCTCGGCGCCGGCTTGCGCAAGCGTGCTGACGACCGAACACACCTTGTACGACGCGATGCCAGCGCAAACACCGACCGCGATCCGGCGGCCTTTGAATGGCAGCAGGTTGTCCGGATGGCCGTGATACATGGCGGAGTCGAATCAGAGATGAACGCGATGCGACAGGCAGCACTCGCCATCCTGCGCGCACCGTCAGAAACCGAGGTGCAGGATCGCAAGCCTCAGCGTTGCACGCTTTAGCGCTTGCGCGAAGGCGTGCCCTTCATCTTCTCGATGTGCTCGGGATCGATCTCGAGCGTGATCTTGTCTTGCATGATCTCGTCGATGACGACTTCAAGGTCAGATCGGCCGTTTCGATCGACGAGCGGGCGGGCTCCGTCGATGATTTCGCCAAGACGGCGCTGGATGAGGGCGGTCAACTTGAACCGGCCGCCGAGCTTTTCGACGATATGGTCGCTCTTCAGTGCTTCGATCATGATTAGGTCTCCCCGAGCGGGGCTGTCCCTCGGGCGAAGGGGGTTAGTATAGCGCGCCTCGCGACTCTCGCAGCCTCTCGCGTGTCTTCCTTTTGAAAGCTGTTCTCGAACCCGTGGCGGACAACGATTCTAAACCTTCACCAAAGGCAAAACGCCGAGCCAACGCGACACCCTCGCGCCCGACCGAGGGTCCGGCCCGCACCCGCTCGGCGCGCGTCATTGCCCGCGTTCTCAGTCGGCTCGGGCTCCAGCGGGAACGCCGCCTGCTGCTCTTCGCAGCGCTCACCGGCTGTGCGCTAGCGGTCATCGCGCTCGCATTTATCCGCCCCATCCAGTGGGCCGAGCACGCTTCGAGCGCCTGGCTTGCCGAGCACCCCGCCCAAATCCCGCTGGCGGTCGCGATCGTGCCCGTCATCGGTGCCCTCCTTTGCGGCGCCGTGAAGAGCATCTTCCGCGTCAAAATGCAGGGTCACGGAGTGTCGAGCGTCCTTTACGCGATCCACCGGAAGCGCGCGCAACTGCCCGCAACCTTGGCCGCGCGGACCTGGCTTGGCGCAAGCGCGACCATCGCGTCAGGCGGATCGGCAGGACCCGAAGGACCAATCGTCACCATCGGCGCGACGCTCGGCTCAGTCATCGCGCGATTCCTTCGCACCAACCCGCAGAACTCGACCACGCTTGTCGGCTGCGGTGCCGCCGCCGGCATCGCTGCGGTGTTCAACGCCCCGCTCACTGGAATCTTCTTCGTCCTTGAAGTGCTGCTGCGCGATTTCTCGTTGCGCACCTTCACGCCGATTGTGATTGCCGCGGTCTTTGCCGCAGCCACGGTGCAGACGTTGATCGGAACACAAGAACCGCTCTTCGGTATCGGCGCTGAAGTTTTCCGCGGCACTGGCGATGGACTTTCGATCGCGACAACTCCCGCATTCGCGATGCTTGGCCTCGTGTGTGGCATCGCAAGCGTGTTCTTCATCCGCACGTTGCAAGCGTCGGAAACGGCGTTCGCGAAATTCCCCGTGCCGCGCTGGATGCTCCCCGCATGCGGCGCGGCGATTCTCGCGGTGCTTGGTGTCTGTCACATGGCGTTCGCGGCGAAGTGGCTTGACTTCGGGCAAGGCACTATCCCTGCCTTCTATGGGAACGGCTACCCGCTCGCGAAAGCGGTGCTGGAGCCCGCGTTCTACACAAAGGACGCTGCGGTCGTTGTCGCAGCGCTTCTCTTCGGTCTCGCCGTCGTGAAGTGTGTTGCAACGAGTCTCACGCTCGGTTCGGGCGGCATCGGTGGTCTCTTCGCGCCGAGCCTCCTTGTTGGCGCACTCGTTGGTGGTGCGTTCGGAAGCCTCGGTGAATACATCCCGTTTGTCCGCGACGTCGGCCCTGCTCCGCTCGCGCTCGCGGGAATGGCAGGCGTCGTTGCGGGCAGCACGCACGCGCCGCTCACAGGCGCGCTGCTTGTCTACGAGCTTTCGCGCGAATCCTCGGTGCTGTTACCCGTCGTCCTTGTGGCAGCCGTTTCAACGATTGTTGCGCGACTCTTCGAGCGACACAGTTTGTACACCGCCGAACTCGCGGCACTTGGCCTTCGACTTGGTTCCGCGAGTGACATGTCGGTCTTGCGTCGACTTCGTGTGAGTGATGTGGCGCTCAAGCCGCTTGTTGTGGTGCGTGGATCCGCGTGGGCGACCTCGCTGATTGAACTCGCCCGTGGTGGCGAAGATTTCGTTGTGCTTGATGACGACGGAAAGTTGGAAGGCATCGTCGGCGCGCGCGATCTCCGTATCGCGCTTGTCAACCGCGAGGCACTCCCGCTTCTTCAAGTACGCGACATTGCGCGTACTGGTATTCGCGCCATCGATCAAGATATGCCGCTCGATCACGCGCTTGATCGACTCGAGCGCGGCCCGCTTCCCGTTCGCGGTGCGCATGGAGAGATGCTCGGAGTCCTTACTCGTTCACGCATCATGCGTGCGTGGCGTCGGCGGATGGAGCATGAACGGTGAGCGAGCGCTTCACGTTTCGCCGCGAACAACGACTCGCAGGTCGAGGTGCGTTTCGACGGGTGATGGATGCGCGTGCGCGCGCGGAAGTCGGGCCCCTCTCCGTGCACTCCGCGGTCGGTGAAACGCTTCAAACGCGCATCGGTATCTCGATCGGTCGGCGCTGCGGGAACGCCGTGAAACGCAATCGAATCAAGCGAATGATTCGCGAGGCCTATCGACTTTCGCAACACGATTTCGCGGCGAAATGGAGCGTGGAGACGCATCAGGCGCTCCCCGCTTCGAGCGGCGCGACAGACAGCGCATCAGGTTCGGCGCACCACGCGACGACGTACGACATCGTGGTGATTGTGCGACCTCATGAGGTCTTGGCGCTCGACGCATATCGCGCGCATCTCTCCCACGCCTTCGCTACGCTGCATGCGGTATGGACGAAACGCGCCCAACGCAAGCGAGCGGATCAAGCGACGAACGCTGCTGTGGCGGCGGATGTTGTGGGCAACGTGCGTCCGACCAACACCGCGTCGGGGCAGACGACGGAAAAACCGGCGCGTCCCTCGGAGGACCAGAGCCAACCCCCGGCCCCACCGCGCGACTCATGATCGCCTGCGTGCGTGGCTACCAAGTCTTTCTTGGTCCGATCCTCGGTGGCCAGTGTCGATTCACGCCGTCGTGTTCGTTCTACTCGATCGAGGCGTATCAACGCCACGGCGCGTGGCGCGGAACGCGGCTGACGCTGCGACGATTGTTGCGATGCCACCCATGGGGCGGTCATGGCCCTGATCCAGTGCCGTGATCTGGGCCGTGATCTGGGCCGTGATCTGGGCCGTGATCTGGGCCGTGATCTGGGCCGTGATCTGGGCTGTGAAGTGTGTCGCGCTTGACAGGCGCGACAAGGAACCCGCGTCACTCCTCGCGCACACGATTCACAAGGTGACCCACCTTCGCGATGCGCACTTCGATGGTGTCGCCATCTTTGAGATAGAGCGGCGGCTTCCGGCCTGCACCAACTCCGGCTGGCGTACCCGTCAACACGATCGTTCCGGCAAGCAACGTCATGCCGCGCGAAAGTTCCGCCACGAGATATCGCACTGGGAAAACCATGAGCGACGTGCTCGCATGCTGCACACGTTCGCCGTTGAGCACGGTTTCGATCTCGAGCGCTTGCGGATCGTCGATTGCGGCAGCCGGCACAAGTTCCGTCATCGGGCAAAAAGTGTCGAAGCTTTTGCCGCGGCAGAACTGACCTCCAGAGCCTGTCTTCTGCCACCAACGCGCGCTCACGTCGTTCGCAACGCGGTAACCAGCGATGACCGACATCGCTTCTGACTCAGGCACATCGCGGCAATCACGCGCGATTTCAAACGCAAGTTCACCTTCGTAATCAACCTGCGGTCCACCTTCACGGCAAATCTTGGGGATCACGATCTCATCGCCATGCCGGCAGACCGACGCTGGGTTCTTCATGAACACCATCGGGCGTTCATCAGTCTTCGTACCCATTTCAGCGGCGTGATCCGCATAGTTGCGGCCGATAGCGAGAATCGCGGGAGGAATGCGCATTGGCGCACTCTACCGCGAGTGAACGCTGTGTGGATCGCGTTACTTGCGTTCGGCTTCGCTCGTGTTGTCGGTCTTCTTCGACTCTTCACGCGCCCGCGCAGCCGCTTCTTGTTCCTTGCGGTATTCGGCGAGGCCTGGCGGCTCGGGGAACGCTTGCGCGAACGGCATGCCCGTTTGCGCCAGTCGCGCCACGGAGTATTCGCGCTCAAGCATCGGCTTCACGCGATCGTAAATCGCGAGCTTCAAATCGTCAGGAGCCTTTCGATAGATCACGAGTCGATCGAGCATCGGCTGCGATGTATCGAGCATGATCTTCGTGAACACCGCAGGAATCGAGTCTTCGAGCGTGCCGAGGACATCCTTCATGCGGCCTTCGCCGAACTTGTTCACGAAGTCGTTGTAGCGCGTTTCGCGGAAGTATCGTGTGAGATCACGCGCGTACTTCAGACTGTCTTCAAGCAACTTCTCGTTGTCGAGCAAAAGGCCTTCGCGGAATCCGCGTTCAAGCGCGGCGTACACATCGCTGCGCACAACTTCCGGCTGCATTTCAAATTCGCCGTAGAGTTGATCGCGCACGAAATCTTCGAGCGGCTTCTGATACTGCGTGTTGGGATTGAAACTTCCCGTTCCGTAGAGCGTGTCGAGCCGCGTCAGAATCTTCTGCGCGCCTTCGATATCTCCAAGGCGATACAACTCACGCACCGCTTGGCGCATGAAGTTCTCGTGGAGATTCGTGAACGTGTCGGCACCCGCACCGCGCGTTTCGTAGTGCTTTTCGTAGAGTTTCTCGAAGTATCGATCGAGCACGAGAATCCAGCGCGGATCGTTGAGCCGCGTGACGTTGTCGCCGCTAAACGGGTCGTAACTCACAAGGCCCGAACGCGCGAGCGCCTGCATTGCTTGGATTTCTTGGCGATCGTTGTTGATGACCTTGAACGCTTCGAGCTCATCGCGCAGCATGCGATCTTCACCGAAGAGCATGCCACGACGCGCCCAGTAAAGCGCATGCGCCGCGGGGTGTCGCCAATCAAGCGGTCCCGTATCGCGCGTGAACTCATACATCAACTGCGGATCCATGTTGTACGAGTCGAGCAAGACGCGCTTCCGCACGAACGCAATCAACTTGTCGCCGACCTCGCGATTCTTCTCTTCGCCAAAGGTTGAGTCGAAGATGCCGACGAGCGCTGCCGCGCCTTCGCTCGACGCTCGAATATTGAGCGCCTTCGCGTAGGGCGAGTTCTTCCGCGCAAGCCATTGCCCGTAGAGATCAAGGAATCGCTTGTCGACCGCGAATTCGTATCGCGCACCAAGAGGCTTGAGTCGCTCGGAGAGATTCGCGATGAACTCTTTCGTGCCCGGCACCTTTTGTTCGAGTGCCTCAAGCGTGTCGGGCGCATCCGCGATCGCTTTGATCCACGCGATTCGCTGGTCGTAGTCGTATGGCGCGGGGCCAAGGATGTACGTCCACTCTTCCGCGAATTTGCGCTTGTAGAAGAGGTGCGCGTCGTCGGCAACGCCATCGAGTTTGTGCGAGAACCAGAACGACAGTTCTTTGCCGAGAATCAGATCGTTCGGGTTGTAGCGAATGCCCTTGTTGCGAACGAGATTGATGCCCGCGTTGACCCACGCCCAGCGCTCATCCTGGGTGTTGGTCATGACCGAAATGTTGTAGGCCATGTTGTGGCCGTGGAACGCCCAAACATCGGGGAATCGCGGCTGCAACTTGGTGATGAGATCGGCATCTGCCATCACCTCATAAAGCAGCCCCTTCTCCTTTTGCAGCGTCACCTTGATCCACAAGTAGTCGACGATCAGACCGCGCAGTGCGCCAATCGCCGTGCCCACCGCCACGATCGGCGGCGCACCGTCGATCGAGATGTCGGTGTAACGAAGTTCGTCACGATCCGCGACTTCGACCAGCTTCGGCTGCGTAACTGCCGCGCCGGCGATGGCGCCCGCGAGCGCGATGATCGATCCGAATTGAATCAAGCGATCGCCCATGTCAGCCTCCCTGTCCGCTGTAGATGGCGATCTCCTTGCGGCGGAACACCGCAAGGCTGAGGAGGAGTACGACCGCAGACCATGCGACGCCGATCAACGCGAAGGTTCGCAAGACAAGCTCGGTGGACACCAAACGGCCTTCAACGAGCGCCCCGTTCGCGCGCGCCTCGCCGAAGCTGCGCACGCTGAACTCCGTTGCACCGGCGATACCCTTAATCACGGCTTCAAACGCCTTCCATGCTTGCGACTCGGTTCGGATGCGGTACTCGTCGACACTCGTCGCGAGGTACGGCGCGATCGAGCCCGCGGCGAAAATCGTGAACACGACCAAACACGCAACTGGGAACGAGAGGAACGATGCGAGCGAAACCGCAAGCATGCCAAGGAACGAGAGCTTGAGGAGATTCACGCACTGGGCGCGCAGAAGGTTCGCTTCAAATCCACCCACGCGATGCAGGAGTTCGAGTCCGTCGATGTCAAACGCCAACGATGTTTGGCCTGGCAGAAACTCGGGCGCACCCGGTTGAGGATTTGGATTGACCTGCGCGTTCACGATGCGCACCACGAGTGATCCGTCGTCTGCAATCGTGCTCGCCGGAACGGGCAACGCGTTCACCTGCGCCGCGATGATTTGCCGATCGGCCCAGGTCTGACGATCGCCTTCGCCGAAGACGAAAATCACGGGATACGTAGCGTGTGGATCGCTTTCGCCCGAATAGAGCTTGTAGCGAAGTGAGAGATTTCCCTCAGAATCGCGGGCCGCGCCGAGATTTGGGAAGCGGTACACGCGCTCTCCACCGGGAGGAACCGATCGGAGTTGCTTGAGATACTCGCCCGCAATATCGCGCGCAAACTGCTTCTTGATCTCGATCTCCGTGCGAGTTCCCGTTCGGAGATCTGCCTGTGCGTTGAGATCTGCACGCATGCGCTCATCCACCGCGGCCTTCAACTCCTCTGGTGGCAGCGGCTCGTAGATCGGTAGCGAACCGACGCGCGCAACGAGCACTTCATCACGCACGGCGAGAGCGTCGAAAATGTCCTGCGCGGGCCGTGCACGAATCTGCACGAGGAACGCGAACATCGCGAGCGTCGCGACGATCAGGATGCACGCGTTCAGCGTGACAAGGCCGAGCCACTTTCCAAGGAGGAACGAGAAGCGCGACACCGGCTTCGTCAACGTCAGCCACGCTTGTCGATCGCGAATTTCGAAGGCAACCGTTGCACAACCGAGGAACACGGTCAGGAACGCGCACACGACATACATCGTGTCCATCGAGCGCGACAGGAAGGTCTGCACTTGGTAGCGGAGCGGCGTGGTTGGATCGATCCACTGCGGAAAGAGCGGAATTGCCACGATCGCGACGGCGGCGAACGCGACCGCGATGCGAAGTCGCATCGCTTCACGAAGGACACCCGATGCGATGGCGAAGACGGGTGATGCGCGATCGAGCAGCAACTGCGCGAGTCGCACGACGAGCGCGAATGTCAGAAGCCCGATCGGCACGGCAGAAAGGCTGGTTGCAAGACTGGGGCGACCGATCAACGTGACAGGAATCGCGACCGCAGCGACGACGAGCGTCACTCCGACGAGAGCCGCGGCGAGACCCGAAAACACCGCGAAAAACACGATTGCAAGTAAGAGCGCTGCCGTCGCGAGAACAAGCCACGGATCGTCTGCAAACGGAACTGGCAGCCACTCCGGCCGCAGCGTTCCAATGAGAATCGACGTCGCCTCGGCGTAACGCTCCAAGTTGCCCGCGACGCCGTAGAGCGTCGCCATTTGCTTCGCAAGCGCGGCGTCGCCAACGGTGCGGCCTTCGAATGTGACCGTGCCCTTCTCCGCAAGTTCAATCGCGGCGGCATCCTTCGCGACGAGATTGGCGCCCTTCAAAATCTCGGGCACCTCCTCCGCGAATCGGTCAATGTACGACGCTTCGCGATAGGCAACGAATGCGAGCGCAAGAATGACAACCGCGTAGATCGATACGATCGCGATGCGCACACCGCGACGCATCGAGAGATCCGCGATCGATCGTTGGAGTCGCGTGACGAGCGAGGTTCCCGTGCCGACTTCGCTCACGCTCCGCCCTCCGTGCCCTTCTGCTTCGAGTCTTGCTTTCCTTCGCTGGAGAGCAGCGAATCAATCAGGCTCTGGTCGACGTCCGCCGCCTTACGAACTTGCGGTGCGTCAGGCTTCTTCGCGGGCGCCGAAGAGGATTGCGCGGGTTTCTCGCCCGAGACAAGCGCATCGAGCATCGAAGCGTCGACACCCTTCGGTGCCGCAGGCGCGGCAGGTTGGGCGAGTGTTGCGCGCGCGGGCGCGTCCGTCGATTGCACGAGCGCTTCCACAACCTGACGGCCACCGCTTTCCGTCGCTTCGCCAGCGTTCGCCTCATCACCCTGGAGGAACGACGCAATTCGACCACCCGACTGGGCGCCACTCGTCGCGAGTTGCTCTTGGCGCGCACGTTCAACGATGTCGAGGAAGAGATTCTCAAGCGTCTGGCGCGGCGCCTCGACGCGTTCGATACCGACGCCTTGCACGCGATGGAGCGTCTCATCGATCGCGCGAATCGTCGCCTCATCGAGTCGCGGCGCGCGAATCAGCGTGTGACGGCTGTCCGCGAGAAGTTCATTCGCCGTACCAGCGGCGCGAATCTTTCCGCCGTACAGAATCACCATGCGATCACACACATCCTCAACATCGGCGAGGAGGTGCGAAGTCAACAAGATGGTCTTTCCTCGGCGTCCAAGCTCGAGAATGAGATCCTTCACCTGCTTTGTGCCGATCGGGTCGAGGCCCGAAGTCGGCTCGTCGAGAATGAGGAGTTCTGGATCATTCACAAGCGCTTGCGCGAGACCAAGTCGACGCGCCATGCCCTTCGAGAACTCACCCGCTGCGCGGTGCGCAACTTGCGTGAGGCCGACCATCTCAAGCAATTCGCCGGTGCGGCGCTTGCGCGTGCGCCGATCGAGGCCGAAGAGTTTGCCGTAGTAATCGAGTGTCTCGGTTGGATTCAAGAAGCGATAGAGGTAGGTCTCCTCGGGGAGGTAACCGATCTTCCGCTTGACGGCGACATCCGACGGATCGCGGCCGAAAACCACAAGTCGACCATGCGTCTTGTGCAGCAAGCCGAGAATCATCTTGATCGTCGTCGACTTGCCAGAGCCGTTCGGACCGAGCAGGCCGAAGATCTCATGGCGATCGATGTGAAAGTCGATGCCGTCCACGGCGCGCGCGGTTGCACGCATCCAGAAGTCGCTGAACGTTTTCGTCAGACCTGCAGCCTCGACGATTCGCTCGCCTTTCGTCCGCTCGTCCTTCGAAGGATTTGCGGCAGCGGCCTGCTGCGTGGTCACACGTGTGGAATCGCGTCCTGCCGTTGCCATGGTTTCCTCACAACTTCAAACTTCGCAACTTCAAACGTTGCAACTTCAAACGTTGCAGCTCTCAACTTCACGGATCCCAACGTCACGGCTCCCAACTTCACGGCTTCATGGCCGCGCGCATTTTCGTACGCGCGATCACGGACGCCCAACGCCACCACTTGCATCACGCTTCAAGCGGCGTCCAGGTTTGCCGATGTAGATCTGTTCGCTGTTCGGCGCGTAGAAGCCGCCCGCATCCTTGAAGGCTTGCTCTGCCTTCTTGCGTTGCGTTTCCGCGTCGCGACGCGCTTGCATCACTTCGCTCGAACTCGTCAAGCGCAGATTGAGCCCGCCAAGCACGTTCGGCGCAGCGTAGACCTCAGCCTGCGGGTTCTCGTAGATCTCGCGCACGGCATCGAGCCAGAGCTGCGCCACGACCTGCGAACTGGAATCGCGGTACGCGCCAGCGAGGCTGTCGAGACGTTCGACTTCGCGCTCAAGCCGTGCACGCAACGCGGTTTCCGACGCCTTCGCGCGCTGAATCGTGCGCGACACTTCGCCGCCAACGTCCGGCGCCTCAAGCCGTGCACCCAAGCGCAGCAACGTTGCTTCCGCATCGTCGTTGCGTCCGGCGCCGAGTGCTTCTTCGTACTCACGAATCAGTTTGAGAAGATCGACGTACACCTCGCCGCCGGCGATCGAGGTCAGCGTTGCACCTGCTTCTTGGCGCGCGCGCTCGACTTCGCTCTTTGCCGCTTCACGACCGGTTTGCACTTCACGCAAGCGATTCTGTACAGCGAACGGCGCGCTGCGTTCGACCGCGCGCACCGATGCGAGATCGATGCCTGCATCGAGTCGATCGAGCGCACGCTGTGCACGTTCGCGCACGACGGGGCCAAGAAGATCGCGCGTTTCCGTGAGTTCAGAAAGTGCGAGTGTGCTCGCTGCCTCGACGGTCGCTTGCTCGAGCACGCTTGTCACGAGTCGATCAGCCGCCTGCGGACTCGTCGTTTGCAAGAAACGAACCGCGTCGGCGACTTGGTACTCCGCTTCAATCTGCGCGTGGGCGATGTCGCCGTCGCGCGTCAGCACGTAGCCATCGCCGCCGGGCCGAAGCCCTGCGGACGCGTCGGCGCTATCGATTTGCTCGTCGGTCGACTTCTGCTTCGTGTCGCCCTGCACCTGACGCGCGGGCCAGAATTGCGAGTCGAGCCGCAGCGTGCGCTTCTGTTCGAAGACGACAAGGTCGCCCACGGGATACGGCCAAAATGGCTGGAATCCTGGCTGCAACTGCTCTTCGCCTTCGGCACCAGCGATGGCACCGAAGAGCGTCTTCACGCCGGTATCCCCTTCTTTCACCGACTGAAAGCCGGAGAAGAGGAACATCACGACGAGCGCGAGAATGCCCACCTGGAGAATGCGGTACGAAAGCTTGAGCGCTTCACCGAGCGACTGCGTCGCCGGATCGAGCGCATCGCGCATACCCGCGTCTTCGCGTGCAGCGATATCAAATCGCGCACTCGCGGCGCGACGCGGTTGATCGGGCGCAGCACCGTCGCCCATGCCCGCGCCGTTCGGATCGAACGTGCCGTTGGGGTCAGTGCTCATCGTCCGGCTTCCTCCGATGATGCGGTGGTTTGCGTGCTGCTCTCCGCCGACATTCCCGCGTTCTCACCAGCGGCGCCGAGCGTCGCTGGCTTGTCGGTGCGCGACGACGTGCGTCGTGGCTGAGGAATACCGCTCGCGTCGACGGGCGAACCGAGATCAAGCAAGTGGAATGGCGCGGTCGTGGTGTCGCCGACGAACGTCGTCGAACCACGCAGGCCCGCCTTCATCGCATCGATCCACGCGAGGAACGTCGCGAGCTCCGCGTGCTCCTTCATGCGCTCGTAGTAGACCGACGCCTCTTCGTTGCCCTTCGCTTCGATGCGCGCGGCCCATTGTGCGGCGAACGCGCGAATGGTGTCCGCTTGGCTGTTCGCTTGGCTCTTAAGCGCCTCCGCTTGCGACGCGGCTTTCGCGCTCTCAAGACGTGCGAGCGTGTTCTGTACTTCCGACATACGCGAAAGCACGCTCACGGTCGTCTTCTGCGGCAGAACAACTTGCGCAAGTCCGACCGAAACTGGCTCGATACCCGTCTTCGTCGCTGCGGCAACGCCAGCGAGAATCGCCTTCTCTGCGTCGGCGAGGCGTGCGTTTGGTCCTACGAGTTCGTCGAAGCGGAAGCCCGCGACGGCCTTCACCGCGCCCGCGAGCGCTTGCTCGAGGTCCTTCGAGGCTTCATCGACCGAAGGGTAACTCTTGATGAACGCTTGCGCGTCGGCATCGGTGTCCTTCACCTGCCAGAAGAGATACGCCTGCACCACGACTTGCAGGCCGTCGGCGGTTGCGGTTTGCACAAGCGGGCTTTCGGCGAGTTGCTTGCGGCGATCGATCTTCGTGACGTTGTCGATGAAGAACGGCCACTTGAAGTGCAGGCCCGCGTTGCGTTCAACGCCGGAGGCCTCACCGAAACGCGTGCGAATCGCGATCTCGTGGAAGTTGACCGTGTACGTCGTGCTGTAGAGGACAAGCACGGCCACGATGGCAAGTCCGAGTGCGATGGCTGAGGTTCGCTTATTCATGGCTGTCGTTCCTGTCGTTGCTGTCATTGCTCTGGTCGCTGTGAAGCGCGTCAATTGCTGCGGCTCATCAGACGATTCATCGGTTTATGCGTTCATACTTGTTGGTGGATGTTGCGCGTCAATCGCCAGTAATCATCCACCGCCGTCGCCGGGTTTCTTCTCGAGGTAATCGCCGAGATTGAGACCCGTGCTCGTCTCCTGCATCTCGACGTCGATACGGACGCGCGATGGATCAGGAAGAAGCATGTACTTCGCACGCACGCCGGAGAGTGCTTCGGCGAGTGCGTCCATCGTGCGTCGCGTGCGATAGAGCTCGGAGTCGGCGTTCCACGCAGGCGCTTGGCCTGTGACTTCCGCGGCGATCGCTTGCGCGTCCATGAGCAGGTTCCAGCGAAGCGCGCGCGCGTTCGAAATGACGCTCGCCGATTGGGCACGCGAATCAAGCACAATCTGCTCAAGGCGCGCACGCAGCGCGTCCGCTTTTTGCCGCGCATCCGCGGAGCCAGCCTTCGCTTCGTTCTCAAGTTTCGTGAGTTCTGCGATGCCCTTCCAAACTTCGTCCGCAAGTGTGACGTCGCCAACGAGCATGCTCATCGTGGTGTTCACGGCACTCTGCGCGTCTTCCACTTGGCGACGACCGTTCTGCCGCGCGATCGAAAGCTCCTCGAACTTGCCACCTTCGGTTCCCGGCGGGCGAAGGCGCGGAATCGAAAGTCCAACGACTTCAACGCCTGTTTCGGCAGCGTCGAACGCACCTTGGATGGCCTTCACGAGCGTGTCGACGAGTGGCGCATCGGGCGGCGGTGAAAGCACCGTATCGAGCGTGCGACTGCTCATCGTGCGCGTGACTTCGCGCAACGCCATCGCCTTGAGCGCGCGTTCACGCATATCCATCGCCGAGCGTCGGCTCTTCACGTCGTTTGAGAACGCGATGTACTTGTCGAGTTCGCGATCGCGCACGCGGTACTGGAGCACGATGTCGGCTTCGACCACGGCGAATTGCTCGGTTGCCGTCGAGCGATCGGCGGCGGTCTCCGCGGGCAGCACACCAAATGCGGTCGCCGTTGTGGTGGACGGAGCGGTGGTTGGAACCACACCCGCAACGACACCCGGCTGCGTCGGCGCGGCCGTCGGCTCCGCGACACCGAGGCCCACGAGGAAGACATTCGTCGACTGCGTGAGTTGCATCGTGTCGTCGCCCCATGTGATGACGTCACCACTGGAGAATGGACGCACGGTGCCGAGCGGCAAATCTCGCACGAGGTTCACGTCTTCGACGATCGCTGTATCAATCGGCCACGGCATCTTCGCCATCGCGCCGCCTTGATAAACCTCACCGACGCGCGCACCGAATCGCAGACGAATCCCCTGCTCTTGTGGCTGCACGACCACGAGAGTCGTCAGCGCGAGCACCACGACGAGACCAACCGCAAGCAATCGCGCGAAGTTACGCAAGAGCAGTTGGTAGCCCCACGAACTCGTAATGTCGAAGCCGAACTGATAGTTCACCGCTTCGTTGATCGAGCGCACGATCGAATCAGGCGCGGCGAGCAAGCTCAACACGCGCGAATCAAATGCGGGCCGCGGCGTTTCGCCCATGCGACGCGGGCGATAGAGGTTGAGGATGAAGTTGAGCAGCGTCTCCGCCGCGACCGCGAACATAAAGATCGCGATCCCTTGCGCGATGCCGCGCATGACGGTGTCCGATTGACCTTCCTCTTTGAGGAGTTCAACAACGGTGCCGATTCCGACCGCCAATGCCACAAGCGCGTTGCCAACCATCACCGCAGCGCCGCCGCGGAGATTTGCCCACGCGCTTTGCACGGCCATACCCGCGACAAATCGCGAGAAGATGAACGCAAGCAGTGCCGTGCCGAAGGTCACCGCCAGTTGCCAACCGAGCGCGGCGCCCGTGCCGAAGGTTCCCCAATCGGCGTTCGGATCGCCTTCCTTCTCAAACCACCAAAGCACCGACCAACCGATCGTCACCAGCAGAATCGCGTAGGCAAGGCTCAGCGCGGGCATCAGCACCGAGTGCATGAGGCCGAGTCGCTTGCGCGCGACGCGTGCTTCGTCGGTGTTGAAGATGCGTCCTTCTGCGTCAACGCGGGTACCCGCGTCGAGTTCGAGACTCTCCAGCCGCTCAAGGCGGTGCTGGTAGAAAATCATCGTGAGCCCAAGCCACGGGATCGCCCCGCAGAAGGCCCATGCGGATGCGACCACGAGCGTGGAATCGCCTGTGGTCTTGCCGAAGATCAGGAGCAGAAGTGCAATCGCGACTTGAGCGAGAAGCCCGCTGGCGGCGACGCCCGTTGCCCGCTGGTACGCGTGGTGATCGATGCGCATCGTTGGTCTGTGGGAGACAGGAAAGTCCCGGCGCCAACCCAGACCGCTGCTGGGCTTGCCGAGTGGCGAGATGAACCCGTCGGTCGAGGTGGAAGTCGAGGCGATGCTCGAAGTCGGAGCCGCGACGGAGACGGGGCGGTACTGTAAGGTACGCATTCCTTCCGCGCTTGTGTTCGCTCGTTGCGGACGAGCGGCCATCGGTTCGGACACTTTGCTTGTTGGGCCGTCTCTCCCGATGCGAACCCGGTCGGCCTGCCGCACGTTGGGACCCTGCCACGCAGGGCTTCTGCGCGTCTTGGTCCTTCCGCTTCTGAATCCCCGTTCGACGAATTCTTTCGTAAGCCTGACGAGAAGCCATGTCCATCCTTGAGCAGCTCCTCGCGATCCTCCGAAACACCTTCCTTGAGTCGATTCGGCAGCCGGTCGTCCTCGTGGTTTGCGTTGCCGCGACGATTTTCGTCGTGCTCTCGAACCCGTTCAGCGCGTGGACCATGCAAGAAGACCAGCGCATGTTCCTCGACATCGGCCTGTCGACGGTCTTTCTCGCGACCGCAGTGCTTGCGTCGTTCCTCGCGACCAACGTTCTCGCCCGCGAAATCGAAAATCGCACCGTCCTGACCGTGGTGTCGAAGCCGGTGCCCCGCCCCGTCTTCATCCTCGGAAAGTTCCTCGGCGTCTCGGCGTCGATGCTCGTCGCGCTGCTCTACCTCGGGCTCGTCTTCGCGCTTGTTGAAGTGCACGGCACGCTGCAAACGGCGCGCGACCCCTTCCATCTCCCCGTCATCCTGTTTGGGTTGGGCGCGATGGTTGCCGCGGTCGCGGTCGGCGCGTGGATGAACTTCTTCTACGGACGCAGTTTCGCCGCGTGGACGCTCACGCTTTCGGTTCCGTTTCTCGGCCTCGCCTACCTGCTCTCACTCTTCTTCAACGCTGAGTTCAAGTCGGTGCCGCTCGGGCTGCAGTTCGAGCCTGAAGTGTGGAAAGCACTGTTTCTCATTGCACTCGCGACGCTTGTATTGAACGCGATCGCGATTGCCGCAAGTACGCGACTCGGACAAGTCCTCACCCTCACGATTGTGGTTGGGATGTTCCTCCTCGGGCTGCTCTCCGACTGGATGTTCGGTCGTCCACTCGCGGAGGCCTCGGCGGCGATCGCGGAAGTGACCGGTGCTGGCGGCAAGGTTTCGGTTGCGATGTACGCCGAATGGGCGTTTCTCTCGCTCTGTCGAGCGGCCGTGCCGAACTTCCAACTGTTCTGGCTCGCTGATGCGCTCACGCAGAAGAAGGCGATTCCCACCGACTACTTCGGTTTCGCCATCGCGTACACCTTTGCGCTCGTGACCGGTCTCCTTGCTATCGCAACCGCGCTCTTCCAGCGCCGCGAAGTTGGATGACGCGCAGAAGCGTTCGCGCTGCGCGTCACATGCGACTCAACCCGAAATCGTTGGTTGCTTCCACGACGCGACTTCTTCGCGCACGTGACGCCGCGTCAACACGATCGCCATGACAAACGGCCACGTCGCGGTCGCGATCGAAACGATAGCCATGTTGCGAATGCCATCCGACTGCGCTTTCGCTTCATCGGGGAGTGGCGGAAGGTCATCTTCCTTGACTCCCTTCTTGCGCATTTCATCGCGCATTTCAGCGGCGAGCGTCACGCCCCATTCGACCTGCGGCTTGATCGTGATGACCGCCGTGACCAAACCCACCACCACAAGGAAAAGCCGCGCGGCTGCCCAAAACATCACGAGTTTCGCGCCGAGTGGTTTGCGCAGGAGAAGCATCGCGCTGCCGGCGATGAGCACAATCCCTAATGGAATGGTGAGCGCGATCTGCGCCGTGGTGACCGTCGTGATGATCGAAGGCGGCGGCGTGAGCACCATGCCCGCGCTCGACATGATGGCATCCCAGAAAACGATCTGCACCGCGAAGAGGGCTTGGAAGCACATCCCGAAGACGCCAATCGCCAGCGAAATGACTGGGAAGACCACGCGCCATCGACTACGACGTTCGCGAAGGTCTTCTGCACGGGCCGTCGCGTTGTACGGCGCGAACGGATCGCTTGTCGGAGCTGATGGCGGCGTCGATGCAGGCGTCGATGTGCTTGCGGAATTCGGCTCGGAGGATCCGTCGGTCATGCGCGAAGAATCGCAGGATCGTTGGGATTCGCAAGTCGGAGCACACCTCAAAGAAACCGACCCCGCGTGGGCGGGGTCTGTGTGATTGTTCCAGTGGCTGTTGGGTCAGGAGCCGCGCTGTGCCAGCGCGCACCTGTCGATTTCGTTGCGCGACTTCGTTACGCGATTCAGTGACCGCAATTCAGTTGCCGCGGTCTTTCGCCTGCTTGATTGCGCGGCTCAAGTCTTCGATGACTCCGTCCCAGTACGCAGGGTCGCCCGCTGCAGGTTGGTCGTAGGTCATGATCGGGAAGCACTTGTCGAACCACTTACGAATCTCTTTCGCGGCGCGGAGGCGCGCGTTCAATTGCTCAAGTTGGGTGAGGCCCGGCGGATTCTGCATGTCGCGCAGAAGCTTGATCTTCGCTTCCTTGCACTGCTTCATCGTCGCTTGCCAATCGTTGTGGATCTTGTAACCAGCCTGTGAGATCTCGACCTGGTCAGGCGAGAGATTCAAGAGCTTGAGGAGATCTGGAACGGTGTCGGCCGTGCCCTGCGAGAACTTCGAGTGCTCGGCCTGCTGCGCGTTGATCGTGAGGTTCTGGACCTTGTCCGAAAGGTCGTACTTACCCTGCAGCGTGTTGTACCACGTGACATTGCCTTCCTCGTCCTTGTCGTAGGAGAGCTCAGGCTCGTTGGTCACCATTGCTTCGCCGATCCAACGACTGCGATTGGTTGCTTCGCACACATCGCCGACCTTCTTGAGCCATGCTTCAAGCTCACGGCCTTGGATCGACGTCGTACCGGAGAACATTGTGATCGCCCCGAGAGTGCCGACGCGTTGGAAGTAAATCTCGTTGCAGTGGAGCGAGGTGAATGCCGCCGCAGAAATCGCCTCGTGAATCCACGCGATCACACGATGGCGCTCGCGCAACTTGTTGAGCGTTTCGTCGATCTTGTCGCCTTCGAGCACCAAGCCACCGCCCGAGTTGACCTCGAGCACGATGATTTGTCCGGGGCCGAGCTTGTCAGCCTCTGCACCGATCTTCTCGATCTCCTCGTGACGCGCGCCGAGGCCGACCATGTCGACATCGCCACCTGGGCCGCGGCCCCAAGGGAGGATGAAGATGGTTTGCTTGCCCGATGCGGCGGCAGCGGTCGCGGAACCTGAAGTGGACGACTTCTCGCTTGAGGAACTCGTTGTAGGTTTCGCTGCAGCACCAGGCTTCGACGGCGCTGGGGTTGTTGGTGCCGGAGCTGCACCGATCGCGAGCACCTCCATAGAGCGGAGATTCATGACATCAATCTTACGACGGGTTTTCTTACCGCCCTCTTCGACTTCCAACTCCACCGAAGTCTTGCCCGTGCCCACCACCACGCCCTCGACGGTGGTTTCCTTCGCGTTGGCGACATACGTCAAACGAACCTTCGTACCAGCTTGGACTAGCCAAGTCGTACCACTGTTCAGTTTGACATCGCCAGCCCGCGCGAGGGTTGCGCCACCAACGACGAGCGAGAGTGAGAATGCGAGGGTCGCAACAGCGCCCTGGGAGAACTTCAATGAGTGCATGAATCGGTTCATGTGTTTTTCGTCCGAGTGACTCGCCGCCACGTCGTGCGCGTCGAGAGAAAGTCTGAGGCAATCACAACACTTCAAAAACAATCAGTGGGCAACGCGCGCCTCGCGCAACGATCAACCGTTCGGTCGGCTCATACCGCCGCCACCGAGACCACCACCGCGTCCGCCACCACCACCGCCGCCGTTTTGACGGCCTTGCTTCTCGGCTTCGCGTTGACGCTGAATTTCCTTCTTGATGTCGTCCACAGCGCCTTCGAGCGCAATGATCGACACGCCGCGCTGCTGCATCTCACGACGCTTCTCAATCGCGGGATAGCGCTTCATGAGCGCGATGGTCTTCTCGTAGTACCCCTTGCGCTTACCAAGTCCAGCGACGGTGTCTTCCGTCTCCGCGGCGTCTTCCATGTTCTTGGTGCACTCGTCCATGGCCTTGCGCCAGTCCTTGATGTACTGCGCGCCGACCTTCTCACCGGAGTCGAGTTTCTCGAACTCGCGGTAACCGAGCAGGAACATGAGGTCATCGAGGCTGTCGGCGGTGCCGTCCGACAACATCGCGTCTTCAGCGAGTTGCGCATTAAACGCGCACGCAGCTTGGTCGCTTGAGTCAACGACCCACATGCCGGACGTGTCACCAAGCCACTTGGCGTTGCGGCCTTCGAAGTTCACCGAGAGCTTCGTCTCGGGGAAGATCAGCGCGTCTGCGACCTCGCGTGGGTAACCACCGACTTCGACGAGACCCTTCATGATGCCGGTCCACGCCGCAACCATCTTCGAGCGCACGTCGGCGTCTTCCCACTGACTCTCAACCATCTCCTTGAATCGGTTGAGGCCGTAGAGCCGCGCGTCAGACACCATGTACATGCGTGGCCAACCGAGCGCGTAGAGGCTCGAAACGCCGACGGCGTCCTCGACCCAAACGACTTGGGGCGTATCGCGGAACTTGTCGCGGATGTCCTTCAACATCTGGCGATACGAACCAACTTCGCCTGGCAATCCGAACTCGTTCGGATCGTCGTTCTTCAAGTAGTCGTTGCGATCGATATCCGCGCTCTTCAAGCGGAAGACGATGATGTCCGGCTTTGCCTTCTCAAGATCCTTGGACAGGACTTCGAAGCTCGACTCCGAGATATCCGTTCCCATCTGCCCGACGAGCGGGAAGACGTAGACCTTCGGGGTGCTGGTCGTCGCGGGAAGATCCGCATCGGCGCTTTGCGCAGAGGCTGCTCCGCTCACGGCAAGTGCAACAGCGGCCACAATAGAACGGGTGTATTGCGTGAACATCGGAAGACGATTCGTGCGCATCGGTGGGTCTTCTTTCGGGAGAGAACTTCGCAAGTTCGATCGAACGACGAATTTGCGCTTCGCTTGCATGCAACGACCGCCCGTAACCTGCACGCCAATCGCACACGGTCTCGACGGTTTGACGCGGCAAGCTGCCGCGGGGTTGAATCTTACTTCCCACCCGATGAGGGTTGCGGGAGATTTCAGCGGACTCGGTCAAAAGTCTTCTCTGTCGTGGCGGCGGCGTGGTTCCGGCCACCCGCCCCATCGGCACGACGAGCGCAGTCTCCACGAACTCCATCCGCCGGCGGGCAACGCCGCCGAAGGCCCCTTACGTCGGCCCCGCGCCGAGCTCCGACGCAAGCGCGAGGGCTGAGGCGAGTGCCGCGTTTTCATCGGGAAACACGCCTGAAATCTGCCGATCGAGCGTGGTGTCCAGAATGATCTTGAACGCAGGGCTCGGGCGGAGCCCGGCGCGCACGAGGTCGTTCCCATCGACCATCGGGGTGGGAAGTCGACGGCTCGGGCACTCGTTGGCGGCCGCGATGCGCCAGGATTCTGCGACCGCGGGGCGTTCCCCCGTGAGGACCTGAAGCGCAGCGTCGAACCCCGCGCGGGCCGCGAGCCGCACCCGCGCCGGAAGCGCATGACGCTCGGGGCCTCCGAGCAGCATTTCGCGGCAATCGAGGACGGCCGAGAAGTGATCTGAATCGGCGTTTGAAAGGGCAAGCCGAGCGCGAAGCGCGTCGCGGAGTGAAGAGCCGGAACTCGCCGCCGCCTCTCCGTTCGCCGCAGCCCCACCGCGATCGAGCCACCACGAGACGAGCGCCGTCGCCGCACTCGCCTCTGGCGGGAGCGCCTCCATGCGGTGCCACTCGTGCGGTTGAGCAGCCGCGCCAAAGACCGCAGCATCGAGCCCGAGACTCTCCATGAACTGCGCCGCGCGAACCCGATTGGGATGCGCGAGCATGCGACGAACCTCGTCACCAACGCGCTCAGGGCTCACCGATGCGAGCTCGCTTGCGTGCACTTGGATCGCTTCGACCGTCGTGGGATCGATGGCGAACCCAAGTCGCGCGGCAAATCGCGGGGCACGCAGCATGCGAAGTCGATCTTCACGAATGCGTGCGTGTGGATCGCCAATCGCGCGCACGATGCCGGCGCGCACATCCCGCTCGCCATCGACAAAGTCCACAATCGCGCCGGTCAGCGGTTCACGAAAAATCCCATTGATCGTGAAGTCGCGACGCTCGGCATCGGCGCGCGCATCCGCGAAGCGAATGCCCGTTGGACGTCGGCCGTCGAGGTATTCGAGATCCTCGCGAAAGGTCGCCACTTCGATCGTGTGCGTCGCCTTTCGCACGAGCATCACACCGAACGCTTCACCAACGCCGCGCGCCTTCGGAAAAACCTGCTTCACTTCTTCAGGAGTTGCACTCGTCGCGATGTCGTAGTCCTTCGGCTCGAGTCCTAGGAGCGCGTCGCGCACGCAGCCGCCCGCGAAATACGCCGTGTAACCCGCATCGATGAGCGCACGCGCGATGTCGGTGGCGGCCTCGCGCGCGGTGCGCCTCATGCCACCATCGATCGAGTCGGCGGTCATGAACCTTCTCCACTCCACCGCCGCCGCTCGGCGCGCGCTTCGTCGTGAAGCCGCGCGACTGCATCACGCATCGCTGCGAGTGCCTGCGCGCCGTCGAGTTTGGCGAGTTCCTCGCCCGACATCGGTTCACCACACACACACACGACTTTGCCGCGCAAACGCGGGAATCTCCGCCCTTTCGGCCACGCGTCGAACGTGCCGTCGAGCGCCATCGGCAGAATCGTGGGCTTCGCCTTTTTGACGAGCAGCAACACGCCGCGCTTGAAGTCGATCATCTCGCCATCGAGAGATCGCGTGCCTTCTGGATAGAGGATGACGACGCGGCCCGCTTCCAACTCTGCGAGTGCTGCCTTCATCGCTTCGAGATCGCCGCCTTCGCGTCGAATCGGTCGCGCGGAAACCGATCGAATGATCCAGCCGAGCGGTCCGACAAAGAGCGAGTCACGCGCAAGCGCGGTGAACTGTCGATCCCACACCGTCACGCCGTTCACCATGGGATCGAGGAACGACTGGTGGTTCGAAATGACGAGAATGCCGCCCGTTTTGGGGACGCGTTCGCGATGCAATCGACGAAGCCCGTAACAGATCTTGAGCGCACTCCAGCAGAGAAACGCGCAGAAATCCCACCACGCGGCGCGCACGAATGAACGCCCGGGCACGCGGCGCCGAAACGCCAACGGGTTCGGAATCGGACTCACGGAGCCGTCGCTCCATCGCCACACGCGCTGCCGCCAACATTGCCGCCACTGCTCTGCGTGCGATGTGCGTTTCGAAGCGCGGCACCTGCACGCTCACGAACGATCGACTCGAGACGATCAATCACGTCGTCGATATCGATATCGCTCGTATCCACAACATCGGCACCGTGCGGACAAACCAGCGGCCCATCACGACGCGAAGAGTCGCTGCGATCACGTTCAAGAATCTGCGCGAGTACTTCGGCTTCGCACGTCACGATGCCCTTGGTGGCGAGCTGTTCGACGCGACGTCGCGCGCGGATTTCTGGCCGCGCGTCGAGATAGATCCGCACGTGCGCATCGGGGAAAACCACAGAACCCTGATCGCGGCCTTCCGTCACCAGTCGCGGATGCAAACTGGCGATTTCGCGCTGCGCTTCGACCATGGCAGCGCGCACGGTCGGATTCGATGCAACAGCGCTGACCGCGCGCGTGACTTCTTGCGTACGAATACGGTCGCCGACGGACTCGCCATCAACCAAGAGATCAGGCGGATCGCAACGCCAATCAAAGCGGATCTCAAGATCACGGACGAGCGCCGCAACGCGTTCGCCGTCCGCCGGATCGATTCCGAGTTCGAGCGCGCGCAGGGCGGCCGCGCGATACATCGCGCCCGTATCGAGGAACTCAAGTCCGAGTCGTCGCGCGAGGCGATGCGCCACCGTCGACTTGCCCGTCCCTGCGGGCCCGTCGATCGTGACGATGAACTCAGCGATCGCAGCCACGACGCTCACTCACTCCTCCTCTTCGACGAGTTCAACATCTTCGTCGAGTTCCGGTTCCATCGTTGCCGCTTCGAGGACGCGGCGCGCCATGTCGAGTTCCGCAACGATGTCGACAGAGGATTTCTTCGCGCTCTTCTTCACCTTCTTCGCGTCCGCATCGTCGCCCGTACCAACAAAGTCGAGCGCAAGCGTGTTGCCGTATCCAACGCTGCGAACACTTTCGACACAGACCTCAAGGCTGAAGCCGTCGTGGGTGCCGTCTTTCGCAAAACCACGCACGCTTGCGCAAATCGCCGGCGCGTAGGGAGCGAGTTTTCGCAAGGTTTTCTCGACATCGCCGGTTGCGTGCGCGTGCGCGAAGCTTGGGTAACTCCCGATGCGGAAGCCACCGATCTTCTTGATGAGATCGGTCAGGCGCGTCGGGTCGAACGTGAGCCCTTCATGCGGCGCGAGCAACAGATTGAGTTCGTATCGATCGATGTCTTTCAGAATAGTCTTGACGCCCAACACGGTCGCCTCGAAGGCCGCGTCGGTATCAACTGCGGCCGCACGGACAGCGATCGAAGGACAACCAAGCCGATTCGCTGCGAGCGCCAAACGCGAAATGCGATCGCGCGACTTCGCGAAGAGCGCCCCGCGATCGGTGAAGTCGATCGGAGGTTCTTCCGTCAGCAGAAGCACAGGGCAATGTGCCCGATCTGCCTCATCACGGAATCGATCGATCTCCGGGACGCCAAACCCAGAAAGCATCGATGCAGGAAGATTCAACCCGCGAAGTTGGAGGTCGGTGGCCACAAATTGTGGCACGGCGAAAACCGATGGGCAGCGCGGATCCTTCTCAGCGATGAGTGGAGCGACCGACCCGGCGGACAGAGTGAGCAAGATCTCAGGTTGCACGACGAAATGGCTTCCAAGACCGAGCGCCTCTGTTGCACCTTCGACCACGAGAACCGTGATCTCAGCAACCACCACGCACACGACCCAAACGAAGCCAACCCTCCACGAAAGAACTCTCTGTGACACGCCACGCGAAGGAACCGCACCCCCGCACACGGCCGCCCCGCGACCGGAGCCTGAGTCTACCACGAGCCGAGATTGCAGCACGATTGCTGCACGTCGCGTGAACCCTGTTGCGAGGAGATCAGCCGCAGACGCTTGGCAACTTGTGGGGCACCCCGCGTGGCATCCCTTAAGGCGCCCCGCAATTCATCCCGGTGAACCTCGCGAACTCCGTGGCACTCGCTTCGAGGCGGCGCTGCGAACGTACGCCCCAACGCCCATCGACTCGAAAGCCCGGAGAAAAGAACGCGCCGGCGTGCACGAAGGCGTCGGCGCATTCCAGAGGGAGAAAGTCAAAAGGAGAACGTCGGGGGAAGAAAGTCAGGGGAAGAAAGTCAGGGGAAGAAAGTCGGGGAAGACAGTCTGCAATGAGGCGGATCGGCGTTTGCCGTGAGGCTCGCAGCGGTGCCGCGCGGCGAACAATAACTTCGAGTCTGATCCTCTGCAATCGCGTCCTAAACAATTTCTTCGCAATTCTCGCCCGGACTCTCCACGCTACCATCCGCCCCTCCTCGGGGAGCCGCACGGCACCTCGTTTGAATCGTTCCAACTTCCAACGTCCCGCTCGAGATCCAGCATGCCGACTCCCGCCGATTGCCGCGTTTCCGAAACCCACGAATGGTTCCGCATCGAAGGTTCGACCGTCACGGTCGGTATCACGCAGCACGCGGCGGACGCATTGAACGACGTGACCTACGTTGCCATGAAGGCGGTTGGCACCGCGGTCGGCGCCGGTGCGTCGGTGGGCGAAGTGGAGAGCGTCAAGACCGCGAGCGAGATCTACACCGCCGCGGCTGGCAAGATTGTTGCGGTCAACGATGCGGTGGCCAAGGACCCTTCGCTTGTCAACAGCGATCCGTACGGCAACGGTTGGTTGGTGAAGCTCGAGATCGCCGATCTCTCGGCAATCAACGCGCTTCCAAACGGCCCTGCGTACGACGCGAAGCACGCGCACTGATCAGCGGCTCGCCGACGAAGCCGGAATCTCGAAAGCCGGAACCACGAAAGCCGGAATCTAGAAAGCCGGAACCACGAAAGCCGGAACCACGAAAGCCGGATTATGGAAGCCGCACCGCCGAGCATTTCCTGTCGCGGTGTCACCAAGACCTACGACCTCGCCAAGCGCCGGGTCGAGGCGCTTCGTGGTGTCGATCTCGACATCGCGGGTGCGGGTTTTTTTGCAGTCATGGGCGCCTCGGGCAGCGGCAAGAGCACGTTGATGCATCTCGTCGCAGGGCTCGATCGTCCGACATCCGGTGAGATCAGCGTGGCGGGCGCACGCGTCGATCGTTTGAGCGAAGCGGAACTCACCCGCTATCGCCGCAAAACGATCGGGGTTGTGTTCCAACACTTCAACCTGCTGCCGTCGATGTCCGCGCTTGACAACGTGATGTTGCCAGCACTTCTTGATGGCGTCACACGACGAGATGCAGAACCGCGCGCGCGGGCGCTTCTCGAAGAACTTGGTGTCGGCGCACGCGGATCACACCGACCTGACGCACTCTCGGGCGGCGAACAACAGCGCGTTGCGATCGCGCGCGCTCTCTACTTCGCGCCGTCGGTGATTCTTGCGGATGAACCCACGGGGAATCTTGACAGCGCTGCCGCCGCTCGACTCTTTGAGTTGCTCTCGCGGCTTGCACGCGAGCGGAACACGCTGCTTCTCATGGTGACGCACGAACCTGAAGCTGCTGCGAATTGCGAACGTGTCATCGTTCTTCGCGACGGCCGCGTCGCAGGAAGTTTCGACACGTCGGACAGCGCAGGAAGGAGGCTCGATGCGGGCGCTCTGGCCATTCGCACGCAGGAGCTTGCTCGGTCGGCGGGGTAGAACCGCGCTACTCATTGCGGCCGTTGCGCTCGCGACGAGCCTCGTTGTTGCCGTGACAAGCGGCATGCGCACCGCGCAAGCGAGTCTCGAAGCGTCGATCGCGCGCGCGATGGGCGAAACCGATGCGCGCGTCGTCCATCGATACGCGGAGCCGTTTGATGCCGCGCTCCTCGACGAAGTGCGTTCCTGGCCCGGCGTACAACGCGCGGCCGGAAGGCTTCTCGCGTCGATCACGCTTGAACATCCGCGTGACGACTCGGAACAGCGTACGAACGGCGCGACGGCGCGCGCCCCCCGTGCCACCGTGCAAGCGCGCGGGATCATGCCAAACGAAGACGCGTTCTTCCGCGAAGTCGAGATCGAAGAAGGTCGCCGCGTCGAGCGCGCGGGCGAAGTCGTGCTCGATCCGCAAACGGCGAAGTCACTCGACGCGAAGCCGGGGAATCGTCTGCGAATCGTTCGATTTGGAAAGCCGATCGAAGTTGAAGTTGTCGGGATTTACAAGCGCCCGATCCTTGGCGCGCTGCAGCGACCGCTCGTCGAAATCGATCTCGCGACACTCGCCGAAGCCTCAAAACGCAGCGGAAAACTCACGGGCATTTCCATTGCGCTTGCGGACGAAACCGCGACCGAAGCGTGGTGCGAAGAGCGCGCGAAACTGCTGCGCGATCCGATGCTCGTCGAACCCGCAGAACGCGTACGCACCGGACTCGACAAGCAAGTCGCCGCGAGCGAACTCTCGACACTCATCGCAACGATGATCGCGTTTCTTTCGTGTGCGGCGATCGTCGCGACGGGAATGACGACAGCCGTACTCGAAGAGCTCCGCGAGATGGGCGTCGCGCGCGCGATCGGCGCTTCGCGCAGACAGCTTTTCGGCGCCCAAGTGTTGGTCGGCAGCGCGATCGGCATCACGGGCGGCGCGCTCGGTGTGCCACTCGGGCTTGGCCTCGTTGCCATCCTCGCGTGGATCTACCGCGATTTTCTCAGCGCAGGAGTCGCTTTCGATCCACGTGGTGCGCTGCTCGCACTCATTGGCGCACTGAGCGCTGGCCTTCTTGGCGCCATTTTCCCAGCGTTTCGCGCGGCGCGTATCTCACCACTCGAAGCGCTTGCGATTCGCGCGCGTGAACCGAGCGCCCGTCCCATCGTGCTCGCGTCCATCGCGGCCGTTGGCGCGATTGGAATCTGGGCACTCGGGCTGTTACCGCCTTCGCGCGACACGCGCTTTTGGCTCTACATCTTCGGAGGGCTCCCGCTTCTCCACATCGCTTGGTTTCTCCTGTCGATCCCCGTCACGCTCGGCGTTTCCGCGCTTTTGAGCCCCGTACTCGAGCGCGTGTTTGTGCTCCCGCGCGGCCTCCTCGGCGGAAGCATCGCGCGTATGCCGTGGCGACTCGGCTGCACTGCTGGCGCACTGATGGTTGCGGTCTCGATTCTCGTTTCGACACGTTCGAACGGTGACGCGATCATTCGCGATCTGCGCGAACGCGTGCGATTCGCCGATGGATTTGTCTTCTGTACGTCCGGACTTTCCAAGGAAGAACAAGCGCGAGTCCGTGCATTGCCGAATGTGGCCGACGCGCTGCCGGTCGGCTATCTGCCACTGAAAATCGCGGGCGATCAGGTCTTCGGCGTCGAAGGGCTCGGGCCGACGAACGTTGTTTGTGTTGGATTTGAGCCGCGACCATTCCTCGAAATGAATCGCCTCGATTGGCTCGAGGGCTCGCCGGAAACTGCGATTCCGCGCCTCGAGAGTGGCGACGCGATTCTCGTCGCTCCAGAGTTTCTCATTGCACGCGGACTCGGTGTCGGTTCGAAACTGCGCTTGGGTTCGGGCGCAAATGAAGCAGAGTTTGAAATCGTCGGTGTTGTCACCGCCGCCGGACTCGACATCGCCACGCAAACCTTCGGCATGCGCCAGATCTACATGGAGCAGGCCGTCAGTTGTGTCTTCATGGATTTTGCCGCGGTCGAGCGGCATTTCGACACGCGCGATGCCTACATCATGCAATTGCGCCTCGCACCCGGTCTCGATGATGCGCAGGAAAAAGTGCTGTCCGACGCGGTGAGTGACGCCGTGCCAGGCGCGGTCTTCTCGAGTGGCCGCGCGATTCGTGGCTTTGTCGAAGAGATTGGCGGCCCCGTGCTCGCCGTCACCTCAGCGGTCGCGCTCGCGGCACTGGCACTGGCCGCGATCGGCGTTGGAAGCGTGGTTGCTGCGGGAATTTCGGCGCGGACGCGCGAGTTCGGCATCTTGCGTGCCGTCGGCGGATCGACGCGCGTCCTCGTTGGATTGGTGCTTGGCGAAACGCTCGTCATGTCGGTCGCGGCGCTGCTTTCGGGTACCGCGCTCGGACTGACGCTTGCTTGGATGGGTGTCGCGCTCTACCGCGATTTTGCAGGACTTCGCCTCGCGTGGATCATCCCGTGGATGCCACTTCTGGTCGGAGGCGGCATTGTGGTTGTGGTCGCGCTCCTCGCCGCCGCTCCCGCGATCGTTCGGCTGGCACGAAAGCCAACACGCGAACTCGTCGCCGGCGCGTGAAAGCGCGTAACCTCCCTACTTCTATGGACGCTGCGCGCGACAAGCCTGCGATCGATCGCTCGATTCCCGAGTGTTTTTTGCTTGAAAGCCCGTTCGCTCCGATGGGCGATCAACCGCAAGCGATCGAAGAACTTGTCGACGCGGTCCGTCGCGGACACCGACATCAAGTGTTGCTGGGCGCAACCGGAACCGGCAAGACATTCACGATGGCGAATGTCATTGCGCGCACGAATCGTCCGACGCTTTTGATCTCGCACAACAAGACACTCGCCGCGCAACTCTATGAGGAAATGAAGGAACTCTTTCCGCGCAACGCGGTGAGTTACTTCGTCAGTTACTACGACTATTACCAACCCGAGGCGTATATCCCGCAGCGGGACATCTACATCGAGAAAGATGCTTCGCGCAACGCCGATCTCGACCGCTTGCGTCTCGCCGCGACGAGCCATTTGCTCTCGCGACGCGATGTGATTGTGGTTGCAAGCGTTTCGTGTTTGTACGGCCTCGGTAGCCCGAGCGAGTATCGCAACAAAACGATGTTCGTCGAACGCGGCATGCGGCTTGATCGACGTCAGTTTTTGCTCGGGCTCAACGCGATGCAATACGCGCGCAATGAGATGGCTCCTGCGCGCGGCAACTTTCGTGTGCGCGGCGACGTGATCGAGGTCTATCCCGCGTACGAGCAGTACGCGATTCGCATCGATCTCTTCGGTGATGAAGTCGATGCGATCCAGTTGTTTGATCCGACGACAGGTGAACTGCTCGCGGAAGAACAAAAGACCTTCATTTTCCCTGCTGTGCACTACGTGATGCCAGACGAACAGAAGCAGGTTGCGATCGCGTCGATTCGTGCGGAACTTGACGCGCGCGTTGCGGAGCTGCGCGGCGAGGGCAAACTGCTCGAGGCGCAGCGACTACTTGCGCGCACACGGCACGATCTCGAACTGCTTGAAGAAACGGGCTTCTGCAACGGGATCGAAAACTACTCGCGCCACTTTGACGGCCGGCCGTCGGGCGCGCGCGCGTGGACGCTTCTCGACTATTTCCGCGAAGCGCCGAACGCCGCTGGCACCGATGATTGGCTCGTCATCATCGATGAGTCGCACGTCACGATTCCGCAGATTCGCGGGATGTACTTCGGTGATCGCGCGCGCAAGCAAACGCTCGTCGATCACGGATTTCGTTTGCCGAGCGCCCTCGACAATCGCCCGCTCAAATTCGAAGAGTTTGGCGAGTTGATTCCGCAAGTCATCCACGTGAGTGCGACGCCTGGCCCATGGGAGTTCGAGCAAGCGCAAGGTTTGATCGCCGAGCAAGTGATCCGACCAACGGGGCTTGTCGATCCGCCCATCGAAGTGCGACCTGCGCGCACGCAAGTGCCGGATCTTCTTAAGGAAGCGCGACTTCGCGCGGAGAAGGGCGAGCGCACGCTCGTCACCGCGCTCACCAAACGGCTCTGCGAGGATCTCACCGCGTACCTCCACAAAGAGGGCATGCGCGTTCGATACTTGCACAGTGAAATCGAAACGCTCGAGCGGCTTGAACTGTTGCGCGACCTCCGCGAAGGCGCGTTCGATGTGCTCGTCGGCGTGAATCTCTTGCGCGAAGGCCTCGATCTTCCTGAAGTGAGTCTCGTCTGCATTCTCGATGCGGATAAGCAGGGCTTTCTCCGCAGTCAGTCAAGTCTCATTCAGACGATGGGTCGCGCTGCGCGGAACGCGAATTCGCTTGCGTTGCTCTACGCCGATGAGATCACCGTTGAGATGCAGAAGGCAATCGACGAGGTCGAGCGTCGACGTCGTAAGCAACTCGCCTACAACGCGGAGCATGGCATCGTTCCGAAGACGATCGAGAAAGCGATTCGACGTGGCATCGAACTCGAACTCGCGGCGCACCGCACGGCGAAGCGCGCCGCTGGCATCGAAGAAGAGGATGACGATGCCTTCGATCGCGAAGCGCTCATCGGTGAAATGCAGACCGAAATGCTCGCAGCGGCGGAGCGGCTGGAATTTGAGAAGGCTGCGCGCTTGCGCGACGAAATCAACAAGTTGAAGTCGCTGCCCGCAGACGCACGCGCGGGAAAGAAGAGTGGATCGAAGTCAAGTTCGGATGGTGAACGTCAGCCGAGTAAAGCCGGCATGCCCGGCACACGCGCAGGGCGCGGAAAGAAGCGTCGGTAGAAAACTCCTCGGCGGAGAACCTCACGCGCCGATCTGGCCGTGCGGTCCGCGCAGGCGCAACGAAAAGGCGCGCCCTTGCAGAGCGCGCCAGTCGTCAGATCCCGGGTTCGGCTTGTCGGCCTTGAGATTCGGCCAATGCGACGTCGCAAAGCTTGCGCAGGCGACTTCCGTCGTACCAGCCGGCACCTGCATCGCAAGCGACTGGCCTGCGTCGGTCGGCTTTGATCCCGCGGCGGCGACCGCAGAGACCATCATCGTCACTGGTTGCGTCGGAACCACGGCGTCGGCTCGACCATCAGCGGTCGAACGAGTCGGGTTGGAGACTGGCGCGGTAGCGGGCGTCACAAGAATGTGAAACAGGGGTACGAAACAGGAGTTCGAATCGAACGAGAAACAAATCTCTGCTGAACTCTTCGGCTCAAGTGACGAAGACGTCGCAAAAAGCGTGACGATTCCTCAGATTCGCATCTTCGCACCCGCGAAAGAACCGTCGCAACCGCGAATTCGCACCTCAAACGCCACTTCACCGCCGTCTGACCCCCTCAGCCCTATCATCGCCGCCCTATGGCAACGCCCGAGAAGTTCATCCGCGTTCGCGGCGCACGCGAGCACAACCTCAAAGACCTCTCGGTTGAGATCCCGCGCGACAAACTGGTGGTCATCACCGGCGTCTCGGGTTCGGGCAAGAGCTCCCTCGCGTTCGACACGATCTTCGCGGAAGGCCAGCGCAAGTACATGGAGTCGCTCTCAGCGTATGCGCGGCAGTTCCTTGACCAGATGCAGAAGCCGAACGTCGAGGCGATTGAGGGCCTGCCCCCCACCATCGCGATCGAGCAACGCTCCGGCGGCCACAGCCCGCGATCGATCGTCGCCACGACCACGGAGATCTGGGATTACCTGCGCTTGCTCTTCGCGCGCTGCGGCACGCCGACCTGCTGGCATGTCGAAGAGCGCGGCAAAGGCAAGGCGAAAACCGCACATGTGTGTGGGAAAGAGATTCGTGCAACGAGCGCAAGCCAAATCGTCGACGCGCTGTTGGCACAGTTCATGAACAAGCGTGCGATGCTCTGCGCACCAGTCGTGCGCGCAAAGAAGGGCTTCCACCGCGAAGTGCTCGAAGGCCTTCAAAAGCAAGGTCTCGTGCGCGCGCGCGCGAACGGCAAGATCGTGGACTTGCGCGAGGTTCTCAAAGATGGCGGCGAAAATCCGCTGGGGTTCGGCCGCTATGAGATGAACGACATTGATGCGGTCGTCGACCGTATCGGGCTTGATGAGGGCTCTCGACAGCGACTCGCCGAGAGCGTTGAAACAGCGCTGAAACTCGCGGATGGATCACTCACGGTGTTGATCGAAGACGCCGCCGCGAAAGATGGTTGGTCAGAGCATCGCTTCAGCGAGAAGTTCTCTTGCCCCGATCACCCACAATGCTCGCTCGAAGAACTTGAGCCGCGTCTTTTCAGCTTCAATTCGCCGCAAGGTGCGTGCCCTTCCTGCGCGGGCCTCGGAACGGTGAACGAGTTCGATGAAGAACTCTGCGTTCCCGATATGTCGAAATCGCTGCGCGAAGCGATTCTTCCGTGGAGGAAGAACGGTCGGCGCATGAACATCTACTACGCGCGTGCGCTGCGAAGTTTCGGGGTCCACGCGAAAGTCGACATCGACACGCCGTACGAGAAGTTGCCAGCGAAGATTCGCCAAGCGCTGATGTGGGGAAGCGACGCGCCGGGTGTTTCGCTCGACTTCGAATGGGAAGGCGTTCTGCCGCACTTGAAGCGTCGTTCGAC
>JAIXVI010000201.1 GCA_027483065.1 Planctomycetaceae bacterium
CAGGGCGATTGCAACGGCAACAACGTTCCCGATACCTACGAAATCCTGCTGGACCCGTCGAAGGACTGCAACACGAACCTCGCGCTTGACCTTTGCGAGATCTCGGCGAACCCCGCGCTCGATTGCAACCAGAACGGCGTGCTCGACAGCTGTGAAGGCGGCGCGTCGGGAGCCGACTGCAACGCAAACGGTGTCCTCGACTCATGTGAAATCGCGACCGGCGCGCAGGACAAGGACGCCGACGGCGTGCTCGACGACTGCGAGTTCGCGCGCGGCGACTTCGATCTCGACGGCACGGTCGGCGGCGCCGACCTCGCGACATTGCTCTCGCTGTGGGGCACGATCAACGCGCCCTTCGGCGACCTCAACGGCGATGGCATGATTGCGGGCGCAGATCTCGCGATCTTCCTCGGCAACTGGGGCGCGTACTGAACGGCATGGCGCGATTGACGTGTGTTGGCTGTACATTCCACGCATGCGCGTCGCGCTTTTCACGACCTGCCTTGCCGAAGCACTCGCGCCGCGCGCGCTGAAGGCGACCGTGCTCGTGCTCGAAGCGTGCGGCGTGCACCCCGAGATGCCCGCCGCCCAAACGTGCTGCGGTCAACCGATGCTCTCGAATGGCCTGCCCGCCGACGCGGCGCAGCTCGCGCGACGGATGGCGGAGATCTTCGCGCCGTACGACGCGGTCGTGACGCCGTCGGGCTCGTGCTGCTCGGTCGTTCGCGAGAAGTACGCGGGGCTCTTTGCGGAAGGCACGGCTGACCGCGCGGCCGTGGATGCGCTTTCGGCGAAGACGTTCGAACTGGTCGAATTTCTCGAGACGCGGCTCGGCGTCGACCCAGCGTCGCTCGCGGCGCGGTGCGCGGCTTCATCACCAAACGCTGCGCCAACCCCGCTCACTTGCCATGACGCCTGCCACCTGCGCGGCATCCACCGCCACGGCTGCACAGCGCCGTTTCTATCGAAGGTCTTCTCGGCTGCCGGCTGCGACGATGTGCGCGAACTCCCCGACATGGCGCAGTGTTGCGGCTTCGGCGGCATGTTCAGTACGCAGTTTCCTGAAGTGTCGACCGCGCTTGGCGAAGAGAAACTCGCGCACGTCGCGTCGACGGGCGCGTCGACCCTCGTTGCAAGCGACACCGGTTGCGCGGCGCACCTCGCAGGCCTTGCACATCGCAAAGGAGTCACGCTGCGCGTGATCTCGCCCGCCGAAGCACTCGCCGAATCGCTGGGGTTGCTCGAACGCAGCAGCGCCGGGGCCCCGAATGGGGAAAAACGATGAACCCGTTGATCGCCCCACCGCTCCCCTTCGACATGAAGCCGCGCGCGCGCGAGGCTGTGCGCGACCTCAAACTCCAGCAGTTTGTCGGCAACGCGACGCATCTCAAGGACAACCAGCGCGGCGGGATCTTCGGGCGCGACTTCGGCCCCGACTACGACGACCTTCGCACCGTCGCGCGCGACACCAAGCAGTACGCGCTCGACCACCTCGACGAACTCCTCGAACGCTTCATCACCAACGCCGAGAAATCTGGCGCGCGCGTGCACGCCGCGACCACGGCCGCCGAAGCCTGCGCGATCGCGCTTGAGATCGCGCGAACGCACAGCGCGAAAAGTTGCGTGAAGAGCAAGTCGATGGTGACCGAAGAAATCGGTCTCCTCCCTGCCTTCGAAGCCGCGGGCATCAAGACGCTCGAAACCGATCTCGGCGAGTTCATCCTGCAAATCGATGGCGACGCGCCGTCGCACATCGTCACGCCGATGATCCACAAGGATCGCGTCGCCACGGCGAAGAGTTTCGTGCGCGAACTCGGCGCGCGCTACACCGAAGACCCGACCGAACTCACGATGATCGCGCGCGAACATATGCGCGGGCTCTACCGCGCGGCCGACATCGGCGTTTCGGGCGCGAACTTCCTGCTCGCCGACGAAGGCTCCGCAGTCATCTGTACGAATGAAGGCAACTTCGATCTCTCGGTCGGCGGCCCGCCGGTGCACATCGTGTTCGTCGGCATCGAGAAACTCATCCGCGGCGCGCGCGACCTCGCGCCCTTCCTGAAGTTGCTCGCACGAAGCGGCACCGCGCAACCGCTGACGGTCTACACGAGTTTCGTGCGTGGTCCGCGCCGCGCGGGCGAACACGGCGGCCCGAAGGAACTGCATTTCGTCCTCGTTGATGCCGGGCGCGTTGGCGTCCTCGCGAGCGAGAAGCGCGATCTCTTGCGCTGCATTCGCTGCGGCGCATGCCTCAACGCGTGCCCGGTCTATCGCAAGGTCGGCGGCCATTCCTACGGCTCGATATACGCCGGCCCAATCGGCGCGGTGCTCACGCCGGAGCTCGAGCGCGCGCAGGGTTCGAGTGATGCGAAAGCCAACGGAGGCCTCACGAATTACCCCGATCTCCCGCGCGCGAGTTCGCTTTGCGGCGCGTGTTACGAAGCGTGCCCCGTCAAGATCGACATCCCGAAGTTTCTCTTGCACGACCGCGCACGACTGCGCGACGCGAAGCTTTCACCAACAAGCGAAACGCACACGCTGCAGCTTTGGCGATGGCTCGCGGAACGCCCGATCTTCTTCCGATTCGCGATTCTTGCCGTACGACTCCACGCGCGCATGCTCGGCCAACGCGAGGGATCGAATGGCGACGCACGCGCGTGGCTTAAGTCGGCACCCGGCCCCGGCGCTGGATGGACCGCAACGCGCGACCTCGGTATCGCGACGGGCGAGAGCTTCCGCGATTGGTTCGCGAAGCACGACGCACGGAACGAGAAGTCGGGAGGCTCGCAGTGACTGCGGGCAGTCCTTCTGTCGACGCGTTGCTCGCACGGGTCCGTGCGGCAGTGCGCGCGCAGCCTGTGACGGTCGCGACGGTGCCCGACCAGACGGTCGTTCGCCGCATCGCGCGCAATCGCGCGGGGCTCGCCGAACTCACCGACCTCTTCGCAGCAAAGGCCGCCGCCGTCGGGATGCGCGTGACGCGCTGCGACCACGACGCTGGCCTCGACGCGGTACTCACGAAACTGCCTCAAAACCGCGGGAAAACGGTCGTTGCCGTGCGCAACGCGCATCTCGCCACGCGCGCGACGACCGCGGTCGGCGCCGCGGGCGCGCACCTCGTCCCGAACGACAACGA
>JAIXVI010000265.1 GCA_027483065.1 Planctomycetaceae bacterium
CTGTAAGTCGATCGATCGCCATCGCTTCATGGGACCCAGAGTTCAATCTCGCGATCTTCTCCTGTGAGTACGCGAGCCAAACTCGCCGCACTCCGTGACAGGATGTCGAAGAGTGTGCGCTCCGACTCTCGAACACGGTGCTTGCCAAGGAGTGCTCCGATGAGTTCAGCGCGGATTTCTCGGCTCAGTTCGACTTGTGGTCCATCTCGCTCCGTGATTCGTACCACCGCGCGATCGACGATCGGACGATATGGCTCCATCAAGTCGTCGGCGAGACAGAACGGGTTGTATTGATTGTGGTGCTTCACCCCTAGCGAGGGATGAAGCCCAGCGCCACAAATGGCGCGAGCGGTCGCTGCACGAAGAACCGCATAGCCATAGTTCAAAAGTCGATTCTGATCGAAGGCGTCACGATCACGGCGGAATGCGTCGCCGAAGAGCACGCGCCAGTAGCGGACCGCTGCCTGCGCCTCGATGTTCTCGGGGTCACCCGACCGCACTGCAGAGAGCAATTCATCGAGGCCACCTTGCGGGCGTCCATGCTCTTCGAGCATCAACCACTGTGCGCGTACCTTCGCCCGAACGATCGCTTGCCAAGTGCGCTTCTTGGTTGGCTCCGTCGCTTCTGCTTGCTTCGTCATCCGCGCCGTTTGCGTGGAATGCGTATCAAGCGGTAGCAGCATGGCGACCGGCAGGAAATCCTCCGACATTGCAACGAAAACGCCGCCTGCAGCGGCAAGCCCAGAGAGCACGCTCTGCGAGAGCGAAACTGATTGATTCGAGACAACAATGGCTGCGATCTCTTGCAGCGGGACAAACACGGTCTCCCGATCTTTGACCTCAATGGCAAGCCGACCGAGATCAATTCGGAGCCGTGCTGGAACATCCGCGATTTCGATGATGCGATCCGTCAGATTACACCCCGTATCCGATGGGACTTACTTCAACCTTTTCGATGTTCAACCATTCAGTATTGCTATCTGACAATCGAACAAGACCACCTGACTTACCTGCCTTCTTAACGTCGGCAGCCGGCCTGGCATCTTCGTGGGGTGTAAGTTTTACGTCACCACGAGATACGGAACGCACAACAAAAATCTGGCGCAGATCACCTGACTTTAAGACCACGCAGTCACCGCTTGAAAGGATGAATGCGATCCGCTCGTCGCCTGATAGTGGAACTTGAACAATTGGCAACCTCGATCCGAAGCGGCGCATTGCCTCTAAGCGGGTTACGATTTCGAACCTCCGCGCAATGACCCGTCTGGCTGCGTCTAATACATCCACCACCACCATGTGGTGATTCGACCCCGGTGCGACATAACGCTTGCGAGGACCATCACCAACGGAGTCCAGACTCTTCCGCAACTTCACGCGAACTCGTTTGATCGGAACGACACGCCCATCAGATCGTTGAACACTCGGGAGATTTGCGCCACCTTTGAACGCGATCTTCGGTTCAGTCTGTCCAAGTTGCGCGAGTTTCGATTCAACCGCTCGACGAACCGCGCCGTCGACAATGTCTTTGAGGTCTGCGGCCCCAAGTGACTCGAGTGGATAGCGCTGATGTCGCAGCGCTTCGTCCCGCACGGTTCCGCTCAAATCTCGCATAGGTCGGCTGTAGTTCGTGCCCTGGTGAAGTGGACCACTCAGCCTGCGATCGACACGATGCGACACCACGATTCCGTCAACCACGCGCTTCGCGTCATCAACGAACTCCGGCCACGGAGCCTCAAGTTTGAGACGGTGCGATGGTTCACCGCGCGCGACCGCAGCTTCGGACGCACGCGCGATGGCCTGCACTTCACGCGGTCCGGTGATGGCGATGGCAAGAGCATCAATGGCATGGTGGCGGTGATCCTTTCGATTCTTCTCGCCTCCACCGAGGATGCCTTCGATACCGAGTTTGCGGCGCACAATCGCGGTCGCACCGCCTGCGCTCACAAAGACGCGTTGCCGCGATTCGGCGTCGACCTTACCTCCAAAGAGAAGCGCAACGTACTCCTTTGCGAGTCGTGAGGCGTATCGCGTGTCGTTCAGTTGGCGCTGTGTGAAGTCGCCGAACACCTCAAATCCGTTGGTTACGCTTCGGAAGAGCCGAAGTTTTTTCGATGCCGTTGGGCCCTTGAAATGTTGGACGCGCATGAGAATGGCATCCCACTGATCGGTTCCGTGATACGCCTCATGCGGAGACATTCGACGCTTGCGATTCCGATTCTCGTGCACCTCACAGAGCGTCTTGTTCGCAAAGCCATCTTCGAGACACAGCGAGTAGGGAATGATGTGCTCAACCTCGAACCTTGGGTTGTCGCCGAAGAGGTCCTCAAAACTGATCGCCTTGCCGGTGTACGGGCAGACACCACCACACTCTTCCCACAAGAGCACTTTCTCAACGTCGGCGCGTTTATTTCGCTCAGCGACAACTGAAAAACCCTGTCGAACCATCAGACTACGGGCATCGTCGCGCCACTTTTCCTGTTTCCGCATCCGATCAGTCGCGTCCTTTCGCTCCTGCCGTGGCTTCTTCAGATCACGCGCCAACTCCACTCGAATCACATCAGGCTTACCCCAGCGACGGATGATCGCGTTCACCACCTTGCGCACTTCGGAAAGCGATCGTTCGACCGCTGGATTTCGGATCTCGACCCCGTTGTATGGCCGACCCCCCGAACAATGCTCTCGCCAGACTTGATTCGGGCGAAGCGGTGGCAAGAGATCCCACGGCTGATCTGCTCCCGCTTGCTCGGGATACGCCGCCATCTTTGCTTCCTGAACCGACTTACCTTCACGAAGGAACGGCAGCATTCGCTCAATCGCCGTGAGAGAAAAGCTGAGGCGTGCGGGTTCGAGCGCCACTGTTGCAACTTGCTTTGCGATCGCTGGTGCGAAACCCCAACGCTTCACAAGCCGTCGCGAGAGCTTTTCCTCTTGCTCGTACTCCAACAAGTCATCAACCAACCGCACGCGCTCTGCAGCGGTAAGGCGACTCCAAATGGGCTCCACGCCGGCCTCAACGAGGAGATTCGCTTGCGTGCGGTTACCGATGAGCCGCTTCTCGCCACCGCGCTCGATCGAGAATTCAGCTTCCTTCGACTTGAATCCGAGCAACTTCTTCGCTTGCGGCCACGTGAGATCACCTGATGACATCAACTCTGCAACAAGTTTCGCTCGCTCTTCTTCGTCGAGCGCCCGTTCAGTCTGCTTCACACCGCCGACGATTTCCGTCAAACGGAGGTGATTCACAGCTTGAAGGATGCGGAACTCTTGAGCCTCGGGATACGCCACTGGGCAGCGCAATTCCATTGGCTCGAGAGAGCATTTGCCGATCAGGAAAGACTGGTCCTTCAGAGGTCGCTGGGTGAAGATCGCCTTTCGGATGGACTCCCACGTGTCCTTGTCGATATGCGTATGATGCTTTGCCTGCTCACTTCGAATTGCCTCGAACTCAGGAACGATCATCTCGTTGCGCCCGAGCCACTTTGCGCGAATACGCTCGACCTCAGGATCGAGTGTCGCGAGAAATGCGCCGAGCGTCTTGGCACCCGCGGCATCCATACGCGCCTTCAGTTCGCTGATCGACGATTTCACCTGACCGTCTTCTTCGCCGTCCTTCTTCGCGGACTTGCGGTTACTCAAGAAGCCTCGATGTTGTGCCAGGTGATAGAGCGCACGACCAAGTTCATAGGCCTCCACACGACCTTCTGCCGCACGTGCGCGAAGGCGATAGTGGAACACCTGTGCGCCTCGGTGGTCCTTCATCAAGGGGTCACGCGACATCAGTTCGCGATCGAGTGACTTGAAGCCGCGATCGATGGACTCAGGGTCGTATGCCTCGAGAGCCGGAAGCAGACCGAATCGAACGAGAACGCGTTGAAGTTTGAGAAGGCGCCGACGACGTCGCCAAAGCTGGCGACGCATGAGGCGCGCGGCTCGTCGTGCGGCCGCTTTGGGCTCGTCTTTCCCTTTGCTAAACGCATCAAGGTTGCCATCGACACCCGGCGAAAAGATGCGACTCCCCATCCCAAGGATCCGCGAGGGCTTTCCATCGACAGTCGCGAGTAAAGACCAGCCGACTGACGCTACGCCGATATCGAGGCCAAGAACGCGTTCTGCTGCCGACGACGATGACATACTCGTCCCCTTCTGCTTCAATTTTTGCTTCAAACAGTCTTGTCGCTTGACATCAACTGTTCTTCAATTAGACTTTGGGAAGTGTAACTGAGCGGGCGTTCCTTCTTGTCACAATAAGTAGGATTACCCTGCGCACGGCTCTGCTCCCGACCGCTCGCGTTCGGTGCGCAACCCTGACCCTCACTCTGGTGGGGGTTTTCTTTTGCCTTCAGTTCTCAGTTGCCTCCTTCGAGTGACTGGGACGAGTGCCCTTTCAGCGAGAACCGCCCCGAAGCCAAATCGCCGGTCGTGAGAGCGACGCTGTCCTCGAGTAGTCAGCACTTTGGAGTATTGGGCGAATGGGAAGA
>JAIXVI010000138.1 GCA_027483065.1 Planctomycetaceae bacterium
GCATCGGAGCCGTAGCCCGCGTTGTCGCGATTCGGTTGGTAATAGAACGTTCCGTCCGCGCACTGCGCCAACGCGAACCACCATCGGTTGGCATCCATGAGTTTGCGAAAGCTCGCAGGATCGACGCTCGCGCCAAGCGCGGTGAAGGCCATACCCATCGGAGGCGATCCGTGCGTATCAGGGAAACTCTGCGGATGTTGGCCGATCACCCGCGCATGCACGCGGGCGCGCTCTCGATACGCGGCCTCGGGATACGGGCTGAGGGAGTAGGCGATTGCAGCCGCACCGGTGCGACCCATGTCGGCCCAATCGTCTTCGCCTCCGCCCTGCCGATCGCCGTACCACACATAGCCATTCGGACCACTGCCACGCTTGAGAAAGTCGTACGCGGCATCATGTCTGCTGCGATCGATCGTGATGCCGCACTTCGACATAAGCGCGTAACCGAGCGCTCCCTGCGCCGTGATCATCGCGATCGGACCATATCCCTCGAATCCAGGATTGTGCCCCCAACCGCCATGCGAGTCGCGCGGACCGGTTGGATAGCTGTCGGGGTGCGACTCCTTCGCCTTCGGATTGATCTGTGACATGTCGAGGTATTGACCCGACACGATGAAGTCGCGCACCTCCTCGAGTTCCGGAAGCACCCACGCGGCCCGCGTGGCGAGGTAGTACTCGCTCATCACGATCGCAGCGCCCATGTAGGTCCAGTTTGGAAGCGATGCGCGCGCTGCCTCGTCGGATGCCTTCGTCGACGCAGCGAGATGCCGCACACAGCGCTCGACCGCCGGCATGTAGCGCGGTTCGCCACTCGCAAGCAGCGCGAGCGGTGCGAAGGTGTTGTGCACGGGATCACCGAAGGAGCCGTCGGCGCGTTGGTTTTTGACGAGGTACTCGAGCAGTTCACCTGCGATGCGCTCAGACTTCGCACACTTCGCGGGATAGTCCTTCCCGAAACTCCCGTAGGTCGTGCCGACATCGAGCGTCACCGACACGTCCTTGCCATCACGCCGAAGCATGAGCGAAAGTTTGCCGGGAGTCTGCGCGTTGAGATCCTTCCTTTCGGAAGTGGTGTCTTCGCGCGCACTGATTTCGCGCGCGCTGCTTTCTCCCCTTTGCGCAGCTTCGAGCGCGGTCGCGAACTCCTCGATCGGCCCCGCCGCGCCGAAGACTTCCTCGCCGTACCCATCGCGGTGCGCCTCGCGAAAGAGCTGCCCGCCCACGCCGATGATGTGGTCACCGACGAGGACAACTCCGCTTGCAGGAGTACCCGCGAACACATGTCGAATGACGAGCGACTTCGGCGCGTCGGCCACGAGTTCCGCACGCATGCCCGTGATGCCGAGGTTGTAGAACCAACCGGGAACCTCAGCGTCGGGACCGCTCTCCGCGCGTTGCCTCCACGGATGACCGCTCTCGTTGTAATCGACTTGCGCAGCCGCAGGCACAGCGAAGAACTGCACCGACGCGAGAGAGATTGCTGAAGCGATGAAGACCGTTGCTCGTCGACTCATGACGAGACCGTATCAGACGCGCCGTCACACCGACTTGCCGACGACCATCAACGCGCCGAGCGCCGCTTGGGCGAATGAGAACCCCGTTTGCAAACCGAGCAGCACGCCCACGGCATTTCTCGAGGGCACACGTCGCGCAAACCAGAAATGCGGCACGAGCAGCGCCGCGAACCACACGATCAGGATCAGCGATACGAACACAGTTTCGGAGATGCCGACGAGCGCGAGGATCAAGAGTGGTATCCCCGTGAGACCACCGAAGAGGAGCGCCGCTTCGTTCCAACTCTCAAAGAGGGATTGCGTGGCGAGGATCGCGAGGAGTGGCCACGGCGCCATCACACCGAACGACGCAGCGAAGAGCCCGAGGGCGCGGCCAACGGTCGGTCGCTGCGCTCGCGTCTCACGCGCGACTGCTTGATCGACCGACGGTACTTGGCTCGGCGCAGTTGGTGGAGTTCGGGCATCACGCATGTGCGGTGAGCGTACCGCACGCCCGGCGTACGTTTGGGCGAAGAACAGCGCACCGTGACGAAGTGAAGGCCGGATGAAGGCTCGCGAAATCTCACGAAGCCCCGCGTCACTCAACATCCTCACTCAACGCCATCAACCAACCAGCGCTCCAACTCAATCTCATCGCGAATCGGGATCTCATCGAAGCCAGTGCGCGGGAGATCCGGCACCAACTTCCGCACGCGATCGACGATGCCGGCGTGGAGCGCCGCGAGTCGCCAACCTTGGCGCTGGTAGAAGCGCATGGCGGCGGTGTTGTCATTGGTGGTGGTGAGATAGATGCGCTTGCAGCCGTGTTCGCGCGCGTAGCGCTCGGCCGCGGCCAAGAGCGCAGCGCCCGTGCCCGGCGCCTTGCCGCGGCTACTGAGTGTGATCACCTCACACTGCCACGCGCCCGGATCCATGTTGAGCGTGACGAGGCCAGCGAATGCGCCCGCGCTCCCGTTTCTAGCCACAGCCTCGGACACGTCCCCAACCACAACCTCAGCGACAAATCCTGGCAATGCATCTGCTTGATGACAGCGGCCAAGCGACCAGATCTGATGCGAATGCCAATGCGTTTCAAGTTCAGCGCGCACTTCAGAAAGGTCGCCTGGCTCGATGGGACGAATGCGGAGAGACATCTCCACAATGTAATGCAGCGAAGAAGCAGCAGAGAGGCGACAGAAAGGTCACCGACGTCGTCGTTGAAGTCACGTCCCTTTCTTCATCCTCTTTGATGGAGCAGGAACACGAATGCGCGCCTCCGTCCCAGCAATGTGCGCGTGCCCCCAGTCTTTCAGCGCGGCGAGCACCGGCAGAAGCGCCGTCCCGCGCGGGGTCAGGCGGTATCGAAGCGCCCCTGCCCGCTCGGTGCACGGTTCGGCGGCGATCAGTCCGCCCGTTTGCAATCCCTGCAAACGCGCCGAGAGGATGTTGGTGGCGATCCCCTCTGGTGACGCGAGGAAATCGCCGAACCGCGACTTCCCTGCGAAGAGGTCGCGAATGACGAGGAGCGTCCAGCGATCGCCGAGGAGATCGAGCGAGCAAGCGACCGGACAAATCGAGCGACGTTTGGTGCGGTTCATGGACGCTCCGATGTGCCCGAAGCGAGCCCGCGCACGATTGCCTCCAGTTGCGCGCGGTGGATCCCCATGTGCATGGCCGACATCGCGTGCCAACCCGCGGTATCGAGCGGGCCGAACCACGGGTGAGCAAATCGCGCGGTTGATCTCGGGCGCGGAAGCGCGGCAACCGCGCGTTCGATGGCATCACAGGAGGCGTCAAACGCGGCCAGCACTTCGGGGCCCACGTCGGTGGATGGCTTCACTGCGGCGGTGCTCACTTGGCCTGCGGGACTGCGCTCTCCTCCGAGTACCGTGATGACCTCGGCGATCGAGACGTTCACGATGCGCAGATGGTCGAGCGTCATCCACGCCGACCACCACCGACTGCTGTCCTCAAGCCCACGAAGACGCGGAACGAGGACACGCGCGCTCGCCTCGGCGCTCGAGAGCGATTGAACGATTCGGTGGATCGCGGCCTGCTCACTCCGCATCCGCGTCGAAGCTGCTGCCGGACCTCGTCGCGTCGCCAACGTGAGTTGAAGCCACCCAACCATGCGTTCGATGCGCGGAACACCGGCGCCGGGCGCAGCGAGCTTTGGCTCGTTTTCCTGCGGGGCTACTGGGCGGTTTCGTGATTCGACATTCGGTGCCTTCGCAGGCGATGCAGCTGGTGAGGGATGTGTCATGCAGGCAGACTAGAGCATCACTTGCAATTTGCAAGTGACTTGCCATGAGCGCGAGCACCAGGTTTCACGCGAAGGTTCGCCACCGCCATGAAA
>JAIXVI010000278.1 GCA_027483065.1 Planctomycetaceae bacterium
GAATCGCGGAAGCGAATGCGTTCGAAAACGGCGCGAGCGCTGCGATACCTGCAGTCGTGCGAATGAAGGCGCGGCGTGAGTCACGGAAGTTGGAGTCAGTCGGCGTGGACGGAAGCATGCGCGGAAGCGTACCGAAGTGCACGCACCGTTCCAGACTTTCTGGCAGAAATACCGACGCGAAATCTCGTCAAAGAATTTTCTGAAGATTCTCTCCGGCGTCGGTGGGTTGCTCCAACCACGGCAACTCAGCCTTGCACGCATTCGCCCGTCCTCACGCGCGCCAATCACTGCCCGGCAGGCGCGGCCGCTGCGTCGTTCGAGTTCTTCGCGGGCTCTTCCGGCTGCGGCGGAGTCGTTGGCTGCGCAAGCGGAAGGTCCTTGCCAATCACTTCCAACTTCGGGCCTGATGCGCGACCATCGGCGATGGCCTTCGTCGCTTCAGGCGTGTCGAGTTCGGTTTGCCAGACATACACGCGGCGAAGCATCGGCTGACCGCCGAACCAACTGGCACTCTTGGACGTGACCTTCGCACCCACGAGATTGATCGACTCGAGCCGCGCGAGCGTGCCAAGTGCCGCGAGGCCCGCGTCACCCACCGCCGTTCCGTCGAGCCGCAGGCGCTCAAGGTGTGGCATCGTGCCAATCGTCGCGAGGCCCGCATCCGTCAGCGCCGACTTCGACAAGTTGAGATTCGCAACAACCGGCGCGAGGTCTGCGAGAAGCGACGCGTCGGCGTCGCCGATCACTGGATCTGCGCGGCTTGCGTTCACATCGAGCAGCGCACTCTCTGCGGCGAGCGGTTGCACGAGTACACCGCGGGCAATCAACGCCTTCGCAGCAGCATCGGCCTTCGCGCGAACAGCCGGCGAAATCTCTACGGTCGAACCGCCTGCGATCGCGACCGTTCCCGCCGCCGCCAACGCTGCGTTCGTGGCCGCGCTTGAAATACCCGGCGCACCGATCGGCTGCACAGGGGTCTCAGGGAACGGCGCACCCGCGTCGATCCACTTGCGAATCTTCGCGATCTCTTCAGGCTTAAGCCCGTCGCCTTCCGGTGGCATCGCGTCTGGGTCTGCGCGGTCGAGTTCGACGCGGTGCACCATGAGGCTCTCCGCGGCCTTTCCAGGAAGAACCGTCCAATCCACTTCTTCGCCGTTGAAGAGCCACGCCTTCGTATCCATACGAAGGCCGCCCTTTTGCTTGCGTGCGCCGTGGCATTCAAAGCAGTTCGCTTCGAAGATCGGACGAACGTCGCTCAAGAAGAACTGCTCGTCCGCCGTCAACGCGACAGTCTGGACGGTGCTTTGGTCGGACGCGGTCGAGTCGTCGCTGTCGTCGCTGTCGGATGGCTCATCGCTCGAAGCGGGGAACAAAACCTTCGTGAGGTAACCCTCGCCGTGCACGAGGTCGCCGCCAAGGTGTCCTGTCACGCTCACCGCGATACCACCAACAAGCGCAGCCCAACGGAAACTCCCGAGGCTCGCGATCGCAGCTGCGCCGCCCTTCGCGAGTTCGGCCGTCAGAATCCAACACCACCACGTCAGCGCGACGAGAACGACCGACGTACCCGTGCCGATCCAACGGTGGAGCGCCAAGGTCGATGAGTCGTCGTTGCCATACTCAAAACTCGCGTTGATCCAACCCGAGGCTGTTGCGAACACCGCGGAAATCGCCGCCATCGTGAGCAGAGGCAGCGTCAACGGAGACAAGCCTTGGCGTCGACTCAGGCTGCGCCACCATTCGACGGCGACGGCAACGAGCCCGAGCGCGATCGGGAAGTGGACGATCAGCGGATGCAGACGACCCGCTGCGCGACCAAGGTTCGGGCCTGCTTCCGCAAGCAAAGAAACGACGAGGGAATCGATGTTCGGAACCATCGCCCTGAACTCTACTTGACGAGCGTCCTCTTCGGAAGCGTCAGCACCCGCAAAAAGGCCGAACGCACAACGAAAGGTCCGTTGTGCGTTCGGATCACACTCGACAACTTGCGTTGTTACGCGATCCCGAGTGCCTCTGCGTCACGATCGGAAAGCGTGCCGCCGTCCGAGCGCTGCCGCACGGTGCCGTCGCGCTTCCAACTGCGTTCGCAGCGCGGCTCGCCACGCAAATCCACCACTTCAATCGACGATTGATCCTTTGCCATCACAACGCGAGAGACCCCGAAGAGGTCCGGAAGATCGGCAACAAAATCTTCGAGATGGTGGTGCGATGTTGGCAGCATCACGCCCGCGTCGAGTGGATTCTCAACGCCGCGCGCCTTGGCCTTCTCGAGTTCGCCCTTGACCAATTCGCGAAGCGCGAGCACTTCGCTCCAACGTGGATCGGCCGTGAAGACAAGCGTGTGATAGCGCTCCGTATGCACACACGCGTTGTCGCCAGAAAGTGCACGGAACGCTTCATCGGCCGTATGTGGCAAGAAGACTGCGAGCATGCGGCAAAGCGCATCGCACGCCAAATGCATCGCAGCTTGCGCCGCACGACGTCGCGAAGAACTGCGCGCATCGCAATAGAGACGATCCTTCGTCGCTGCGCAGTAAATCGCCGAAAGCGTTTCATTGCAGAGGTGATAGATCGCTTGTTGCGCTTCACGGAACGCGCAACGCCGAACCGCATCACGTACCAGTTCTTGCGTCGATGCGACTTGCGCCAACATCCACGATTCAAGACTCGTGTGCGAGATTCCTTCGAGAATCGAATCGCGCTCCGACGCGTCAAATCCATCAAGATTCGAGAGGAGATAGCGAATGGTGTTGCGCACCTTGCGGTAGCTCTCGCCCGAAACCTTGAAGAACTCGCTGTCGGCGCGGATGTCATTCTCGTAATCCGTTCCAGCAACCCACCAACGACAAACGTCCGCGCCGAATTCCTTCAGCAGTGCTTCGACATCGATCGTGTTTCCGATCGACTTCGACATCTTGCGACCGTCTTTGTCGACGATAAAGCCGTGCGTCACAAGACGCTTGAACGGCGCAACGCCGGTCGCACCGAGCGCAGGCAGCAACGACAACTGGAACCAACCGCGATGTTGATCGCTGCCCTCGAGATACATCTCCGACGGGTAGCCGATGTTTCGCGCGCGAAGCACGGAGTTCCACGAACTTCCCGCTTCAAACCACACGTCAAAGATGTCGTGCAGTTTGACGAGTGTTGCAACGTCAAAACCTGCAGGCGCCGCCGCGTCCGACTTCGCGTCGTAATGCGAAAGCAAGTCTGCAGGTGACTCTTGGAACCACGCGTCGCTGCCCTTCTCCGCGAATCGCTTCGCCACAGCGCGCACGCTTGCCGGCGTGAGGAACGTCTTCCCGTCCGCCATGCGGAACGCAGGAATTGGCAAGCCCCACGAACGCTGACGTGAAATGCACCAATCAGGCCGCGATTCAAGCATGCCGCGCAGACGATTGCGACCCCACTCTGGCGTGAAACCAACTTCGTTGGTGATCGCTTCGAGCGCGCGCTGGCGCAACGTCTTTCCGTCGCGCTTGACGGGCACATCGACGCCGACGAACCACTGTTCGGTTGCTCGGAAAATCACTGGGGTTTTCGAACGCCAGTCATGCGGATAGGAGTGCATGAACTTGTGGTCGTAGAAAAGGTGACCACTTGCGCGCAACCGATCCGCGACTTCGGCATTCGCCGTCCAAATCGACTTTCCACGCAGCCACTCAGGCACCGTGTCGTCGTACGTTCCATCTTCGCGAACAGGGCAATACGCGGGGAGCCCTTCTTTCAAGCCGGTGCGATAGTCGTCGGCGCCGTGACCAGGCGCGGTGTGCACAAGGCCCGTGCCATCTTCAAGCGTGACGTAGTCGGCCGACACGACGCGGCCCTCGCGCGGGCAGAACGGATGCCGATAGGCGAGGCCGACGAGCTTCGCGCCGTCGGTTTCCGCGCGCACAACAACCTTCTCTGCGCCTGCTTTCTTCGCAACCGCGGCGACCAAATCGCTCGCCAAAATCGTGGTGTTTCCGTCGATTTCGACAAGCGCGTAGCGGTACTTCTCATGAACCGCGATCGCGAGATTCGCTGGGAGCGTCCACGGCGTGGTCGTCCAAATCATGAAGCTTGGCGTGACGTCGAGGAAGCGCGAATCATCGACGTCTTCGCTCTCAACTCCAACACCGCTGCCGTCCGTACTTGTATCGCTTGTCGTTGGCGCTTCTGCGAGCAAGCCGAATGCCGCAGCGACTTTCGCGCGATCTGCCGCTTCAAAGTCGACATAGACCGAAAGATCTTCGCGGTCTTCGTACTCGAGTTCGGCTTCGGCGAGCGCGGTCTTGTTTGCGATCGACCAGTGCACTGGCTTCAACGCACGCACGACAACGCCCTGCTCGACAAGATCCGCGAAGACTTCAAGCGTCTTCGCTTCATAGTTCGGCATGAGCGTGTAATAGGGATCGGCGTAATCCGCGAGCGTCAGCAATCGCTTCATTTGCTCAGCTTGCAGACCGATGAACTTCGTCGCCGCTGCTGCGCATTCACGGCGAATCGCCATGTGCCGCTGTTCCGCGGTCAACGTGTCGAGCTTTGCCGTCTTCCCCTTCTCGTGCAGTTCGGTCATCACCTTGTGTTCAATCGGAAGTCCGTGCGTATCCCAACCGGGCACAAAGCGCACACGGCGACCCTCCATCAACGCACCACGCACCACAAAGTCCTTCAGTACTTTGTTGAGCATGTGGCCCATGTGAATTGGGCCATTCGCATACGGCGGGCCGTCGTGGAAGACGAACGGTTCCGCCGTCTCGCGCGCGACCTGCAAACGACCAAACAGGTGCGACTCGTCCCAGCGCTTCATCGACTGAGGTTCCGCCTGAATGAGATTCGCCTTCATGGCGAAGGACGTCTTCGGGAGATTGAGGGTGTCCTTGTAACGGGACTCTTTGCCCTCGCGCCCTTCGCGACCTTCTTTGGAGGCTGGCGGGTTCGATGCTGGCTTCTGGTCGGACATGCGGATTCCTAAGACTTTCAAAGCGACTTTCAGCTCGTCTTTCGACTTGCGGCGCACTTCGCGCGTGACGTGGAGGATACCGCCACAACCGAACCACGGAGAGTGGAGGAAACGCAGCGATTCCGCCGATTTTCACGCCATGTCTCGTCAGAATCCAAGCGCAATCGCACGTGTGTTCGAGTTTGAGTCGCTTCCCTCGCGACGTGTACTCGTTTGGCACACATCGGTCGACTCGGCCATCGCGCGCGAAACGGCTCCTGCGCTTGAGGACGCGTTTCAACGCCACGACAACATCGCCGTCGCGGGCGCTCGACGACTCGCGCAAGACAGCGTCGCTGCACATGGAGCGTTTCTCCTTCATCCAAAGGGATTCGTGCGAAATGGCCGCGGTGCACCGCGCGACGCAGAGCGCTTCGATGTGGAGGTCGACGCGATCGACCACGGGGTTGCCGTTGTGTGCGGCCATGCGTTTCAAGCTGTCCATGGCGCGGATCTCTGCGAACCGATGGTCGGGTTCGGTTCACTCGCACTGATCACACTTTCACTTGAGGCGCGCAAACGCGGCCTCGGCCGCGTGATTTCCGTTGCATCAGCAACGCTCGAAGAGCCGACGAACGCCGAGGAATCGTTCGATCGCGACGGCTTTCGCTCGTCGATCGCTGCTGCACACTTTCGAAATCAACTCGGTTTCGACGGCGAAGCGTGCGACCTCGAAAGCGTCGCGACATCGATTGATCTCGCGCGCCTTCGATGGAATGCACCGATCTGGGGCGCTTCTGTCGGGTTCGGTAAATACGAAGCGCGTGGCGCCTATCACTGGGATCTCTACAACTCCCACGACGCGTACCGACGACGGGCTGACACACTCATCTCATTTCTGCGCGCGAATCTCTCGCACGAACGCGACACACTCGATCTCCCTCTGCTTGATGTCGGCGCGGGCGACGGGCTTTTCGCGGGCTTACTCGCGCGCCACCAACTCCGCGTTGCTGCGGTGGAACCAGAGTCCGAAGCGATCGCGATCGCCGACGCACGGATGGCCGCTGAAGGCCTCGCGGATCTCGTGACGTGCATGCATGGTTCCGCGGAAAAACTGCCCTTTCCGGCGCATTCGGCGCGCGGCGCACTTCTTCTCGACGTCATCGAGCATCTTCGAAATCCGGTACGTGCGCTCGCAGAGATTCGCCGCGTCGTCGTGCCCGGAGGCGCGATCCTGATCGCAACGCCAGCATGGCGCTACGGTCATCGCAACGATCCCGTGTACCACCTCGACGAGTACCGCCCCGAGGAACTCGAGCGACAGCTGCACGCATGTGGTTTGCGCGTTGTTCAAACCGCGCGCATCAAGGGCGCGTACGACGATGTCGTTGTGCTTGTACGTGCGTGATGCACGCGAAACGAGCTCTCCGCGTGCAGTTACGGATGCTCGCCATCCTTCACGACTTCATCGAGATACTTCTGGAACTCGCCCATCTTGTACGAGATGAAGCAAAGCGCGTGATGCAACGCGAAATACTCCGGATCCGTCATGTCTTTGTCGACATCGGACCGCAGGCGATTCAACTCAGCGATGACGACTTCAGCTTTGACTTTCATGCGGTTGCCTCTCGGTAGATCTTCGCGCTGGTCAGCGCCATCGATCAATGCTTGTGATTTGGATCGGAGTGATCGTGCGCATCGCTCGCTGGCATCGGCGTTGATGGCTCGTCGTGTGAGTGATCATGTGAGTGATCTTGTGAGTGATCGTGTGAGTGATCGTGTGAATGGTCATGCGATTGCGCGACACTCGACTCAAGGCGCGCAATTCCAGTCGCAAGCGCGATGCCAAGCAAGAGCGACACAGAGAGCCCGACGCGGTCGTGGCGGTGGAACTGCAATTCCGGCAACAAATCACTCGTCGCGATGCAAAGGAACGTTCCGGCGCTGAATGCAAGCGCGAGCGGCAAAATCGATGCTCCATCTTGCGAAACGCCAAACCAGAGCGCTGCAGCGCCGACGGGAACCACCAACGCAAAGAGGAAATTCACAATGTGCGCGAAGATCACGGGGCGACCAGATGCGCGCACCAGCATCGCGACGGTGAGGCTGTCGAACGGCTTGTGAAGCAGAATCACGACGAACGTCGACAGCCCCGCGAGCGCACCACCCGCGCCGTGCGTAGCACCCGCAAGGACCGCGGCCGCGAGCGCGACACCTTCAAGCACGCTGTGAAACGTGAGCCCGATGGTCGCGCCGATCCAACCGAGTTGAGAAACTGCGTGTCCCTGCCGCTTTCCAGCACTCGAGCCATGCCCGTGCGAATGACCATGCGAATGACCGGGACGGTGCGGCTTGCCTTTCGACGCATGCGCATCGCCTTGCTGTGATTGATGACTGTCGCAACCGTCGTCACAGCAGTCGTGGTGCCCCGCCTCTTCTGGCGTCTCGTGTTGGTGAAAGTGAAAGAACCGCTCCAACAGGAACATCACGACGAAACCGAGCACAACCGCGAGCGACACGCCATCAAGCGATCCGTGCAATGCTCCGTGAGAGAGGCCCTCAGGCCCGCTTGCACCCGACTCGATGGCGAGGATGACCGCATGCGGAAGCAGGTGAAGAAGCCCCACCGCAAGCATGGTGCCCGCGACGAAACTCAAGGCAAACTGTAAGCGCCGATGACCGAGCTTCAATTGCGCGGCAACAGCACCACCAGCGAGTGAAACGAGGCCCACGGCAGCGCAGTACAAGACCAACTGCGTCGAAGGCGAGATCGAAAGCGAGTCCGCGAGCAATGCAACGGTGGACATGGGGCGCAAAGGATAGAGAACCCGCGTCGCTTCTGCGATCGGCGGTTTGCGCGGAGCCTTGAACGGCACTCAACAAGCCGCAAAATGAAGAAGGCCCGCCGATTGGCAGGCCTTCTGACCAGAGTGGAGTGGATGAGGATCGAACTCACAACCTCCTCGATGCGACCGAGGCGCTCTCCCAATTGAGCTACCACCCCATGGGAGGGTGGAAAGTATAGCAATGCCCGTCATCCGTGCAAATGCTTCGGAGTCTCGACGTCTATCGCGCCGCAGAACAAAGAAACAGTGACGCGTCGTGCGCGAAAACAACGGGTTTTCCCGTAACTTCCCGATCCGTGAACACCACGCCGCCCCAGACCTCCGCCGACCAAAGCCACCTTGGCCTACCGCCGATGTCGGGCACGCCAAGCGATCGCATGGGAGAGATGGCAGCGGCGCACGCACGGGACGTCTCACAGGCACGGGACGTCTCATGGGCCGACCCCGCGCGGAACCCACATTTCGCGACCCCCGCGATGCGTCAGTTCGCGCGCTTCAAACAGGCGCACCCAGACTGCATCCTCTTTTTCCGGATGGGTGACTTCTACGAGATGTTCGATCGCGATGCCGTGCTTGCGCACAAGTTGCTCGCGATCACACTCACCGAGCGCTCGAAGGGTTTGCCGATGGCGGGCGTCCCCTTCCACGCTGCTGAAGGCTACATCCGCAGACTCGTTGCGATGGGACACCGCGTCGCGGTGTGTGAGCAAACCCAAGATCCCAAAGACGCGAAAGGCATCGTTGAGCGCGCGGTCACACGTGTTCTCACCCCGGGCACACTTGTCGACGAAACACTGCTCGATGCGAGCGCCGCAAATCGCGTGGTCGCCGTTTCGATCGACGGAGCCGAAGCTTCCATCGCCGCGATTGAGGTTTCCACTGGCACGTTCACGGTCACCTCGTGCCCGATCGCGCTCCTTGCCGACGAACTCGCGCGCCTTGCGCCGAGCGAACTTGTGCATGCCGAAGAGCGCGACGGCTCGGTGCATCCAGAGTTCGCGAGACTCGCCGCGCGCGGACTTCCAGTGACGGCACGTCCCGGGTGGTACTTCCGCGCCGAAGACGCGTACGAAGCACTTGTTTCACAGTTCAAAGTGAAGTCGCTTGAGGGATTCGGATTCGTGAAAACGGATCCGGCACTTTCGGCGGCCGGCGCGATTCTTCGCTACGCGCTCGAAACTCAAGCGACCGATCGCGCCGACGGCCGAATTCCTCACTTGGCGCCGCCAAAACGCGTCGCTCGCGGGCAGTTTCTCGCGATCGACGCGACCACGTTGCGCGCTCTCGAAATCGAACGCACGCTTCGCACGGGCGCGACCGAGGGCAGTCTCTTGTCGATCTTTGACGAAGCGCAAACTCCGATGGGTCGGCGCCTCGTGCGCGATTGGCTGTGCTATCCGCTCGCGTCGAAAGCCATGATCGACGCGCGACTCGATCGCGTCGCAGCGCTCGTCCGCGACGAACGGCTTTCCGACGCACTGCGCGAACAACTTGGCGCGCTCCAAGATGTCGCGCGCATCGCGGGTCGCGCTGCTCTCGGCCGCGCAACACCGCGCGACTTTCTCGCGCTCGCGCGTTCACTTGGCGCACTTCCTGCGATTCGCGACACACTGGCAACGCAGCCTGCATTTGCCGCTGATTCCGCCGAATTCGCGCGCGTCGCGCCCGTGCTCACACCACTTGCTGAAGTGCTCACGCGCGCGATCAAAACAGACGCGCCAACACACCTCCGCGAAGGCGGCGTATTCGCCGATGGATACGACCTTGAACTCGATGAGACGCGGCTTCTCCAGCGAGATGCGAGTTCATGGCTTGCGAAGTATCAGGAAGAGCTCGTCACCTCGAGCGGCATTCCTTCGCTGAAGGTTGGATACAACTCGGTCTTTGGCTATTACATCGAGCTTTCCGCGGCGAACAGCGCGAAAGCCCCAAGCACATTCTCGCGCAAGCAAACGCTACGCAACGCCGAACGGTACATCACGCCGGAACTGAAAGAGTTCGAAGAGAAAGTGCTGCGCGCGGATGCGCGCGCCGTCGATCGCGAGAAAGAACTTTGGTCGCAGCTTCTGGCAACCGTTGCGCGTGAACTCGCGGACATCGTCGCATTCGGCGAACGCGCAGCGGAACTCGATGCCCTCGCGTGTCTCGCGCGCGTTGCTCGTCGACAAAACTGGTCGCGCCCGACCGTCGCGGAAACCTCGCACATTCGCATCGAGGGCGGCCGCCATCCCGTACTCGATCGCACGCTCGCGTCGACCTTCGTTCCGAACGACACGCATCTCGGCTGTGCAGACCCGCGTGACACGCAGGCCTCGGCGAGTTCTTCCGACGCGACCGCGACGCACCCGACACTCGCGCTCATCACCGGCCCGAACATGGCCGGCAAGAGCACCTACATTCGACAAGTTGCGCTCATTGCGCTGCTGGCACACGTGGGTTCCTTCGTGCCCGCCGCGCGCGCTGAGATCGGCGTACTTGACGCGATTCTCACGCGCATCGGAAGCGCCGACGAGATTCACTCAGGGCAATCGACCTTCATGGTCGAGATGACCGAAACCGCGAACATTCTCCATCACGCAACCGAGCGAAGTCTCGTTGTACTCGATGAAATCGGTCGCGGCACAAGTACGCTCGATGGACTTTCGCTCGCATGGGCCATCGCGGAAACCCTCGCGTCTCGCCGTTCATGCACGCTCTTCGCAACGCACTATCACGAACTCACGCAACTCGCCGAATCCCTTCCTGAAGTGACGAACCTCCACGTTTCGGTGCGCGAGTGGAACGACGAGGTCGTCTTCCTGCACCGCATCGTGCCAGGCCGTACCGATCGCAGTTACGGTATTCACGTTGCGCGGCTTGCGGGACTTCCACCTACGACGATCGCGCGCGCGAAAGAAGTGCTCGAGCTCCTTGGCCGCGTTGAAGTGGCGCAAGAACTCGTCGCAGGCGGGCCAAGCGCAGATCTCAACGAGGACGGCGGCACAGTCGAACGCGTTGGCGAAATCGCAGCCGCCTCCCGCAAGCCCACAGCCCTTTCATCGACGAGACGTACATCGCTGCGCGGTATCGCAGAACCGCCGACCGCGCCGCCACTCGAGACACAACTCGCGCTTTTTGGCGGGTTTACCGAGCATCCGGTGGTCGATGAACTTCGCCGCGTCGACTTGAACACGATGACGCCGTTGGCAGCGTTCGACATGCTTCGTCGGCTCGTCGAATCGACTCGTGACTGCCCTCACGCGACCTCATCGCACAAGTCGACGGCACAATCGACCACCTCCACAACGATACTGCGCTGAGCAAAGGGCTGAGTCGTCTCAGCGAATCCGGGTTCGCAACACCTTGTCAGAGCAGTGCTCGGTGCGTCCCGCGCGTTGTCCGCAGCCCACCCTCGACCGTTGTGATCGACCCCGCAAATTCTTCACTTTGATCCTCGTCATCGCGACGAATATGCGTATCTTCGTCGGAGCTCGGCGATAGTCGGCGCCCGAGCCTGCCCGCTTCGCTTTTGATCCCACGATCTTCGAGGCGAAGGCACCGATCGGCGACATCCCCTTCGAAGGAACACGATGCACAAGGCCACTCCCCTCGCGATCGTCCTACTCGGATTCCACTTTCTCTCGGGTGCCGAAAGCGCAAGTGCGGACTTCCTCCGCTTCGAGGTGGAGTCCTCGCGCGCCTCGGCCGGCGGCACGCCGGTCGTCGTGTCGAATCTCTTCGCCCGGTTCACCAGTTCCGCCGATCGCTTCACCGGCATCCAATCGATCTCGCTCCTCAACGGATCGGTGCAGTTCGTCCATCGCGACTTCGAGTCGAAACTCACCTACTCGACCGAGCTTGGCTCGTGGTCGCCAAACCAGGCACCAGCATCCGCGCAGATCGATTCGTTCCTCGCCGCGGGCAGCGGTCCCGGCCAGAGCGCGATGCCGATCGGGCCGAACGGCGCATGGCCCGTGGACCTTGGCTTCGCAGTCGCGCAGCCACCCTTCGCGACACCCGGCGTCTCCGCGGGCCACTACCCGACGGGAGTCGTCACAGCGGGCGCGGCGCAGCGCATCCTCTGCGGTCGATTCGTGACCACGCTCGGCGGTTCGGATTTCGGATCCACCGCACTCTTCCTCGCGGAAATCCAGTGGATGCGGCCGGGGGAAACGACGATCCGCTCCGCGATCTCCGATTTCGCTATCTCCCCGACGGGCGACGACCTGTGCCCGGACAACCCGAACCTGACGCGCCCCGGGTACTGCGGATGTGCGGGAGGTCAGGGTGATTCGGATGGCGATTCCGCAGACGACTGCTGGGACGACGCGATGGGAGATACGCACGTCGTTCGATGGCCGCGGACGGACTTCGACGGCGCGAACATTCCGTCGATCGGCGATCAGACCGCGATCGCCGTGCTTCCGGGAGTGGTCGCCGTGGGAGCGCCGCTCTCCGAACGAGAGGTCGACCTGCAAGGTGGCATCGCCATCGTCGAAGAGCATGGTGGGAAGAGCGGCGCCCCCTGGTCGAAGACGAGCCTCCTCACCGACGCGCAGAGTCCCACCCGTGCGTTGCTCGGCGCGTCGGTCGCCGCATGCATCGGCCCATCCGGCGAGGAGTTCCTGATGGCGGGTTCGGACGCACTTCAGGTCCAGAATCCAGTTGCCATGCCGGTCGTCGTCTGGCGTCGCGCCCCCGGAGAAGCTTCCTTCTCGGTGTTCGATCGGATTTCGCCCGAGGGCGATCCAACGTCGTCGCTCGCCTTTGGAAAGAGGATCGCGGCGATCTCCACGCCTCACATCGGAACCGACATCTTCGTCACCGAGAGCAGCAAGGTCTTCGTCTACCGCCGGTCGCCGGACGCCGCGAAGTGGACCCTCCACCAGACCATACTGCCACCCGCGGGAGCCTTCGGACTCTACTTCGGAAGCAGCATGCGCGCGGAAGGTGGCGAACTCACCATCGGAACGAAGTTCGGCGAGTTCCCTTCGCTCACGGAGGGACGGGTGTTCTATCGACTCGTTGGTTCCGGCACCGAGGCGATGTGGAGGGTCGACGCCATTGCGCAACCCCCCGTGAACGCCAGCATCACGCAGTTCGACGGCATACGCATGCGGAACCGACTCCTCACCACTCCCGTCCGATTCGAGTTTGCGCTGCCGATTGCGCGACTCTCGCTCATCGAGATCGACGCCGACGGTGCGGCGGGCGAGCCGCTCGCCGAGTTGCCACAGCCGCTGCTCACCTCGAACGACGGATTCGCGGCGCGCTCGCAGTACTTCGCGCTCTCGCACTTCGGCGACGTCGTTTCAGCCGCCGGCGAGCCCGGAACCCATCTCTACCGCCGCGTCGGCGGAGACGAATGGGCTCCCTTCGCCTTCGTCGGGGAAGTTGGCAATGCCACGCTCGGCTTCGGCTCGCTGGCCCAGTTCGCCGCGGCTTCCGCCACCGCGGATCTCGCAGCGAACGAGATCCGCATCACCGCGCTTGGCAAGCGGGATTGCGACGGCGATGGCCTGGACGACGCGGACCTCGATCGCGATGGACTCGCGGACTGCATCGATCCCGATGACGACGGCGACGGTACCGACGACGCATCCGAGACCGACGCCGACTTCAACAACGACGGCGTCGTGGATGGCGACGATCTCGGCATCCTGCTGAAGAGCTGGGGAGACCCGGGCGTGACCGACCTCGACGGAGACGGCACGACCGGAGGGCGCGACCTCGCGATGCTTCTTTCTTTGATGTAGTGGCGGGATGCGGGCTGCTCGCGTCGACTGATCGATCGACACCGCGTGCGTGTCGCGGGTACAGCTGCGACAAGCGTCCTAGCAGCGATTCAATCCTCATACTTCTGCCGAAGGCGCGGGCTCAGACGCAGCATCCACTGGACGCGCTCAAATTCGTTGAGCCACTCTTGGAGTACCGCCGCGGTTTCGTCGCTTGGAATCTCCGCCCACGGAAGTTCGC
>JAIXVI010000108.1 GCA_027483065.1 Planctomycetaceae bacterium
AGTAGGTTGGGAGTCCAAGGCCCGACTCTTCGAGCACGCGGCGGATCTCGAGGATGCCAAGTCCATCTTCCTTGAATGGATAGACGGGAATGATGTTGGGCCGATCCGAGATCTTCGGAGGCTTCTTCGCGATGTAGCCATCGCGATCCTCGTCGGCACGAATACCGATGTAACTGAACGCTTGGCTATCGCCGATATAGCGCTCGTACGGCTCGATCTTCAAAACACGTGTGCACCAGCGGCTGCGCGGATTTGGAAGAAAGCCCCCGTACTGTTCGTTCAACCAGAACTCGAACGGATTGCGATCCTTCTTCGCTGCCTGATTCGCATAGATCGCTGTCAGTCGAACGATCCGCTTCCCGAGAAGGTCTTCCATCTTCTCGATGTACTCGTATGTCTCGGGAAGTTCGCACTCGGTATCGCAGAAGACATACTCGACCGGGAGTTCTGGATAGCGCTGCTTCATGTACACGGCGAGCGCTGCCGAATCCTTGCCACCGGAAACCGCGACGATGTGTCGCGTCTTGCCATCACCGATCGTGGCTAGAGCTTCCTTCATCGTTGCATGCGTTGGTGTCATGCGCGCGCTCGTTTCCCGAGTTCTTGAATCGTCTGCTGGGCGAGGCGAGACGCCTCGTCGTTCCCGACAACGTCGGAAAGCATACCGAGCACTGCACGCAAACGCGCCTGTCCAAGTCGCGCCATTGACAGTTTCTCGTCAGCGGAGAGTTTCGTCTCAACCGCAGCTTCGACCGCCGCCGCTTCGATGCGACGCACCGTGTCGTCGAAGGTCCGCGCGAAGACTGCAGGCGTCGTGTCTTCCCATCTCGCGGGCCGCGTGTCGGACACGAGTGAGCACAACGATTGCAGCAACTGATCGTCCGTCTCGTATCGGATCGCCATGCGCTCGATGAGTGCACCCGGTCGCGGATCATCACGGTTCGCCTTGAGACGATCGCGAATGGAGTTTGGGATGGCAGCGAGCCAAAGATCACAGATGCTTCGGAGACCGCGATCCGCAACTTCAGCGACGCCGAGCGAGCGCCTGATCGCTTCCGCTGCGGCCAACTCAAATCGCTTGGGGACTTCCTCCAACTCGGCTTTCGCTGAGCGAATTGCCTCGACTGCTTTCTCGAGATCCGTTGACTGACCGACCGCGCGCGGCATCGCACTCAAGAGCAGCACCAGCGCGTCACCGGGCTGATTGACGGCATCACGAAGTCGCTTCGTGGCAGGCGAAATGCGGTACGTCTTCTGCGATGCCGGCGATAGTTGGCGTTTCCATGCACCGACCGATTCGAAGGCAAGACGAACAAGGTCGCCATCCGCAGGCGAAGTGCCCTCGGTACCTGAGAAAAGTTGATGCACACTTTGGAGGTAGGTGCATTCCTTCACACCAAGGTCAAGCACCGTGAAGCGATACTCTTCAGGGTTCTTACAGAGATCCTCGACCGTTGATGGAAGGATGTCGCTTACGTACTCCCCACGCTTGCTGAGCGTCACGGGTGCCGGGAACGCTTTGAGCGCTGCTGCAAAGAGGATCGGGATAAGACCGTCGCGCACACCATACGGTGGCGCTTGAAGCGTCGTGAAGAAGCGACCGAGCGGTTTCGGTTCTGGCGACGGCGTCGCAACGAAGTCTCTAAACTCGCGCCAAACCTCACGCAATCCCGCGTCTTCAAGCTCGTCAGGCGCGGCATAGCGCCAAGCCTCTTCACCTTGAGATCGGTAGAGCCCGCTGTTGAGGAACAGGCAGCGGAACATAGAGTGATCCGCGCTTTTTCCTTCAATGCCCAGTGATTCCTTTCCTGAGCGTTCAAGAACGGCAAGCACGAGTTTCTTGCGCGCGTTCACCACGACCGCACTTGGCTTCTTGCGAACGATGAGTTCGTTCGCGATGCGCGGCGCCTTCGGGAAACGCTTCTCCATCTGCTGCGAAAGAAGCTCGCGAAGCGCCGCGGCGCCATGGAGCGCACGCTGCTTTCCGTCAGCAAACCAAATCGTGGACTTACCCTCGGGAATCAAGACGCCGTCCATCGTGCGCTGGATATGAGCCCGGGAGTCTTCGAGCATCTGCTGGAGCTCACTCGTGACGAGCGGATCGGATTCGATGAGATCCTTGTCGCGCTGGAGTGCATGAATCGCGTCAATCTCACCGAGAGGTGACGAGAGTCGGAGCGGCTTGACAGGAACACAAACCGCGAGGCTGCGCTCCTGTTTCGTGAGTGAAACAGCGACTTCACGGGCGCGTTCACATTCCGCTTCCGATTCGGGAATCAGATAGATGACATGCCCATCGGCAAATGGGGCGTCGGATGCGCGAACAAACTCAGCGCGAGCAGCGAAGTCTGCGACCCTGCGATACTCGGACCGATAGAACCGCGAAATCTTGTAGTCGTCGTTGTAACGAATCGGCTTCCAAATCGGGGCCGGCAGTTCCGCGTTCAGTGCCACGACGACATCGAGAGGTTCGCCGCGGCGCGCCATTTCGGCTTCGAGCCGTCCGCGAAGATCCGCATCAGTTCCGTGCCAGACCGAGAGTTCGTTCGAATGCTTGCGATGGAGAAGAATCTTGCGCTTGACGAGTTCGGAGACGACTGAGTTGGCCTTCAGGAGGCCGCAGTACGCTGAGAGTGCAAACTCGACGAGTTCACGACTCGCACGCGCGCGCGCACCTGAGAGCCCGAGCCCCAACAAACACGCGCACTTGACCGCATGCGCACCGAACTCGATGTCGGCGCACTTGGCGACGGCGCTCTCGGCTTCGAGATACTGCCGGTAGCTGCCGCCTGTTGCCATATCGCCGCGCATCACCGGCGCGAAGTAGTCGTAAATCTCCGCCAGTCCAACAGTGGCATTCACATCAATCGAACCAAGGAACGTGAAGAGTGTGCGCTCGTTCTGCGCGACGCGCGCGGACGTTCTTGGCAAGAGCCAGAGCGCGGTCGCATGCATCGGCGCCGCGGCCTGCACAAGCTCTTCGAGCGTGCCCTTTGGCAAATCGGTGAAGAGACCAAGTCGCTTCGCCTCCGCTGCAACGGTTCGCGACGCTGTACTGACCTTGGCGCTAGAGTCGCCACCACTTCGAGCCTGCATGGCCTCTGAAAGCAAGCGATAGGTCTCGCGGCTGTCGTCAACGAACTCAACCGTCTCGAACCGACCTGCAATCTTCGACCACTCATTTCGAACACCCTGTGGCGCACTACCTGCGTATTGCACCAACGGTTGATGCATGAGGAGCGCAATCGTCATGCGCGGTGATGAATGTCGCGATGCGAATTCTGCGAGCGTCTGCAGGTCATTCAACTCGCTCGCGCGTCCTCCGGCCACCAGTGACTCAAGGTGACGGCCAAACTCGTCCCAAACGAGCAACAATCGATCGGCGGAGTCCTTTGCACCACTGCCCAGTGTTACTACAAACTCGAGAAAGTCCTCGACCGATCCCCAGCGAACGTTCTCGATTCGCTTCGCGAGAGACTTTCGCCCGGTTCGCCGCAACGACTCCAGCAACGCAGCCCGCAGTGACTCGCCGATGTTCGCGGTTGGCCCGTTCAAGGCGACGACGAGGCCCGCGGAATCCTTTCGCGTGCGTGTAGAGATAGTGGCTGCAAGATCCGGAGCGATCGATTCGATGCGCTTCGCGACGATTCGAATCGCCTCGCGCGCAACGTCTCGATTCTCCACGACCTGCGCGCAGTAAGTACTCGCAAGCGACTTCGCTGATCCGTACGGTGCAACAACGACGAACGCGGCTTCTCCCTGGAGGCCGAGCATCGCGCGAAGCAGCGAAACGCTCTTTCCGGTGGGCCGGAAGTGCGCGACCCGCGAAGGCTCGGCAACGTCGAACACGACGTTGATCGATCGGAGGAGCGTTTCGACCGATAGGCCTCCCTTTTCGAGGGCGCGGCTCTTTCGGACAGTTGTGGACGTCGCTTTCGATTTAGGCGACATGCGTCTCCTCCTTACTCTCCGCGAGTGCGATCTTCGCGATCTCAGCGCACGAGCGCAGCCGCATCTTCACCACGCGTTGCCCGGCCATGCCGCCGATCTCGACGAGCGGCTTGCGCTCATCACCTGCTGCCGCCTCAATCGTTTGATAGAGCGCTTCTGGTGAAAGACACAACGAGCGCGCTGGCCCCGACTCGAGCCGCGCAAGATCGTGCAGCAGAATGCTCTCGGGAACTTCCTCACCACGGCTCTCAAACGCTCGACCGATGGTGTACGCAAGCACGGCCTGCGAAACAGACTTCGCACCGCGATGAACTCGATACTGGCCAGTCTCGCGGTGATGATCGATCAAGTTCAATTCGATCAGCGGGGAGTGACGGGCGTCCTCCGGATCTTCTCGCAGAGCGGGTATTGGTCGCGAATAGCACGCAAGCAAGCACCCGACGTCTCGCAACAGCGTTTCGTCCTTCGGTACGCGTGACTTCACAAACGCCAGATGCCGACGCAGCGACTCAACACACGTGGGCTTCTCGAAGCGTTCAGCATGAAATTGGTTGAAGAACCACCACCACGAGTATCCATGTTCTCTGTTGGTGACCATCTCTGCATGCATGAGCCACCATGTCGTCTGCGAAAGAAAGTACGGATCGTTCGCCCAGACTCCCTTTCCCAACGGCGTAACTTTGAGATCAAAGACATCCGAGACGACGAGGCCGCACGCGAGCATCCAATGTCGAATCGACTTTGCCATGTTTCGTCCGACACCGAGTTGGTCAGCGACGAACTCTGCCTCAAAGGCGCGCGGATTTTCACGCACAAGCGCAAGGCCCTTATGTAGCCAGCCTTCGCGAAGCGGAAACGTCTCATGGCCTCCAAACTGCATGCAACCTCCTGCTACGCCACGGCCGCAATGTCGCGGGGGGCGAAGTGCTGAAGCTCAGACTTGAGAATTGCGACCGCTGATTCGATCTCTGCAGCGCTCGTTGCCGGACCAAAACTGAATCGAATCGTCGAGTATGCGTCCGCCTCGCTCAACCCAATCGCGCGGAGCACGTGCGAGGGTTCCGGTCGCGCACTGTGGCATGCCGATCCTTGGGATGCGTAGACCCCTCGAGCATCAAGCCGCGCAAGTAGCACAGAAGCATCAACACCCGGGAACACCGCAGAAACGGTGTTCGCAACACGAGCGGCACTGCGACCGTTGATTCGGCAGGATTCGGGAAGAGAACTCTCCAACAACCGTTGCAGCTGCGACCAACGGGCCGTCACGTCTGGCATCGTGCGCTTTCGCTCAAGTGCCGCCGCGCCGAACCCGCAGATTCCAAGCAGATTCTCCGTGCCTGCACGACGCGAATACTCTTGCTCGCCACCCACTTGCAACGCAGCCACAGTGCGACGATCGCGAACATAGAGCGCGCCGACACCTGCAGGCGCGCCGATCTTGTGCCCAGACATCGAGACGAAGTCCACACCGAGATCCGCACCGAGCGAATCCAGTTCCATCGGAACTTTGCCGAGCGCCTGAGATGCATCGATATGAAGCAGAGCGCCGTGGTCTCGACACAGACGTGCAATATGCTCGACCGGCTGGATGACGCCAATCTCATTGTTGACCCACTGCACACTCACCAACGTGTTGCCGTCTGAGATGACATCTGCGAGTGATGCAAGATCGAGCATCCCGTCTGCGTCGACGCCTACCTGGAACGCTCGTCTTCCAAGACGACTTGCGAGTTCAAATGGCGCGAGAACTGCCGCGTGCTCAATCGACGAAACGACAAGTGTTGGTAGCGGCCGACCGGGTCTCGTCGCTCGTTCGAGAACACGATTGCAGCTCTCCGTCGCACCACTCGTGAACACGAGTCGGTCAGGGTCGCATCCCGCGAGTGAAGCGACTGCCTCTCTTGAATTCGCAACGACAGCCCGCGCGCGACGCCCCACGAAGTGGGAACTGGAGGGGTTACCTAGCCCCTCTTCGATGGCTCGTCGAAGTGCAGCCACAACCTCCTCCGACGGGAGTGAGGTCGCGTTGTGATCGAGGTAGATGGAACGCTGTTCCTTCATGCACACACAACCTGTTGCGGTTGGTCTTCCTTTCCCTTCAGTATGTCGTGGCGCCACGAATGGCGAGTGCGAGAGGGCGTTATACCCGCCCAGAGACACCCTCATTTCGGAATGGCAGAATTTTCGCGCAAAAACCGAACAAAACACGAACGCGTACCACCGCCCCCTACCTCGCCCTTGCTGCGATCTCGAACCACTCCGCGGGCATTGCGTTCGCGAGTTCGCCGGTCACGCTCATCGGCCGCGCGCCTTCGATCGAAGTCGGCGTAAACGC
>JAIXVI010000068.1 GCA_027483065.1 Planctomycetaceae bacterium
CGACGCAACTCAGCCCGCTGCGATTCATTCGCAGCGAGGCTGGCCAGAGCGAGCAAGTTGCGAAGCAGGTTGCGAGCGCTCAAACACGCGACGCATCTCAGCCCGCTGCGATTCATTCGCAGCGAGGCTGGCCAGAGCGAGCAAGTTGCGAAGCAGGTTGCGAGCGCCCCAATTCAGTACGCCTTCGAAAAGATCGCGCGGCGCGTCGTTGGCTTGCCCGTGAAGATGCATGTTCCCGGTTCATCCGCGCCTTCGAGCGGAATGCATCGGCACGTCACGGCGAACTTCGCCTTGAGTTCCTCTTCGACCTTTCGATCCGGGGCGTAGTGCACCAGTGCGAAGCCGCCCTTGACCGCACCGCCACCGGACTCATTCGCCTCGGCCTCGTTGCGTGCACCAAAGAACGCTTCGAACTCCGCGCGTGAATCAATGCGCTGCGTGTTCTGCTCACGATGCGCCTTCGCGCGCGCGAACAGCGTGCCTTGGATGTCTTCGAGCACCGAGTAAATCGTCGCGACAAACTCGTCGCGCTTCACACTCGTCTTCTCCTTGTGGCCGCGATCGCGACGCGCCATGAAGACCGAATCTTGTTCCATGTCGCGCGGACCAACTTCAACGCGCACAGGAATGCCCTTCTTGATCCACTGCCACGTCTTGTCGCCACCGCGGATGTCGCGATTGTCGACTTCAACTTCGACGGTGCGGCCGAAGTATGGAATCTTGCGCAAATCTGCAGCGAGCTTGTTGCAGTAATCGAGCACCGCTTGCGCCGTTTCCGGCTTGTGCGTCACGGGAATGATCACGATGTGCGACGGCGCCAAGCGCGGCGGAAGCACCATGCCGTCGTCATCTGCGTGGGTCATGATCATGCCGCCGATGAGACGCGTCGACACGCCCCACGACGTTGTCCATGCGTACGAAACCTTGCCATCCGCGTCGCTGAATTTGATTTCACTTGCGTGCGCGAAGTTCTGCCCGAGGAAGTGCGACGTACCCGCTTGAAGCGCTTTGCGGTCTTGCATCATCGCTTCGATGCAATACGTATTGACGGCGCCAGGGAATCGTTCGCCTTCTGTCTTCTCGCCCTTCACAACGGGCATCGCCATCCAGTTCTCCGCAAAATCCGCGTAAACCTCGAGCATTTTCAGCGTTTCTTCCATCGCCTCTTCGCTCGTCGCGTGCGCGGTGTGGCCTTCCTGCCACAGAAACTCCGCCGTGCGCAGGAAGAGTCGCGTGCGCATTTCCCAACGCACCACGTTCGCCCACTGATTGATGAGAAGCGGAAGATCGCGGTAACTCTGCACCCACTTCGCGAAACTCGCGCCGATGATCGTCTCTGACGTCGGGCGCACCACGAGCGGCTCCTGCAATTCACCGTCAGGAACAAGTCCCTGCTTGCCATCGGCTTTCACGCCGGGCTTCAAGCGGTGGTGCGTCACAACCGCGCACTCCTTCGCGAAACCTTCGACGTGTTCCGCTTCCTTCTCAAAGTACGAAAGCGGGATAAACAGCGGGAAATACGCGTTCTTATGCCCCGTGTCTTTGAACATCTTGTCGAGCGAGCGCTGGATGTTCTCCCACAGCGCGTAGCCCCACGGCTTGATCACCATGCAGCCGCGCACGTCGCTTGTCTCCGCAAGATCAGCCGCGCGAACCACCTGTTGGTACCACTCGGGGTAATCCTGCGCACGCGTTGGCGTGATCGCGGTTTGGGCGGCAGGGGCGGTTTGCTTGGGGGCGTTCTTCTCGGTCGACATGGTGGCTCTCGCTGTTGCTGAAGCGCCGAGCGATGCTTCGGTGCTTTCGCGCTCCTTGGGGCCGAGAAGGTAGCAGATAAGTGCAGATTTGCGCGTGAATCGTGGGTTTCGTGCACGCGGCGGATACAGTCGCCACACATGCGTGAGGAAGATCGAACCGACATGAAGAGCACCACGCGCGAGGTCGAGCCTGCGCGCGTGGTCGAGCCTGCGCACGTGGTCGAGCCTGCGCACGTGGTCGAGCCTGCGCACGCGGGACGATTGCCGGGCGAAATACTTCGCGCCGCGCTGCGCGCTGCAGGCAACGACGCATTGGTTGCGATCTCTCGTGCGGAAGATGCGACGCGTCGACGTGAGGCAGTGCGCGCAACACGCCGAGCGCTCAAAGATGTTCGCGCGTTGTCCGCGCTCTGTCGACCAGATGGTCGTCATGTGCATGCGTCGAGTGCAGATGGTGCGATTGAATTCGCCGCGAAAGCAAACCAACTGCTCGGGCCGCTGCGCGATCGTGACGCGCTTGTTCGCTCGATTCAGCGGCTTGCGGATCGATTCGCGGATGGCGAGCCGCGACGCGTGGTGCGTACGGTGTTGCTGGCGACGCTGATCTTCGCGGAAAGTGATCGTGCGGAAGACGACGTGTGGGCGCAGGGCTCACTCACGCGCGCGCATCGCGCGTTGCGTTCGATGCGTGAAGCCATGCGCAACGCAGAAGAGGCACCCTTTGTCGCGCGGCAAGCGTTGGATCGCCTGCTTGAAACCCACCGCCACGCGGCAGCAACGTTGCGTGACGCGCTCGCGGCGAACGACCTTGTCCGCCTGCATGACAGCCGAAAGCTCGCGTCGTTTCTCGCTTTGGCGCTGCAGCCGTTTGGTGACACAGTGCCGAGTGAAGTCGCGCGACTCCGCACACGCTCGAAGCGGCTTGTTTCGGCACTCGGCGAAGATCGCGATTGGGCGCTCCTTGATGTTGAAATGGCCCGCGTTCGCAGCCAACTTGGTGGAAGCGCTTTGGTCGCTTCGATCGACGATGCGCTGCGTCTCGCGCGGCTTGAAGCCTCGGCACGCATGGAAGACGCGGCACGCGCATTTCTTCGACTTCGCAGGCGTCGCATCGAACGCGTGCTCGAAGAACTGCTCCTTGACTGACGAGCTTTTGTTTGACGAAGGTGGATGTCGCGGTTTGCGGGCGCGCGGCATAGACGACAGCAATACACGCGTCGAATTCGTATCCTGTTGCGTATGACTTCGTACAGATATCCATTTCGCCCCACCATCGGTATCGTCGGTGGTATTGGCAGTGGTAAGAGCGAAGTCGCGCGCGCGTTTGCAGCGCTTGGCTGCGAGGTTTGCAACAGCGACGATCTCGCGCGTCGCGTGTTGGCGGAACCCGAGGTCATCGCGCAAATCACGTCGATGGTGCTGCCTCCGACTGGCGCTTCGTCGTTGCTCGCGACGGATGGTTCGATCGATCGTGCGCTTCTTGCGCGTGCCATCTTCGCATCCGCCGACGCACGTCAGCAGGTCGAGCGCATCATGCATCCGCGCATTGAGGCACTTCGCCGCGCGCAGTTTGCAGCGGCGCCTGAGTCGAAAGTTGCCTTCGTCATCGATGCGCCGCTCCTTCTCGAAGTGGGCCTCGACCGCGAGTGCGACGCCGTCGTGTTTGTAGACGCACCATCTGCAATGCGGCAAGAGCGCGTTGCGCGCACCCGCGGCTGGTCGACGGAAGAGCTCGCCCGCCGCGAGTCCGCCCAACTCTCGCTTGCCGAAAAGATGCAACGTGCAACCGACGTCATTCGAAACGACGCATCGCCTGCGGAACTTTCCGCGAGCGTTGCGAGGGTGCTTGAAATGATCAAGGGTCGCGGTCCACGTGGCCGGCGAGATACATTCGACGTGTTCGTGTGATTGTGGCGCGTCGGAGAATTGATGCCTTGGGTGTGAGGCTTTGGGTTTGGTGCGTCGTCGGTGAGGTGCATGGCAGCTTTACCTCGCGCCCGACTTGACCGCACGCCTCTGTTGCGTCAATATCCCACGGTCGCGAAAGCGGCGGTCGGATGCGCGAGGCGTCGCGTGTCCCGGACTGCGCCGATCGAAGTGCTCAAACCGCGCCCGAGCGAATTGCTCGACCGCGCACGAATGTGCGAGCATCCAAATCAGTGTCGTCCGTCGCGGAAATTGCGCCCACAGCGCTGCTTCCATCGATCCCACGTCCATCCAACGTCAATCTCCTCACAGTCATTCAAAACCTTCAGGGTTCCATCTGTGTGGCGTTTCGAGCGCGTGTTCGGGACGAACCCACGGAATCTTGAAAGCGGCTTTCGTAGGTTTCAAGAGAAGGTGGCGATTTCGCGGAGGACTCGGCATGTGCCGCGTTCACGTGACGTCGAGAAAGCCGAGTCCGTTCCGACAGCTTGGTGCGTCATCGCCGGAGATTGCGATTTCGCTGCACGAAGCATTTCACAGTGCATTTCACAGTGCCTCTCACGGCACACAAACCGCAAAAGTTCCGCGGATCAATCGAAGGAAACCAGAGATGAGTCATAAGCAAGGTCGTCGTCGTCGTCGTGGCAAGGGTGGAAGCGGAGGCGGTGGTGGTGGAGGCGGCGGAGGTGAGTCCTCCAGCAATTCATCGCGCCCAACGTTCATTCCGAGCCCTGTGTTGGCACCAGGTTCGCTGCCCACCGACGAGCAACTTGCCGCTGAACTCGCGGAAATTGAGAAGGAGCTTGAGGGCAAGTACGAAGTCGCGAAGAAGGACGACCTCAATCTCGCGAAGCTTCAGAAGATGCCGCTCGACCAGCTCAACAAGCTGGCGAAGCAATCGGGCGTCGAGGATCTCAATCAGCCGAAGCAGAAGTTGGTCTTTGAGATTCTGAAGGCGCGCGCTCAGAAAGCCGGTCTGATGATCGCCGAGGGCACGCTCGAGATCACGCCTGATGGCTACGGATTCCTCCGCAGCGCCGACTACTCGTATCAGCCGAGCCCTGACGATGTCTACGTTTCGCCCGCGCAGATCCGCCATTTCGGCCTGCGCCGCGGTCACGTCGTGAAGGGTCTCGTGCGTCCACCGAAGGATCAAGAGATGTACTTCGCGCTCCTCCGCGTCGAAAGCGTGAATGGTCGCGATCCGAAGGTGTTGCACGATCTTCCGACGTTCGAGAACCTCACGCCACTGCACCCAAACAAGCGCATTCACCTTGAAATGGTGGGCTCGGGCAAGGTCGAGACGCGCATCATCGACATGGTGACGCCGCTTGGTTTCGGCCAGCGCGCGCTCATCGTCGCGCCGCCGCGCACGGGTAAGACCGTGATTTTGCAGCAAATCACGAACGCGATTGCGACGAACCACAAGGACGTCCACGTCATCGTGTTGCTCGTCGACGAGCGTCCTGAAGAAGTCACCGACTTCAAGCGCAATACGCCGTCGCACGTCGAAGTCGTCGCAAGCACGTTCGATGAAGAAGCGATTCGCCACATCCAAGTCGCTGAAATGGTGATGGAGAAGGCGCGCCGCATGGTGGAGTTCGGCGAGCACGTCGTGATTCTGCTCGACTCGATCACGCGTCTTGCACGTGGCTACAACAATGCGCTTCCGAACTCCGGCAAGATTGGCTCGGGCGGCGTCGACAACGCGGCGCTCATCAAGCCGAAGAAGTTCTTCGGTTCGGCACGCAACATCGAGAACGGCGGCTCGCTGACGATTCTCGGCACGGCGCTCGTCGACACTGGTTCGCGCGCGGACGAAGTCATCTTCGAAGAGTTCAAGGGCACGGGTAACGCCGAATTGCACCTCGATCGCAAGCTCGTGGAAAAGCGCGTTTATCCCGCGATCAACATCGGTGCTTCGGGCACGCGCCGCGAAGAACTCCTGCTCGATCCGAAGGAACACGAACTCATCGTGCGCCTCCGCAAGGTCGTCAGCGATATGAACACGGTCGACGCGATGGAGCTTCTCCGCACCCGCGTTTCGAAGACGAAGTCGAATGCCGAGTTCCTCATGACGATGGCAATGGGTTAAGGGTCATGGGTTAAGGGCCATGGGTTAAGGGCGATGGGCGAACAACCTGTCCGCGGGTTGAAGAGCGCCTTTGGGCGGTCGAAACCACGAGAATTCGGGGGGTCGGGCAACCGACTCCCCTTTCAATTCCAAGCGTGCTCGAACGTATCAACGTGTCCAATCTCGCGTTCAACGCGCCTCGCCCATTCGTTTCGCGCGTTTGCGGAAGTACCATGACGGCTCGAATGAATACCGATCACGCGCCGTGCATCACGCGGCAGTACCTGATTGAGGGAACCATGCAGACGACAACCGAATCGAGAACTGAATCGAGTCATCGAAGCGCATGCCCGATGTCTTGCGAGCGAGAGATCACTCAACCTCGTGCGGCGCGCGGCATCACCATCGTCGAGATGCTCGCGGTTGTTGGCGTCATCGCGCTGCTCCTTGCGATTCTGCTGCCAGCGGTGAATCTCGCGCGTCGCAACGCGCTGTGGGCAACAAGCCAAGCGAATCTGCGCCAAGTTGGCCAGCTGCTTGTGCTTTACGGCGGCGACAACCGCGATGCGGTTGTTCCGACGGCCTTTGACTATCGCTCGCTTCCATCGCCAGGGAAGCCGCGCACCGCCTCGCCACCGACCGTTGCTCCGCCGCTTGGCCCTGTGAGTTACGGCACGTGGACGGACATTTTGTGGACAACTGGCAAATTTGGGCCCGTGGCGACCATTACGAACGCCGATCCCGCGACCGTGTGGGACTACCGTTTTGACTCACCCGACGCCGCCCTCTACACAACGGGCTGGAGCGGCACCAATCCGTTCCGCTCCGCGATGCCGATCGACAAGATGGCGCGTGTGGTCAACAACGGCGGTGCCGCGGTGCTGCCTGGCCGTGGCGCAACGCCGCTCGGCGATGGCCCATGCGATGGCGATGCAGGCTCGCTCGTCGATAGCGCCGGTGACCCGATCACGGAGCGCGGTCACCCCGGCTATTTCGGCGGAAACCCGTTCTTTGACGCGCGCGGCGGAAAGTTCTGGACCTTCGGTCAGATCAAGCGCCCTCAGCAATCGATGTACTGCATGGATAGTTCGATCGGTGAGATGCTCTTCCTCAACGACGCGAACGTCAGTCCGGATAATCCGAATCTTGATCTCGTTGGGGTCGACTGGCGCTACTCCGGCAACAACGCGTTGATCCTCTTCCTCGATGGGCACGTCGACACGGTGCCTGAGTGGGAGGGGCTTGAAGAACTCGAGAAGGATCTTGGTGTGCGAGTTCTCGACCTCGACAAGCAGCGCTTCTATCCAAACTGAAGCAGTCTGAACACAGTCCTTGCTGCTTCACTTCCGCGAAGGCTTGCGGAGGTCCAACGAGTTGCTACACTTTCCATCCCTCACCGTGCCACTGGCACGGTTTTTCATCGGGGGGCCGATTGGTGTTCTGTGAGTCGATGTGCATGACGCAAGTCGTGATCATGATTCACCGATCTACGACCGATCGATGACCGATGTACGCACGCGCGCCGGCGGCGCGTGCGGAGTCTTCAGCCGGACTGTGTGATGTGTTCTCGCGTGAGCAATGCTCGCGCGACAGCAGAAAACACGGTGCATGACGGTGTCTTTAGGCAGAAACATCTTCGCCACCGTAGCTCAGTGGTAGAGCACACCCTTGGTAAGGGTGAGGTCGAGGGTTCAATCCCCTTCGGTGGCTTTGGCGGCGTCGTGGATGGCGTTGCTCAACAACTCAGTTGGTTTCTCCCATGAAGGGAGAGCCGAAATTCCTCACTTCCGCCCGCTGCGTGTTGCAAGGGGCGGGCGAAAGCTGGAGCTAGAGACATGGCCAAAGAGAACTTCAATCGTACGAAGCCCCACGTCAACGTCGGTACCATCGGCCACGTCGACCACGGCAAGACCACCCTCACCGCTGCGATCACCGCGGTTCAGGCCGCGCGTGGCTTCAGCAAGCCTGTTTCCTACGACCAAGTCGCCAAGGCGTCTGAGTCGGAAGGTCGCCGCGACCCCACCAAGATCGTGACCATCGCAACCTCGCACGTCGAGTACGAGACGGCCAACCGTCACTACGCGCACGTCGACTGCCCCGGCCACGCCGACTACGTCAAGAACATGATCACCGGTGCCGCCCAGATGGACGGCGCGATCCTCGTCGTCTCCGGCGTCGACGGCGTCATGCCGCAGACCCGCGAACACATCCTCCTCGGCCGTCAGGTCGGCGTTCCGAAGATCGTCGTCTTCCTCAACAAGTGCGACATCGCTGACGCGGAACTCCTCGACCTCGTCGAGATGGAAATCCGCGACCTCCTCTCGAAGTACGGCTACCCAGGCGACGACACCCCGGTCATCCGCGGCGCGGCATTCCCTGCGCTCCAGAACCCAGGCGACTCGACCGCCAACAAGTGCATCGCCGACCTCATGGACGCGATCGACACCTTCATCCCAGAGCCGCAGCGTGAGACGGAAAAGCCGTTCCTCATGTCGGTCGAAGACGTCTTCTCCATCAAGGGTCGCGGTACGGTCGCCACTGGCCGTATCGAGCGCGGCATGATCAAGGTCGGCGACAACGTCGAAATCGTTGGTCTCCGTCCGGACGTCAAGGTGACGACCGTCACCGGCGTCGAAATGTTCCAAAAGACCCTCGACAGCGGTATCGCTGGCGACAACGTCGGTCTCCTCCTCCGTGGCGTTGAAAAGGCCGACATCGAGCGCGGTCAAGTGCTCTGCAAGGCTGGCTCGATCAAGCCGCACACGAAGTTCAAGGCTCAGGTCTACGTCCTCACGAAGGACGAAGGCGGCCGTCACACGCCGTTCTTCAAGGGCTACAAGCCGCAGTTCTACTTCCGCACGACCGACATCACCGGCAAGATCGAAGACCTCGTCGGCGCAGAAATGTGCATGCCGGGCGACAACGTGCAGATGATCGTCGACCTTGAAGGCAAGGGCGTCGCGATGGAAGCGGGCGTCCGCTTCGCAGTCCGTGAAGGCGGCCGCACCGTCGGTTCGGGCGTCGTCACCGACATCATCGCCTGATGATGTGCCTTTACCGTTCCGGCGAAGTAGTCGCCCGAGCGAACAAGCAAGTTGCAGGTAGCCGCGGGGTGAGATGTGCGCCCCGCGGCAAGCCTGAATTCAGAGAAGCGTGTGAACTGAAAGCGAGCAGACAATGGCAAAGAAGTCCATGGATCGTGAATGGGTGTGGCTCGTGTGCACTGAGACGGGCGAGATGAACTACCGCACGAACATTCGTGTCAAGGGTGGCATCCTCGAGCGCGTTAAGGAGGGCTACATGAAGTACTGCCCCAAGCTGCGCAAGCACACGCTGCACAAGATCAAGCGCAAGTAATCAATCGGGCTGCGGTTCGGATTTGGCCTCGCGTTCGCCAACCTTGGTTGCTGAACGTCGGCTGACGAGCCCTCTCCGTGTTACGCCGATAGCTCAGCTGGTAGAGCAGCGGATTCCAAATCCGCAGGTCGTGGGTTCGATCCCCTCTCGGCGTGTTTGATAGAGGTTGGTTCCGTCTTGGTTCCGTCCTGACTCCGTCTCTGTGAACGGGTCTGGACTCCCGGACGCATCGCCTCTGGTCCGCACCGCGCTCGCGGGTTCGCTGGCTCGTTGGCTCGTTGTCTAAATTGTGTGCTTCTGAGCAGGCGAGAAACAGGTTGGCGATCTTCGACGAGACGACAGGAGCCACTATGGCAGAATCAACACCGATCAACGCTGAAGTCGAGCCCTCCCGTGGGTTGTCTGGTGGGCTCTCTGTCTACAAGGCTGGACAGGGCTTTTACACCCGCATGGGAACGGTGATCTTCGTCTCCCTCGTCGCGATGCTCGGCATCCTTTGGGCGTGGGAGTACCTCAAGGGCATCCGTATCTCGGGCGTCAATGAGCTCTATGTGGCCGCTGGTGGCGCAATTCTGCTTGGTTCCATCATTACCGCGTTCACGTACTTCTACGTCTTCGTCAAGCCACGCAGCGTTGACTTCCTCATCGCGACCGAAGGCGAGATGAAGAAGGTGAATTGGTCGACGCGTCGCGAAGTGATTGGTTCCACCACGGCGGTCATCATGACGGCCGTTATTCTCACCGTCTTTTGCTACGTGATCGACATTGGCTTCGTGGCGCTCTTCCGGCTCATGCGCGTGCTCGACACCTGAATCTTGCTTAGGAAGTCCCGATGAACAACGAGATCACCAACGAAGACGAAGTCACCGAAAGCAAGACCGAGTCGAAGGCGCTCAAGCGAGGCGTTGATGCCCGTCGCGCGGTCGAGAAGCCGCACGAGGTGATGGGTGTCTCGACGCAGGCGCTCACCGACAATCGCAAGGGCAAGGCCGGCGAGAAGTCGAAGCTTGAGCAGACCGAAACCTTCGACCCTGCGACCGATCTCCCGATGTTCCGCGAAGGCATGAACTGGTTCGTGCTTCGCGTGGCGAGCAACAAGGAGCGTTCGGTGCGTCAGACGCTGCTCCGTAAGGTGCAGATCGAAGGTATGGAGAATCTCGTCGGCCGCATCATGGTGCCGACGGAAAAAACCAAGACGCTCAAGGGCGGCAAGCAACGTATCACCGAGTCGATGCTCTATCCGGGCTACGTCTTCGTTGAGATGCGTCTTGAGCCGGACGGTCGGATTCCACAAGACGTGTTCTTCTTGATCAAGGAAACCGATGGCGTCGGCGATTTCGTCGGTACCGCTGGTCGTCCGACGCCGATGGCGCAGCACGAAGTCGAGAAGATGCTCTTCGACTCGCGCAAGCCCGAAGAGGCTCCACAGGTCAAGATGGAATTCGCGAAGGGCGACAAGGTCACCATCCAAGATGGTCCCTTCCAGAACTACGAAGGCGAGATCGACGAAGTCCTTCCCGAGAAGGGCCTCGTGCGCGTGCTCGTCACCATCTTCGGCCGCCAGGCACCGATCGAACTCGAGTACTGGCAAGTCCGCAAGGGCATCGAAGAGCGGGACTGAATTGGAGCGCTCGAGCGCGGCTCTTGCCGCGCCCTCGCTCTGGCGTGGATGACGCTGGACATTGTCGAAGGCGGAGCGCAGCGAAGCCTGAGCAGTCGACGTGGGAGTAGCTGATCGTGCCGTGTGGCACTACCCCCCTGCGAAGCAGGAGGTAGTGGCTTCACATGCGAGTCCCCACGACGCGCCCATCGAAGATCGCTGCATCTCGACTCTCTCCCATGCGCTGCCATCACCAGAGGTGATGCCACACGAGACGTCGCTCTTCTCCCGACATCATCCTCTCGCGCTTCACTGCGTTCCGCGCTCATGTTTGAGCGCTCGCAACCTGCTTCGCAACTTGCTCGCTTTCGCGTGAATCACGCCAGAGGGAGCCGCCGCAGCGGCGACCGCGAAGAAAACGTCTGCTTCGCAACTTGCTCGCTTTCGCGTGCATCACGCCA
>JAIXVI010000266.1 GCA_027483065.1 Planctomycetaceae bacterium
CATCTGCACGCGATCGAGCCGCGCGAGGCGGCGGACTGGTGCGCCGCCGCCGCACGTCGCGGCGAGATCGCCACCGTGCGGCTCGAACGCCGCGGACGCGACCCGCGGCCGGGATACGCCCGGCTCGACTGGCGCCGGGCGGCTCGCGCGGTCGAGCCCGACGCCGCTCCGCGCCTCCTCGCGCCCTTCGACCCGCTCATCCGCGACCGCGCGCGGCTCCTTGAACTCTTCGACTTCGCATACCGCTTCGAGGCCTTCGTCCCCGCGGCGAAGCGGCGGCACGGCTACTACACGATGCCCGTCCTCGTCGGCGACCGCCTCGTGGCGCGGCTCGATCTCGCGACCGACCGCTCGGCGGGAACGCTGCGCGTCGACCGATGCTGGACGGAGGACGGCACCTCCGCCCGCGCGGGACGGAGCGCCGCCCGGGAATCGGCCGAGCGCCTCGCGGAGCAGCTTGGACATCGACTCGACTTTCGCGCAAGATGACGGTCCACGCGATGGCGCAGGCAGCCGAACGACAATTTCATCCGACGCAACCCGACGTCTCGGTCGTGATCGTCAGCTACAACACGCGCGACCTCCTCCGCGAGGCGCTCGCGTCGCTCACGGCGGCCGCGGGTCCGCGCACGCTCGAGACGATCGTCGTCGACAACATGTCGAAGGACGGCTCCGCCGACATGGTCGAGCGTGAGTTTCCTGAAGTGCGACTTATCCGCGCAGAGCGCAATCTCGGCTTCGCGGGCGCGAACAACCTCGCCTTCGATCTCGCGCGCGGCCGTTTCCTCTACTGCCTGAACCCAGACACGGTCAGCCACGATGGCTCGATCGACACGCTCGTGCGCGTGCTCGAGGAAGATCCGCGCATTGGCTACGTCGGCCCGAAACTTCTCAACGCTGACGGCACGCATCAACTCTCTGCGTACCGTTTTCACCGTCTTTTCTCGGGCTTCGTGAGTTGGTCGATGCTTGGGCTCGACGGCCGCTTCCCGCACTCGCCGCACGCGCTCTCACTGCACCACGCCTACGGATGCGACGAACGTATCCAAACCGAATGGCTGCTTGGCGCCGCGATCCTCGCACGTCGCGAGGCGATCGAAACATCGGGCGGCTACGACGAGCGCTTCTTTCTCTACGCGGAGGAAGTCGAGTGGTGTCAGCGCATGCATGAACGCGGCTGGATCGGCTGCTATGCGCCGGAAGCGATCGTGACGCACATCCGCGGCGCAAGCACATCGCATCTCGACCACACACACGCGTTCAACGGACACAACCCGCGGCTGCTCGTCGAGAGCCACCGCAAACTCGCACGACGCACGCTTGGCCCCGTCGGCCTCGTCCTGTCGCAGGCGTCGCATCTCGCGGGCGTCGCGCTTGCATGGATGCGCAATCTGCCCGTCCTTCCCGGCGCGAATGCTGAGAAGCGGCGCAAGGCAGCACTTTGGATGCGCTATCTCCTTTTCCCCTCGAGCTTTCGTCCGAAGGCGAAGCGCGCATGAGCGGTACGGACGTTGCTCGAGATCAAGCTTGCATCGCGATCGCCGTCGCGACGCGGCGGCGGCCCGACGGACTCGCGCGACTTCTCGCGTCACTCTCGAAGCTCGAAATCCCCGACTCGTGCACGATCGAGGTTGTGATCGTTGAAAACGATGATCCGCACGCGCGGCCGCTGCCCCCTTGCGCGCTGCCCGTGCGGAGGGTCTTCGAACCGACGCAGGGAATCCCCGTCGCACGCAACCGGGCGATCGACGAAGTAGCACCGACCGCGGACTGGATCGTCTTCCTCGACGACGACGAAACAGTCGAGCCATCGCTCGTCGCGCGACTTTTCTTCGCCTCGCGCGCGACCAACGCGCCCATCGCGACCGGCCCCGCGCTTCCGCGCTTTGAGTCAGGTTCGCCCGCGTGGGCCGCGCGAAGCGGCGCGTATGAACCCGTGCGCCACGCGCATCTCGCGCGCGTCCCCTACGCCTTCACGAACAACGTGCTCTTCGACGCGCGCCTCGTCCGCGGCGACGATGCGCCGCGCCTCGACGAGCGCATGCTGCACACGGGCGGCAGCGACCGCGAGTTCTTCGCGCGCCTCGCGCGCGCCGGACACGCGATCGTCTGGGCCGACGATGCGATCGCCTACGAGTGGTATCCGCGCGCCCGTGCAACGTACCGGTGGCTCTTCCAACGGTCGCTGCGACTCGGAACGGTCGCGCCGGCGACGGAGTCGATGTTCGAGGCGCCCGCGCACGACGCGCACCCACGACGCTTGCCGTTGCGAGCCCGCATCGCACTCTGTTGGCGCGCCGTGCGTTTCGCCGCGCGTGCGGCAGTGCGCGCCATGCAGCGGATTGGCGATCCACCAAGCGCGCTCGCACTCGCGTCGTGGGACGTGGGCCGTTCGACTGGCCTTGTCTTGGCAGCATTCGGATTCGCCTACGAGGAGTACCGCTCGCGATGAACGCGCCGCGCATCGCCGTCCTCATCGCGACGTTCCGTCGACCCGTCGGTCTCGAGCGCGCGTTGCGTAGCATCGCGATGCAGCGGCTCGAGTCGCATCAACGCCTGCACGCGATCGTCGCGAACAACGATCCCGCAGATCCAACGCCACGCGAGGTTGTCACGCGCGTCGCGACAGAAACTGGGCTCGCGATCGAACTTGTCGACGCACCCAACCGCGGCGTCGCGCACGCGCGCAACCGCGCGCTCTCCGTCGCACACGAACAGTACGACTTGATCGCATTCCTCGATGACGACGAGGAAGCGCCCGAAGGCTGGCTCGCCGCGCTTCTTGCGACGAAAGCGCAGTA
>JAIXVI010000233.1 GCA_027483065.1 Planctomycetaceae bacterium
AGTGGCCCATCACAATGGCCATTCGTTCGCAGCTTGGGGAGCCTGCGCAACTGCAAGGTTGCAGCGCGTTGCATCGCCGACGTCGACGGCGACATCGACAGCGACATCGACAGCTACATCGACGGCGACATCGACAGCTACATCGACGGAACCACGGCCGCATCCGATCTCTCGCTGCTTCTCGCTTCGTGGAGCCAATGAGCGCCCGCTGCGCATGCACCTCAACTGAGTTGTGTGCACAGCAACTTCGTAAATCGCTTCGCTGCCTCGGGCAAACCGACGGCGCTGAAACGTGCGTCACCCGTCGCGGGGAACGGACCGCCGTGCACCATCGCGGGGCTCACCGCAACGCCCGTCGGCATCACTTCATCAAGCATGCGACCGACTTTGAATCGCAGCACACCGCGAAGTGTGGCGCGAGTCGCCGCGTCGTTTGCGTCGGAAACGATTGTCGTCGCCAGTTGACCATCGAGCACGCGCGCGAAATCGACGAGTTGCGCGTCACTCTCGACAGACACCACGATGCCGAGCGGCCCAAACGCCTCCGTCAACACTTCGGCGCGATGCGCGCGTGCAAACGCTGCCTCAACTGCGAAGAGTGTCGGTGCCATGCGAAATCCGTCACGCGACGCGGGCGAGGGCGCGGTCGTCGACGCAGCCAATCCCGCGAGCGGCTGAGCGCCGCGCGCGCGGAGCGTTGCGATGACCGCAGATGCGTGCTCGTGAATCGCTTTCGTGAGCAGGACTGCAGGCGCCGCGCTTGCGAAGAGTTCACGTGCACGATGCGCAACGCGCGCGGCCGCGCGCTCACCCGCGACAAAGAGAACTCCAGGCTTTGTGCAGAATTGTCCGCCGCCGAGAAAGACCGACGCAGCCCACGTGTCGGCGATCGATTCCGCACGCGCATCAGCCGCGTGCGATGCGACGAACACGGGATTCACACTCGACATCTCCAAACTCGCTGGCTTTCCGAGTCGATCGCACACGGCCTTCAGGCGAAGCCCACTCGCGCGCGAACCGGTGAAGCCAAGTGCCGCGACGCCTGGATGTGCAAGCAGCGCTTCGCCATCCTCCGGTGCGCAATCTGCGAAGAGCTGCACCGCAGCCTTGGGAAGTCGCGCGGCATCGCGCGCGGCGGCGCAATGCTCGAAGATCCGCGCGGTCGTATTGAGATGGCCTGGATGTGCTTTCGCGATCACAGGATTCCGCGCCGCGATCGCTGCACAGAAATCGCCGCCCGAAACGCCGTTGAAAGCCAAAGGAAAGTTGGATGGCCCGATCGAAAGAACCGCACCGCCGAGCGGCACGCGCGTCGATCGCAACTTGTTGCTCTCATCACTCGCGACCTCGCGCCAACGTTCATCGCGCAACGCGCGCGCTGCTTCACGCATCTGAAACGTCGTGCGATTGAACTCGACTTCAGAGAGCCGCGGCGCGTATGGCAGCGCAGTTTCCTCATGTGCGAGCCGAGCGAGGCCCTCGCGATCAGATTCAAGCCGCGCGGCGTAATCCTCAAGAAACTCGGCGATTTGCGCGCCCGGCGCATCCGCGAGGAAGTCGATCGCATCGAAGGCCGCATCGGCCATAGCCTCGAGTTCGGCGCGCGTTGATCGCGAGAACTCTGCGCCGATCGCTTCGCCGGTCGCTGGGTTGAACGAACGCATGACGAAACTCACTCCTTCGCGAGCGAAGGACGCCCGTCTTTCCACGAAATCGCGACGCTTGCGTCACCTTTCAAGAAGGCATCGAGCCACGTGCCCATCGCTTCGACGCGCCAATCGCCCGACTCAAAGAGCGGTTCAGGCGACGTCGAATTCCGCGACATCCACCAACGCGAGAGATCGCTGCGCGTGAGCACCATGCCAGGCGCGAGGCCCATCGCAATCGATCGCGCGCTCGCAATCGCAAGCAGCGCATCGATGCACGTGCGATCGTCACCTGTCTCTTCGGTAACCTTGCCATGCGCAAGTTTCTCGGGCGGCATCTTTCCACCCTCGACAACTGCCGAGAGAATCTGCTCGCCGTACTTCTGCGCAAATCGCTTTGGCAACCCGCGAATTCCCGCAAGCTGCGCCGCAGTCGTCGGCTTCTGTCGCACGACTTCCGCAAGTGTTTCATCGGGCATCACGACACGATGCGGCAGATCTTCGCCACGCGCGATCGTGTCACGAAGCCGCGTCACGAGACGAAGCGTCGGAACTTGCGCTGGCTTCATCGGCCAACTCTTCATCGTGCGGCGGATCTGCGATTCCTCGTCGAAACGCGCAGGAATCTTGCCACTTTGCTCGCACTCACGCATCGCCCACGCAAGCGTGCCACGCGCCTCGAGTTCGCACCGCAAGCGCTCCCACACAAGCGGGAGATATCGCACGTCATCCGCGGCGTAACGAAGTTGCGATGGCGTCAGCGGACGCGCATCCCAATTCGTGAACGTGTGCCCCTTCGAGATGCGATGTCCTGCGAATCGATCGACAAGTTTCTCGAGGCCCGCGGGCCACGGCATCTCAGCGAACGCCGCAGCAACTTGCACGTCGAGAATGTTGGCCGGTTCGCGACCAAGTATGCGACGCACAGGTTCCAAGTCTTGCGTGCCCGCGTGTACGAGCGTCAGCAGTGAAGGATCGGCGACGAGTTCGAAGATCGGCGCGAGATCAGGTACCGCGACCGCGTCGACGAGAATCACGCGCTCGGTCGTTGCGATTTGCACGAGGCAAATGCGTGGCCAGTAGCTCTCTTCACCGATGAATTCTGTGTCGTATGCGAAAGTTCCTGCGCTTCGCACGTGCGCAAGCGCCTCGTCGAGTGCTTCTTTCGTCGTGACGAGTTGCGCCTCGCCTCGTGGCACCAGTTGATGCTCAAGCAGCGGCGCACTCGTTGCGTCTTCGTCCTGCGTCGCGGCGTGATGCCGTTCGCGCTTCTTGCGTCGGTAATTCAAGTTCATCGTGCGCCTCGCTTCAACGGGACATCCGGTTGCGGACGCACTCGATCACTGATGTTGCAACATGCTCAAGTTGCGCAGGAACGAGATCTGGGTAAATCGGGAGCGCGATCGCTTCAAGCGCCGCGAGCTCCGAATGCGGGAAAATCCCGCGCGTGTAGTTGAGGTGCACAAAGCACTTCTGAAGATGCAGCGGCACTGGGTAATAGATCTCGGTTCCGATCTTTCGTTCGGCGAGATCTTGGCGCACGGCGTCGCGAATCGCGGCGGGCACACGAATCGTGTACTGGTTGTAAATGTGACGCGCGCCCTTTGGAGCCGCCTTCGGATATCGAAGTTGGAAGCCGCCCGCGGTGAGCGACGTGCCAGAGTCGGTAGCGCCGGCAGCCGCAAACGCCGCGTCATAGAACGCTGCATTCTTCTGCCGCCCCGCGCTCCACGCATCGAGGTGACGCATCTTCACGAGCAAAACCGCCGCTTGAAGCGCGTCGAGTCGCGAGTTCATGCCGACTTCGTCGTGGTAGTACTTCGGCTCCATCCCGTGGTTTCGAAGTCGCATCATGCGCGTCGCGAGCGCTTCATCATTCGTCGTGATGATGCCGCCATCGCCGAAACCGCCGAGATTCTTCGACGGGAAGTAACTAAACGTGCCAATCGCTCCGCGCGAGCCGACGCGCCGACCCTGCGGATCTTCCGTACCGATCGCTTGCGCGGCATCTTCGACAACCGGTACGCCGAACTCTTGGCCAATCGCGAGCATCGCGTCGAGGTCCGCGGCTTGACCGAAGAGGTGCACCGGCACGATCGCCTTGATGTTCTTGTGGCAACGGAATGCTTGGCGCGTCGATTCAGGGCAAATGTTGTAGGTCGCCGGGTCGACGTCGACGAAGACAGGCTGCGCACCGAGACGATGCACGCTGCCGGCGGTTGCGAAGAACGTGAACGACGGGCAGACGACTGCATCGCCCGGGCCGACATCAAGCGCCTGCAACGCGAGGAGAATCGCATCTGAGCCGTTCGCGCAGCCGATGGCGTACTTCGTCTGGCAGTAGCCAGCCGTCATGCACTCGAGCTCACCGATCTTCGGCCCGCCGATGAAGTACTGGCTCTCGATGACCTCTTTGATGACCGGCTCAATCTCTGAGCGGATGGTCGCATACTGCGCCTTCAGGTCGAGCAGCGGGACATTCACGGCGGCAGCGGTCGCGGTCGTCAAGATGGACTCCTGTTCCTCCGGGCTACCGGAGATCCGCCATTGTGACGAATCCGCGCCGCTTCGGAAAGGGCTTGCGAGCGTCTGCGCGTAGGTTCACGCGTCGGCGTCGCGGTACATCTCAGGGTTGACCGAAGCCTGTCGAGCCGAAACCTCCTGCTCCACGGGAGGTCTCTGTAAGTTCATGAACGACAGAGACTTCTGCCCGTGCAACCCGTGCGATGATCATCTGCGCGACGCGCATGCCTGGCTCGACCGTGAACGCCTGACGTCCGAGATTGATCAGTGGCACCTTCATCTCGCCGCGGTAGTCGGCGTCCACCGTGCCCGGCGCGTTCGGCATCGAGATTCCAAACTTGGTGGCGAGCCCAGAGCGCGGACGCACCTGCGCCTCGAACCCCGGCGGAAGCGCCATGGCGAATCCGCACGGGATGAGCGCGATGTCGCCAGGCTCGAGCACCACGGGCGCATCAAGATCGGCGGAGAGGTCCATGCCGGCCGCGAGGTCGGTTTGGTAGGCGGGCAACACGGCACTCGGCCGAAGCCGTCGGATCTGAAGCGTCAGGACGTCCATCGCCGCAGGGTAACGGACACGACGCACGCTGCGGTGGCGGACGTTCGCGACCCGATCACGAACGCTGGCGGCGACTCCCGATCAAGCCAACAAGGCCCGCGAGCGCGAGCGCGCCGGGCGACGGGACCTCACTGAATCGCTGCTCGATGAGGCTCGCCGAGGCGACGCCGCCGACGGGCCGCGCGAAGAAGGTCGCGGTCTTCTCGACGATGAGCGACGAGACCGCTCCGAATCCGTCGGGGCCGCAGAACTCCAACGCATCTTTACGACGGGTGATCTCATCACCCTCTAGCGTGACGCGGTCGTAGACCTCGAGTGCGCCGATCATTTCTTCCGCTGGCGGCGCGATCAAGTGTTCGATGACCTCGGCGTACGAGCCGACGCCGCTTGCGTCACCATCAAATTGCATCCAAGCGTCGCAAAGCCGAACGCCGTTCTTCGCCGCCTCGGGCACGATCGTCACGGTGAAACCGATCGACATCATGCTTGGCTCCTCGTTCGATGGCAGCAGATCGGAGAAGCCGCCCGCGAGATCGAAGCCCGTATCGAAACGACCAAACTGATTCGCGATGTCGTTGATGCGCGCCGTGAGCGTGATGCCACTCGCCGCGAAGTGCGACTCGAAGACGCCGAAAAAGTACTCCTGATCGCCGATGCGAACACTGCGATCGCCCCCAGCACCAACGATCGACTCAAGCGAAATGGACTCGCCGTCCGCGAGCACGATGGTGGCGAATGCGGACGGGGCGACTGCTGCTGCAGCGGCAACGGCGGCGCATGAAACGATGACGGGTACGACTGGGCGCATGGGACCTCCACGCGCACCAAAAGTGGCCTCGCTGCGCACACCGCAGGAAGAGCCACCATGATGCGCGGCGCGCGATCAAAGCGACGCCCCGCCCACAATCAACCTGTGCGCACGAACTTCATGCCCGATGAGGGATGCGTGATGGAGAACACGTGATAGAGAACACGTGAGAGAGGAAACGTGCTCGAGTGCTTGTTCCGTATCGCTCAGCGACCGAGCGTCGACACAGCGTCAAGCACCGCGTCCGCGTGGCCCTCGACCTTCACCTTGTCGAAGCGTGTGGCGACACGACCACGACCATCGATCACGTAGGTCGTACGCACGATGCCCATGTACTTGCGTCCGTACATGCTCTTCTCTTGCCAAACGCCGAACGCGGCGGCGACGGGCGGCACGCCATCGGCGCCGGGCGCGTCGGCGAGCAACGTGAAGCCGAGGCTGTACTTCGCATCGAACTTGCGGTGGCTCTCCGAGGAATCAGGGCTCACGCCGAGTACGGGGCAGTTGAGCTTCTCGAACTTCGGGCGGTTGTCGCGGAACGCGCACGCTTCGACGGTACAGCCCGGCGTGTCGTCCTGCGGATAGAAGTAGAGGACGAAGGACTTGCCCTTCATGCTTGCGCGGGTGATGGTCTTGCCAGCGGCATCGACGGCACGGAAGTCGGGTGCGAGTTCACCGACGGCGATGAGTCCAGGAGCGGCCGTCGCGGTGATCGCAGCCGTCTTCTTCGCAGCACCCTTTTGCACGGGCGACTTCGCAGCGACCTTCACGGTCTGCGCGGAGGCGACTTTCGGGGCCTTCGCCAAAGCCGTTGTTGCGGACTTCGTTGCAGGCTTCTTCGCGGTCGACTTCGTGGTCGACTTGGTGGTCGACTTGGTTGAGGACTTCGCGGAAGACTTCTTCGTCACGGATTTCTTCGTCACGGATTTCTTCGTCACGGACTTCTTCGTGGCAGACTTTGGAGCGAGTTTCGGCATGGTCGCCACGTTTCGCGCGACTGGTTCGCTGGATGCACCACGCGACGCGAAGAGACTCGCAAGTCCAACTCAAAATCCAACTCAAGGCCCAACTCAAGGCCCAACTCAAGGCCCAACTCAAGGCCCAACTCAAGGCCCAACTCAAACTCCTCGGCGCAGCATCTCGATATGCGGGATTCCGTCCTCGTCGTAGAGGGCCGACGTGCGTTCGAATCCGAACTCCGAGTAGAACCGCTCGAGATACGCCTGCGCACCGATTCGAATCGGCACGTGTTCGCCAACGGCGGCAATCCCGCGTCGCATGAGTTCGCGGCCAAGACCACTTCGTCGTACTTCGGGTGCAGTGATCACCCTTCCGAGACTCACTTCCGCGAACTTCACTCCCGCAGGAAGAATCCGCAGATAGGCGACAATCGTGCCGTCGGGCTGCTCAGCCCAGAGATGGCGACTCGCCGCGTCGCAGCCATCCGCATCTTGGTAGGCGCAGCGCTGCTCGACCACGAAGACCTGCGCGCGCAACGCCATGATCGCATAGAGCTGACGCACACTCAGCGCATCAAACGACCGTTCGTGCCAGACGAGATCACTTTGTCCGCTCGAAGGCGACCACGACCGATCAACGTGCGCTTCGGGGCCAGAATCAGGCATTTCCGCTTTGGTAGTCCTCGCGGCGATAGTCAAGATCCGGCGCTGGGCTCGGATGCGCGGCAACCTCAGCGGTCTTGAAGCAGCCAACCCAACGCGTCGGAGCGACTTGCACAAGCGCGTATTCGTCGCCCTCTTGCGCGAGCTTCGGCTTCACGCCCGTTGGCGGGTCCGGCCACCACGGAATGAGCGAGCCGTGCTTCGCGCCGATCTCAACACCTGCACCGCCCGGCGGCGGCAACGTGAACTGCCGCGCATCCTTCACGACCTCTTCCACCGTTGTGAGACGATGCTTGCGCGTCGCGAGCAGTGGAATCGAATTGAAGAGTCCGCGTGTGTACGGATGCAGCGGGTTGTCGAAGAGTTCGAAGACGCGCGCATACTCGACCACGCGGCCGGCGTACATCACGCAGACGACGTCGGCGTTCTCGGCCACGACGCCAAGATTGTGCGTGATGAGCATGATGCCCATGCCGCGCGAACGCTGCAGTTCCCGCAACAACTCGAGAATTTGCGCCTGAATCGTGACGTCGAGCGCGGTGGTTGGCTCGTCGGCGAGGAGCAGCGTTGGCTGACACGCCAGCGCCATCGCGATCATCACGCGCTGACGCATACCTCCCGAGAACTGGTGCGGATACGCCTTCATCCGCTCCTCAGCCTTCGGAATGCCGACGTCCTTCATCGCTTGAATCGCGATCGACCACGCTTGCTCGGCGCCAACATTCTGATGGAGGAGAATCGCCTCCATGATCTGATCGCCGATCGTGTAGACCGGATTGAGGCTCGTCATCGGCTCTTGGAAGATCATCGCGATCTTGCCGCCGCGAATCGAAAGCATCTCGCGCTCGGACAGCGCGAGGATGTTGCGTCCCTCGAACATGATCTTGCCGCGATCGAATCGCCCCGGCGGCCGCGGAATGAGCTGCATGGTGCTCATCGCGGTGACGCTCTTGCCGCAACCAGACTCACCGACGACGGCGAGCGTCTGATTCGGATGCACCGTCATCGACACGCCAGCGACGGCTTGTACACGCGGGCCCGAGCCGTTGTCGAAACTGACGGCGAGATCTTGAACCGAGAGAATCGGCTGCGTGCGGGCGGGCGATGCCGCAGCGTTGGGCGCGGTCGACAGCATCAGTGCGCCGCCTTTCGAAGTTTCGGATCAATCGCGTCGCGGAGCGCTTCACCGAGCAAGTTGTA
>JAIXVI010000240.1 GCA_027483065.1 Planctomycetaceae bacterium
ATCTCGGCCCGACGCGATTTACTCGCGGCGAGGCCGACGAAAGCGAGCGAGAGCGGGCACCTGAAGCGAAGCTTCAGCAGCCCGCCAGTCGCGAGCGCTACAAGCTCGTCCTGCCCTTCAACGCATCACCAATCACCGCAGGATTCGCAAACTCAAGCTGTGATCCCGACGGCAACCCACGCGCGAGTCGCGTCGAGCGCACTCCGCGCTCGCCCGCTTCGCGCGCGATCCAAAGCGCCGTCGTGTCGCCTTCGAGATCGGGGTTGAGCCCAAGAATGAGCTCCGTCACCGGCATGCCGCGCGCATTCTTCGCAGGATCCTCCATGCGATCGATCAGCGCAGCCACCGTGATCGCTTCCGGCCCAACTCCGCCGAGCGGATCAAGCCTCCCAAGCAGTACGTGGTAAACCCCGCGATAGAGGCCAGTCTTCTCCATCACGAGCAGATCCTTTGGTTGCTCGACGACCAGCACTGTCGAAGCGTCGCGCCGCGGATCCGCGCAGATCGGACATGGATCCGCATCCGCGAGACTCCAGCAAACCCCACAGTGCTTGACCTTCTTCTTCACGTCTTCCACCGCGCGCGCGAGTTCGAGCGCCTCGGAGGTCGGCTGTCGCAGCACGTGAAACGCGAGCCGTTCCGCGCTTCGACGGCCGATCCCCGGCATCGACGCAAACGCCTCGATCAATCGACGCACAGATTCGGGGTAGGCAGCGTTGGACATGTTTTTCTCGCGAAATGGCTCGAGTGTCGCGAACGCCCGTGTTAGGTCAGTTTCTCGAGCATGCCAGGCGGAAGATCAATTCCACTTTCGGTCGCCGCACGGCTGAGTTCCTCGCCCATGCGTGCACGAGCGCGAAGAAGCGCATCATTCACAGCCTCTGCCACGAGTCGATTCGCGTACGACTGATCGGCCGACGAACCCGTCGCGAGCCCGCGAAAGACCGATGGATCGAGCGTCACCGAATCAATCCGCATATCGCAGAACGCGACGGCCTTCACTGCGCCGCCGCCGGAACTTCCTTCGACGCGCGTCGTCGCGAGTCGTGCGCGGACTTCTTCGACTTTCGCCTGCAGCTTCGGAAGATCCTTGAGCATCCCCGCCATCTGCGTTGCTTGTTTCAACTTGTCGAACACACGTTGCTCCTTCGAAACTGAATCAATTCTCTCATTACTCGAAGCGGCGCGGTCAATCCGCACCATCCTCAAATGCATCACGGCTGAATCCACCAGAGTTGAACCCACCTGCGTCGAATCCGCCCGCATCTCTGCTTGTTTCCATCGTCGAATCATCGCCCGAGTCAGACGCGTCCGATGGCGCCGACGGTGCGTCCGCGACCAAACGAGGCGTCACAGCCACGATGCTCGCATCGAGAAGTTCTGCGGCCCGACGAACAAGCGGATCCGCGCGAATCGACGGATCGTCCGGCATGATCGCCTTCGGTCGCGGTATCGCGCCTGCGCTCTCTCGCTTGTCGAGTGTGAGGCGCACGGGTCGCCCTGCCGCGCGAGAGACAAGCGTACGAATCGGATCGGGATTCGTCGCGAGGTACTTGCCTGGTCCGTCGTCGGCCCGCACAGCGACACGCGCCGAATCACCCGTAAACTCGACGATTTCGATCTGCTCAACGAGTGCCTGATCTTTCGGGTTTTTCGCAGCAATTGCGGTGAGGCGGCGGCGAAGCTCCGCGATGTCAGCGGTCGGCTGCGGCGCCGCGGGCACTTGCGATGCCGTCGGTGATGGCGTCGGCGAAGACGTTGACGAAGACGTTGACGGCGGTGTTGGCAAAGGAGCACGCGCTGGCGTGGCCGTTACCCCACCACTCGCGCCACCACTCGTGCCTTCACTCGGGATCACAGGCGTCGCAGGATTCGTGCCATTGGCGGGACCATTTGCCGTCGTCCCGAGCGCGCGCGGGGCGCTCGGGTTACCTGCTTTTTTTGGGTCGGGCCCACCGCCAGCCAGAAGTGCCGCACCGCCCGCAAAGCGCGTCGCGAGCGCCAGTCGTGCGAGGCACGCGTCGTAAAGCGCGCGCGGCGCACTCGAACCACGCGCACTTCGCGCGGTGGCATCACAAAGCGCAATCGCATGCGCGGCATACGCCGCATCAGTTTGCCCGGCAATGCGCGCCACACGATCCTTCATCGATTCAGCGACTTCGAGGAGTTCGCTGTCACTTCCCGCTGCCGCAGCCACGAGAATCCAGCGGAATCGCTCGGCGAGCAACTCAAGCGCCTGCTCGACACCGCTGCCGCGTTCGAGAAGTCGCGCACCATGCTTGAGTGCGTCAGCAGTGCGCTCACAGACACATGCCTCCACGATGTCGAGGAGAATCTCATCGTCGGGCAGGCCAAAGACCTGCTCAACAACGGCGCTGTCCACTTTCCCCGTCGCAGCCGCGAGCAATCGATCGAGGAGCGAGAGCCCATCGCGCATCGACCCATTCGCAAGGCGCGCGACTTGCAGCAGCACGTCTTCCGTGACTTCCACACGCTCGCCTTTCGCAACAGCACCGAGGTGCGCCGCGATCTGCTTGGTCGGAATGTTGCGGAAATCAAAGCGCTGGCAGCGCGACTGAATCGTCTGCGGAACCTTGTGCGGTTCGGTCGTGCAGAGGATGAACTTCACATGCGACGGCGGCTCCTCCATCGTTTTGAGGAGGGCGTTGAACGCCGGCGTCGTCAACATGTGAACTTCGTCGATGATGTAGATGCGGTACTTACCGCGCGTTGGCGCGAGCCCAGCCCCCGCGATCAAGTCGCGCGCATCATCGATACCGCGATTCGAAGCGCCGTCGATCTCAATGACGTCGAGATCTTCGCCGCGCAGAATCGCGTTGCCGATTTCCTCACCCTCCGCCAGTGCCCCGTCGCGATTGAGCGCGCGTGCGAAGATGCGCGCCATCGACGTCTTGCCAACGCCGCGGGTTCCGCAGAAGAGATAGGCGTGCGCGGTGCGCCCGGTTGCGATGGCGTTCTGAAGCGTGCGCGCGATCGGCTCCTGACCGACGACCTCACCAAAGTCGCGCGAGCGGTAACGCCGAGCAAGCACGGTGTAGGGCTTACCCCCGCCAGCTGAACCGCCGCCGATTCCACCAGCGATTTCACCACCCAGTTCACCTTGAGGACTGGTGTCGCCCGATGCGTCGTTCGAAGCGGAGGATGTCGCGCTTTTCTTCGCCATCGACTTTCGCCATCTCTCGGCACCGGCTGCCGTGGTTTCGCCTCGTTGCTCTCGCCTCGTCGTTTCGACCTCGCGCTTGGCGGCGCCTGAACGCGCCGAACACGCGGGCCTCACGCCAACCTCTCAAAGCACCTGAAGACGGCCAGGCGACCGTCGGCTCGGACCGAAACGCTTATGGCTGCTGCGGTCAAGCCCTGACCAGGTTCACGGCCGACCCGCCCGCCGGGCCCGGCCGTCTTCAGGTGCTCTGAGGGAGGCGAATGGTAGCGCGAAGTCGCGGCCCCGTGTCCGTAGAATCTGCGCCATGGACACATCGGAGCCAGGATCGGCATCGCTCTCGCCGTCGCACTCGTCTTCCGTTGAGGCGGGTTCGCTCGACGAGTCACGCGGTCGCCGCGCAACCCGCCCTCAAGGCGTCCGACTCGTCCTGCTCGCAGCACGACTGCTCTTCATGGCGCTCGTGCTCGTGACCCCAGCGCTCGTCGTTGCAAGCCGCGTCGATCCGCTCAAGCCCGAGCCCTATCCGTTCACACTCGTCCTCGGCCTCACGCTCGCGACGGGTGCGATCGGTTTCATCGTCGTCGTCATCGACGCGATGACTCCGAACAAGCGACTCGCTTCGATCTTCGGTATCTACCTCGGCCTCTGTCTTGGTCTGGTCGGCGCGTACGCGATCGGCACGATTCTCGACGCGATCGTCGACGCGTGGCAGTTGAAAGAGACACCTGCCGCGATTTACATCAATCTCGCCAAGATCTCGATCGGCGCGATCCTCTGCTACATCGCTGTCTCCGTCGTGATGACGACGAAAGACGACTTCCGACTCGTGATCCCCTACGTGGAGTTTTCGCGCGAAAACCGCGGTGTGAAGCCCATGCTGCTCGATACGAGCGCGATCATCGACGGCCGCATCATTGATGTCTGCGATGCTGGCGCGCTTGATGCTCCGTTTATCGTCGTACAAGGCGTGATCGACGAGCTGCAACGCCTTGCGGACAGCGCCGACAAAACGAAACGTGCGCGTGGTCGCCGCGGTCTCGACATGATCGCGCGCATGCAAGCGAGTCCGCGCGTCGATGTGACGATCGAAGAGCGCGCGCTCGAAGCAGGAAACGTCGACCGCGGCCTCGTTGAACTCGCGCGTCGCAACGGGCACCGCCTCGTCACCACCGACTCTGCACTTGCGAAAGTGGCGGAAATCGCGGGTGTTGCCACGGTGAATCTCAACAATCTCGCTGGCGCACTTCGCGCACAGGCGCTTGCCGGTGACCGACTCGAAGTTGAAATTGTTCGCGTCGGCGAGAGCCAGAATCAAGGCGTCGGGTATCTCGCCGATGGCACGATGGTGGTCGTCGAAAGTGGTTCAGGCGAAGTTGGTCGCACCATCGCGACCGTGGTCACCAACACGCGCACGACCAATGCAGGACGCATGATTTTCGCGCGCTACGACCCGCTCGAAACTTCCGCGCCCGGTTCCGCGGAAAGCATGGCCGCGCGTGCAACGCATCAGCCGCGTCACCGCGATGGCGCTCCCGCGCGCGAGGAGGATGGACGTACAGGTGATGGACGTTCTGGCTCATCCGGCCGAAATCCACGACGCAGTTGAGCGCGGCAGAACGCGGTACGAAACGGGCTCATGCAGACCTAGGCGTCTGCAGTCATCAGGAATCAGGCACAGCAAAATCGCTCGCGCGCCATGCTTCGACACGCTGCGACGAGCGTGACTCCCATCGCTGATGGAGCGTGGCCTCGACGAGCGCAAGTGCCCCCACCGCCACCGCCAGCCCGACTGCGCCCCATGAAAGCGCGCGAAAGATCACGCCGAACTTCGGTCCGAACTCGTGGTACATCGCACGATGATGTTCGCGATCACTCGTGCCTTCAAACAAATCTCCGCTCGGGGCATCGCCGCGGCTGAGCGATGCGAGCACCCTACTCAACGCGACCAGCAACACCACGATGGCGATCAAAGCCGAAGTCTGCATGCCAACTGCAGAAATCATGGCCCACCCGCCTTCGTTGATGCACGCAGCGGAACGCGAATCGAAACCTCGCGATCAAGATATTCCTTGTGAGGAATACTGCCGTCGTCGGCAGCTCCCCGCACCAACCACGCGACGAGGGCCTCGTTTGACATCGGCGCGAAGGTGATCGTGAGAACTACTTCGTCGCTTGGGTTCTCAAACCCGTTCGGGGCGTTGGCATTGACGGGCGTTCGAAGCGCCATCGGCATCGCCCATTGACGAATGCGCGGAGCGCTTTGCTGTGGATTCTCCACGATGACGCCAGAACCAAGATCAAATGTGGCACCACCCCACTCAACCGACAGTCGCGCCCGAGCGCCCACAGCATCTTGAATAGACAACGAGTTGCGAATCACACTCTTCGCTGGACCATTCCATACGTTGATCGTTCGCGCACTCGGATCAAACTCCGCCATCGACAACGCCTCCGCGATTCCCTTCAGCGCCTCTTCGGGAGAGGCGACTGGTGAGATTTTCAGCCGCGCGAGCGGTGGATTTTTGAGTTCGACAAGTTGCTCACGTGGACCACCCCCGCGACCAACGTCGTGGATGCGAAATGACACGTCGAGGTTTCTCGCGAGGTTTCTCGCGGGGTTTCTCGCGAGGTTTCTCGCGGGGTTTCTCGCGAGGTTGCTCGTCGAGGTCGCTGATTCATCCGTACGCGCAACTGTGCTCGCTGCTGCACTGGCTTGTGCGCTTGGTCCTGCACTCCCCTCGGCATTGCGGCGCGCGAGG
>JAIXVI010000220.1 GCA_027483065.1 Planctomycetaceae bacterium
CCGCGATTTACCTCGAAGAATTTGCCAAGCGGTCTTGGTTTACCAAGATCGTCCAGACGAACATCATGAATCTCGCCGGTGTGCCGTCGATTGTTTACGGGATCCTCGGACTCACCGCATTTGCCCGCATGTTCGGCGCGTTCGGCACCAATGTCGACGACGCGTACACCATCGGAAATGAAGAGAGTTTCTTCTTCCTTCGAATTCCCTTCGGCTCGTCGGTACTCGCAGGCGGATTGACGCTGATGCTCGTCATTCTGCCCGTTGTCATCATTTCGACACAGGAAGCCTTGCGTGCTGTTCCGTCGTCACTGCGTTCGGGCGCACTCGCCCTCGGCGCAACGCCGTGGCAAACCGTTTGGGGCATCACACTTCCTGCGGCGATTCCAGGAATCATGACCGGCGCGATTCTCTCGATGAGTCGCGCGATCGGTGAGAGCGCCCCGCTGCTTGTGCTCGGCGGCCTTCTCCTCGTCTTCAATACACCCACCAACTTGATGAGCGACTTCGCCATCTTGCCACTCCAGATCTACAACTGGGCTGGTCGGCCGCAGGACGAATTCCACGCGATCGCCGCGAGCGCGATCATCATCCAGCTGTGTGTGCTGCTTCTCTTCAACGGCATTGCCGTCTTCATCCGTCAGAAACTCCAAAAGCCGCTTCAGTGATGCCGGAATCGATGAGATTCCTCCCGATCACGATGCTTCGTCCGAAGTTTGCGAACACCTGAGAACCGCCATGCCGAGCGAGCCCACCACCCCACCGAAGCCCGCGTCCACGCAGAGTTCGTTTGCGCCTGGACATCGTGCCGAAGTGCCGAGCCTTGCAGGGGCTGGCTCAGGCCACGCGACGACGTCGATGCAGACGGCGATCACTGTTCGCGGCTTCTCAAGTTGGTACGGCGAGTTTCAGGCTTTGAAGGGCTTGGATCTCGATATCCCCGCGCGTCACGTCACGGCGTTCATCGGGCCATCGGGTTGCGGAAAGAGCACATTTCTTCGCTGGATCAACCGGATGAACGACACGATTTCCTCCGCACGCGCGGAAGGGAAACTTGATCTCCACGGCGAAGACCTGCTCAATCGCACGCTCGACGTGGTCGACCTCCGCCGACGCGTTGGCATGGTGTTCCAGAAGCCGAATCCGTTCCCAAAGTCGATCTACGACAACGTCGCGTTTGGACCGCGTCTTCATAAGACGTATTCACGCGCGGAGCTCGACGAACTGGTCGAACAGAGCCTGCGCCAAGCCTCGATCTGGAACGAAGTGAAGGACCGCCTGCACGCGTCGGCGCTCAGCCTTTCGGGTGGACAGCAGCAGCGGCTCTGCATCGCGCGCGCGATCGCCGTCGGGCCAGAAGTTCTGTTGATGGATGAGCCTTGCTCGGCGCTCGATCCGAAGTCGACGCTCGCCATCGAGGAACTCATCGAGTCACTCGCCGACCGCTACACGATCGTGATCGTGACCCACAACATGCAGCAAGCGGCGCGCGTTTCGGATCTGACGGCATTCTTCTTCGAGGGCCGCCTGATCGAGAGCGGAAACACGGAAATGATCTTCACCAAACCTCGGAACAAGCAGACCGAGGATTACGTCACAGGTCGGTTCGGTTGAAGCCGGCGCTGCGCGGTTCAGTGCAGCGCTCGTCTAAACATTCATCACTCCATTTGTAAAGATCTCGTAGGATGGGGGCATGTCCGTGAATCTGCAATCAAGAGTGATCAACCTTCGTCGCAATTTGCTCGCGCTCGGTGCGCTCGTCGAACAGCGCGTTGCAAGCGTGATCGAAGTCATTCGCGATGGCGATGTTGAACTCGCGCGACAAGTGCGCGCAGGCGACGCTGAAATTGATCAGATGCAACTCGAGCTCGAAGCCGAGTGCATGCGCTTGCTCGCACTCGGAAGCCCCGTCGCGAGCGACCTTCGTTTGATCTTGACCGCGATGCGTGTCTCGAATGAACTCGAGCGCATCGCGGATATGTGCAAGGGCATTTCGAAGCGCGTCATTCGACTCGTGGAGAGCGGCAGCTATCGCTATCCCCCTGCGCTTGTGCAAATGGCTGAAGCGGCGCTCTCGATGCTTCGCGACGTTCTCGTTGCGTTCTCGAATGAGGACATCAAGCTTTGCCTCGAAGTTCGACGCGCGGACACGTACGTCGACGACCTCAATCGCGAAGTCGTTGCGTGGACGCGCGCATGGATCGAGCAAGACGTCGAGAAGTCTGGCGCCGCGATCGAACTTCTCGCTATTGGTCAGCGCGTTGAGCGACTTGCGGACATCGTGACTGCCATCGCTGAAGACACGGTCTTCCTCGTCGAAGGCCGCCTCGTCCGTCACGGCGCTGAGTGACACCCCCTCGCGACTCCAGTCGGTGATTCGTCCCCTCCGTGGCCGGACGCATCCTGCAGGATCTTGCCTCGGGCCAATCTTGCCGAAGTCCGTCTGTGCGGGCACGTCCTCTCGCGTTCTTCGAGAAAAACCTCAAGTGAGGTCGCGTTTCTTCGACCCCGACGTAGACTCGGCGCGTCATCCAAATGTCACGACGACCGCCGCGTTGCAGTCGTACGACGGATTGGATTCTCGGGATTGGATTCTCGGGATTGGATTCTCGGGATTGGATTCTCGAAGTCACGGCACCAGAAACGGTTTTGAGAATCGCCTTGCGACTCACTGGTTCACGCCTTCCAAGACTCGTTTCGGACGAGCGTCCACGACCGGACGCACGTGCGGAATCGGTCTATCGAAAGGCTGTGGCCCACGAGATGCTGCAAGCGCGCGAGAGCGTGCGCGGCCGTGCGCTTGATCCCTTTGACGCGCGATGGCAGTTCGCTACAGCGGTCGAAAGTGCGCTGCAAGGCGCAACGCTCGCGTATGAGGATCGACGACGACTGCTTGGCATGGCGACTCGACTCGGAATCCGTGAGTTTGATGCGCACCTGATCGTCGCACTTGTGCAAGATCGCGCGCGTCGTGGAGAGTCGATTGAAGGTGCTGCTCCAACGATCGCGCTGCTTCCAGTGCAGCGTGCGACGAAACTCGAGCGCGACGACGCGAAGCACGCAACCCAGCGCGCCGCTCATCCGTTGCATTCGACTGCGCGCGCCGCAGGACCGCTCGCAGTCGAGCCCGAAGCACCTACGTCGTCGGCAATTCCATGGGTTGCTGCGATGATCGCTGCCATTGCGATCGATGCCGCGCTGATTGCGTGGCTCATGTTCGGCTGAAGCCGTGGCTCATGTTCGGCTGAAGCCGTGGCTCATGTTCGGCTGAAGCCGTGGCTCATGTTCGGCTGAAGCCTCTCACGCCGCGGGAAGCAGGCGAACTTCGCCGGACTCAGAGCGCTCCACAAAACCAAGTTCGACGAGAGCCTCGAGTGCCGCGAGTTGTTCCGCGGCTTTCTTGCTCATGCCCCAACAACTGGGAAATCGGCGACCACCGAGATCAATGCAAACCTCAAAGCACTTCGCGTGGTCAGGGCCCTTCTCGTCGAGAATGACGTATTGCGGCGTTCCCATGTCACGCTGCTGCAGCGACTGTTGCAGCACACTCTTGAAGTTCTGCTGATGCCCGAGGCGGGCCGAATCTTCGATGCGCGACGAAAGCGAGCGCAGAATGAATGCACGCGCCGGCTCGATGCCGCCGTCGAGGTACACCGCGCCGACCACCGACTCGAAGAGAGCGGCGAGGAGCGACTGCGGAAGTCCCGCGCGATCTCCCATCCCCTTTCCCAGTTGCACCGCGTCGGCGAGCCCGAGTTCGACAGCGACTTCGGCGCAAACACGCCGACTCACGGCGTTCGACTTGATCTTGGTGAGTTCCCCTTCGAGCTCGTCTGGAAATCGTCGGTAGAGGTGCTCGCAAACGACCGCGCCGAGGATCGCATCTCCAAGAAACTCGAGGCGCTCGTTGCTCGCAACGCGTGTGCTCGCAATCGAGGCATGCACCAACGCTTGCGTGAGCGCCGAGCGGTCTTGGAACCGATAATCGATGCGCTGCTCGATGATGTCGAGCGATACAACCTCGTCCATAGTTGCGCGGCCGGTCAATGGCCGCCCCCTGCGTTGGCCGAGGCTGGTGCTCCAGGCGCCCCGAACATCGCGGCGGCTGGAGGACTCGCATCGGCGAGATCCCAATGTACTTCGACTATCGGCCGATGACGACCAAACTTGAGTCCTTCCCGCGAACTGTTGGCTTCGCACACGTTGCGGATCAGCGAGCCTTGTGGTAGCCTCATCGACCCGCCAGAGAGGCTCTATATGCATTACCCCCACAAGATCAGCCGCAAGAAGAAGATCCGCGCCGTCGGTTTCCGCAAGCGTATGTCGACGCGCAAGGGTCGCAAGATCATCAACAAGAAGCGCCGCCTCGGTCGCGCTATTCGCGTTCGTTGATCGCTGGCGGAAGCGCTCAGTTTCCAACACGATTCTGAGTACGACCTCTTTCTGCTGCGCCGCACCGAGCAAGCGCATCAGAACGTGCAATCTCGCCGATTCACAGCACCGCGCAGGTCGCGGTGTTGTCCTTTTTGTCCGTAATCTCCTCTCGTCCCGGCGCACGCTCTTCGCCGATACCTCTGACGCGTGAACAACCTCCCCCGCAAACATCTCGTCCTCATGGGGCTTCGCGGAAGCGGCAAGTCAACGCTTGGACGCGCATTGGCGGCGGCTTTGGGTGCTCCATCCACCGATCTCGATGAACGAACGGCGGCGCGTCTGGGCACCACCACCGCTGGAGAGGCCTTCCGCCGCTTCGGCGAGGACGCGTTTCGCGCTGCGGAATTTGAAGCATTGGAGGGAGAGCTTGCCACGACGCCGCACATTCTCGCCCTTGGTGGCGGGACACCGACCGCGCCGGGTGCGGCGGACCTCATCGCTTGTGCACGTCGCGAAGGCCGCGCATACGTCGTCTTTCTCGATCCCCCGCTCGATGTACTTACTGCGCGATTGCGCGCCGAAACAGGCGACCGCCCGTCGCTCACTGGCCGCGGTGTCATCGAAGAGATGGAAGAAATCGCGGCGCGTCGGCGGCCGCTCTATGCCGCACTCGCCGATTTGGTCGTCGGGCGAGATGCTTGTGATGGCGTAGGCGAACTCTCGCAGGCCGCTGCAGTTGAACGCGTCGTTCGAGCGATCGTCACAGGCTTCTGCGGTGCAGATTCTGGCTCTTGAGCGGGCGCCGGCCGGAGCCACTTCTGACCGAGGTAGCGCTCCAAAATCGCGCGCGAACCGGCGGAGAAGGTCTCGAATTCAACGGCCATTCGACGTGGTCCGGGGTCGTCGACCTCATCGAATACACGAACAACACGCGCCTTCGCGCGAATCGCGTCCTCGCAACCGGGGAGTGAAACCTCGACGTCGAGCGTCGACCCGCGCCGTGCCGGGCGATCGAGTTCAAATCGCATCCCACTGAGACTGACGTCGTAGACGTGTCCTTCCTCGCGCTGACCGCGGCGAACGACCGAAACGGCGCTGTACATCGGGTCAACAGTAAAGCGCGGATGGCGGCGGCGATCGATGGATTCGGACATGCTTGCGAACTCCGCGGGGAAACCCCGCGAATTCCCATCGACCGCTTCGCGAGCATCCTCGAGAGATTTCCGCACAACCGTTCCAAACCGCAAGACTTGCGCAGACTGAACCGGCCTCCGTGCGACTTCCGCGTCGGACGAACCGCTACCCTCCGCAGCCATGTCGAACACTCTCGATGCATCGTTCGCGCGAAACGTCCTCCGCTCGGGGGACGTCTCGACAGAGGCGCTCCGCGATCGCACGATTGCGGTTCTCGGCTACGGAAACCAAGGGCGTGCGCATGCGCTGAACCTGCGGGATTCCGGCCTCAAGGTTGTCGTCGGCGGGCGTCCAAACTCGGAGAAAATCGCCCTCGCTGCCCGCGAAGGTTTCGAGGCTTACACGCTCGCTGAAGCGGCCGCGCGCGCAGATCTCGCGATCGTCGCGATTCCCGACCAAGCACAACCCGCCGCGTGGGCAAAGTGGATTGAGGATGCGCTGCCGAACGGCGCCGTCGCAGGGTTTGTGCACGGTTTCGCGATTCGATTTGGCTTCATCAAACCGCGCGCGGATCTTGGGGTGGTCCTCGTCGCGCCGAAGGGCCCCGGCGCGACCGTGCGCGCGCGCTACGAAGAGGGACTTGGAATCCCCGCGTTGGTTGCAGTGGAACAGGAGAATCCCGCGCGAACCGCCCGCGCCATAGCGCTCGCCTGGGGTGCAGGCATTGGTTGCGCGCGCAGCGGCCTCATCGAAACGACCTTCGCCGCCGAAGCGGAAAGCGATCTCTTCGGCGAGCAGGCCGTGTTGTGCGGCGGACTCCTTCTCCTCGTCCACGAGGCGTACAAGATTCTGCTTGAGGCGGGATATCCGCCCGAAGTCGCGTACATCGAGTGCTGCCACGAGGTGAAGCAGGTTGCCGATCTTCTCTATGCGCGCGGCCCGGATGGCATGCGCCGAGCAATCTCCGATACCGCGGAGTACGGCGCATTCGTGGCTGAGCGTGCGATGGCTGATCCCGCGTTGCGGGCGCGCTTACAAGGGCTTCTTCGCGATATTCAAGATGGCACGTTCGCGCGCCACTTCATGGACGACTACGCGAAGGGTCACCCGGGATTCAACGCGTGGCGGCGCGAGGCAAGCGGGCATCCGATTGAGGCTGCCAGCGCGAATGTCCGCGCCCTGATGCCGTGGCTCAAAGATGCATAGGGGATGCATAGGGGATGCATAGGGGATGCATAGAGGATGCATAGAGGATGCGCAGCGACGCGTGAGCATGCGGCGGAAAGTTGGCACGCAAGGCGGATACTCGCGCTACGCGAGGCGGATACGCGCGCCACGCGAGGCCGAGGCGTCGATGAGAATCCACACGCACTTTCCCGTTATGCCTCCAACGTAAATCCGCCGATAGACGCGGCGTGACGATTCTGGACGCCATCATCCTCGGGCTCGTTGAAGGCATCACGGAGTACCTCCCCGTGAGCTCGACGGGGCATCTCATTCTGACCTCGTGGCTCCTTGGTCTTTCCGAGGATCCAGCGCAGAAGCAGTCGATCGACTCCTTCAACATCATCATCCAAGGCGGCGCGATCCTCGCGGTGCTTGGCCTCTATTGGAAGCGCGTGCAATCCATGGTGAAGGGTCTCGCTGGCCGCGATCCCGCAGGCCGCGCGCTCTTCATCAAACTGGTGCTCGCCTTTCTTCCGGCTGCGATTCTCGGCGTTCTCTTCGATGACGTGATTGAAGAGCGTCTCTTCCGGCCGATTCCGGTCCTCATCGCGCTTGGTGGCGGCGGCGTGTTGCTGCTGTTGCTTGCGCCGAAGATTCGTTCGCTTGTTGCGCGCGAGGCGAACGAGACCGATGACTTTTCAAATCTGCCCTACCGCGCGGCGATCGCGATCGGCTTCATGCAAGCGATTGCGATGTGGCCGGGGACGTCTCGCTCGATGGTGACGATTCTCGGTGGAATCCTCTTCGGCCTTTCACCTCGGCGCGCGGCGGAGTTCAGCTTCCTCCTCGGGCTCCCTACGCTCGGCGGCGCGTGTTGCTACAAGTTGTTGAAAGCAGGCAAGGATGATCCAGCGGCGTTTCTTGCGTCGCTCGGCGGGCCGATTCCCGTTGCGGTCGGCATCGCTGTTGCTGCAATTTCCGCTGCCATCGCGGTGAAATGGCTCGTGGGCTACCTTTCGCGCGGCGGATTCGCGGCGTTCGGTTGGTGGCGCGTCGCCGTCGCAGCGGCGCTGGGTGCTGCGATCTTCAGCGGCAAGATGACGCTCTGAGCAAGCGTGCTCACCCGTGGAAATTCAAGAAGCACTCGGTGCCAGACCCACCGGGATCCGCTGCATCCACCACCGTGTCCGCAAAGTCACCGAGGCAAGTTCGCAGCGCATGGCAAAGTGCGTCGGTTCGATCCGGAGTTTGTGAACGATTGCGCACAAACTCGGCGGTCACCGCCCGCGCTTTGAGCGGCGTCTCGGAAGCGTTGCCTTGTGACAGTTGCAGTCGAACTTTCGGCATGACTGTAGCCGCGGCGAGGCGCAGATCTTCCGCCGTGAGCCTTCGCCAATCCTCCACCAACTCGAGTGCTTTCCCACGCACCTTTGGCGGAATCGCCTCCGCACTTGTGATGCGCTGCGTCAGAACGCGTCCACCCTGCAAGAGCCGTTCCGTATCGATACCCGTTTGATCGCGACCGACGAGCGGACAAAACCGCGCATGAAGGGCCGCGATTTCAAAGTCGACCGCATCGCTCGCGGTACCGCGTTGGCGCACTTGCGCGGACAGCGCATCGCACAACTCGATGTTGCGATCGAGGAGCTTGCAGACGTCGTCGCGGAGTCGCGCCTCGGCTTGCGCATCACTGTCGCTCGGCGCACCGATGAGTTCGTTCGCGATTTTCTCGCCATTCCGACGCGCATCCATCGCCGCGAGGCGCGCGAGCATGGGGCGCCATTCAAGCAGCATCCGCGCGGAGAGTTCGAGCTGCAGTTGCCCGAGATTCGTGCTTGTTCGGTCGCTCTCGAGCGCGATGATTCGCTCGACAATCGCCGCAGGATCGACGAGCGTCACCGGCAAATCGATGAAAAGCGCGTTCGTCGCAACGAGTCGATAGATCCGTCGTCGCTCGATCGCCTGCGCGAGCGCGTCGAGACGGGAAGCGCGAGCGCTCGATTCCATTTCGAATTGTGCGAGCAAACACTTCGCAATCTCGCGATCGAAGAGACGTGCACTCTCATCCGTCGTTCTTGCGTCTTTGGTCGCGTCTTTGGTCGCGTCTTTGGTCGATGTTGTCGCCGCTGCCGCGCGTTGAGATGCGTCCTCTGCACATGCGTACGCCGCGGACCGCACGGCATCGACGGGCAACTCCGGAACGTACACCCGCAACAAATCGGCGAGGTCCGCCGCCGATGGTTTCCAGATGGCGGTGCTCTGTGCGGAACGCGCCTTCGTATCTTGGGTCGATGCACTCGCCAGCGTCGCTCGCGGCCCGCATACAGCGCACATGGAAAGTGCGACGAGCGCGATATGTGAGAAGCGACGCCGCACGGCGGAAACTCGACCGCAGAACAATGAACAAACCATGGTGAGGAATGTCACCAGAGTGGATGAACTCCGGCCGAATCCTCCGTTCAATTCCCGCAAAGACGAGGCTCACGCGAGATCGGCGTACGAACCGCTGACGAGTTCGCCAAGCGCCGGACGAAACTTCTCGATCAACGTTTCCACTTTCAATTTCGCTTCTGCAGGATCGTCGGAAATGCCGCAAACCGCATCGAACTCGAGGTAATTGCCGAGTCCGGCTACGGCATCGAGATGAATGCGCACGTTCTCGAGCAGCCACACTTCGCGGCGTTTCACGATCAATCGCGTGACCGTGCGATCGAGGTTTGCCCAACGAACTTCGACTTGGCGATCATCCAATTTCGTCCAACGCGAACTGCGTGGGCCGAGGCGATCCGCGCGGTCGTACCAAATCCACGTGACGCGCGTCCCTGGCTCGCCTTCGACGCGTTCACTTCGTCGCTTCAAGCGACCTTCGGGTACCGCAACGTATTCATCGGTCTGATGCAGAACGCTGCCACGGCGCGCACCGAGGATGAGGCACGTTGCGCGCGCGAGTTCGATGTCGCGAAGTTCGCTTTTGAACTCGATGTTCTTCATCGCGTCATCCTCTTGCTCTCGCTCTCGCGCGGCTGCGCAGGCGCGCTACCGGATCGTTCCGCGGCCGTTACGGGGCCGATGCGTCTCCAGCGCGAACCGCCGCATCGCGCGCCGCAGCGGCGACCGCTGGCTCTTGCACAAGCAGACCAGCTTGTGCCCGCGCGATCTGCCGCTCCGCTTCAAAGCGATCGGGATACGCATGCAACGCGCGCGGACAACCTGCGTAGCCGCCGATTTCGTAGAGGTTCCACGCATCGCTCCCCGCATGTCGCGCGACGAAGTACGCCGTTCGATACGCACTTGGATCCGCAACCGAAACAAGACTTCCTGCTTCGACGATCGTCGGGAGCGTCGTACAGCGCTCGAAACCATCGCCGAGCGTCGACGCGATGCCCTCACCTTCCGCCTCGACCGCGAATGTCACGCGTTCGCTCGGAAGGGTCGAGCGCGGATGCACGACTTCAATGAGCCGAACACGACCAGCTCCTTCGCCAGCGCGGCCCACGTCAACCGTGCCACGGACGATTTCGTCTGCGCGCGGGAAGAGGCTACCTCCGAGGAACCAGACGAGGACCGCCGCGAGCAAAACGAAAATCGCAATGCGGACGGAGAGATTGCGGACACCGAGAAGAACTTGTGACACGGGGCGCGGAGTTTAGCGGAGCCCCGCCGCCGAAAGTTCGGCGACAAGACGCGATTCGTCCCAGATCTCGACTCCGAGTTCCTGTGCTTTGGTGAGTTTGCTCCCCGCTTCTTCACCGGCGATGAGCACGGAAGTCTTCTTCGAAACGCTTCCCGCGACCTTCGCGCCCGCGCGTTCGAGGAGTTCGGTGACTTCGGTTCGACCAAACTGCGCGAGCGTACCTGTGACGACGAATGTTCGACCAGCGAACGCGTTCGCGCCCGCAGCAACCGGCTTCGGCTCACGACTCGTCAAGTCGACGCCAACGGCCGCGAGCTCCGCGAAGACGCGCTTCGCTTCGTCGGAGGCAAGCCACGCCGCAACCGACCTCGCGGTGACTTCGCCGAAATCATCGAGAAGCGTGAGATCCGTTTCTGTTGCCGCGAGCAGTTCATCCGCCGTGCGATATCGACGCGCGAGCGTTTTGGCTGCGCTCGATCCAACATGTTTGATGCCGAGCCCAGCGAGTACGCGCGTCAAGCCTCGATCCTTTGCGGCGTGCGCGGCGCTCTCAATCAACGAGGTCGCGCGCTTTCCAGCGCCTTTCTTCGCGATCTCCGCGAGGGCCTTCTCGCCCTTCGCAAGTGTGCGCGCGACGAGCATCGCGTCGAGACGAAACACATCGGCGAAATCCTTGACCACGCCCGCGTCAACGAGCGCGTCCACAATTTCTTCGCCCATGCCG
>JAIXVI010000202.1 GCA_027483065.1 Planctomycetaceae bacterium
ACTCTGCACGACTCTCCGCGAGCAATCGCGCGTTAGAACTCGGCCTTCGCGGGCGCGATCGCATCGAGTTCGATGCGATTCGCTTCAAGCCCAGTGCCCATCGCGCGCTGCAATGCGGCGATTGCGCTTTGGTAGCCAACGAGCGACGCGAAGTACGCGTCTTCCGCCGCGGCCAAACCATTCTGGAGTTGGAACTTCAACTGCAAGAACTCGGGCGTGAGCGCCGCGAGCGTCTTCTCATCGACGATGAGCGCACGCAGATTTTCCGCTTGCGCGAGACGGAACGAGCGATTCTGTTCGACGAGTTCGCGATACGCGACGCAATCGGTCAGCGCGTTCTTCACCGCGAGCACCGTGCCCTGCACCGCTTGCTCGTACGCAACAACCGCTTGCGATCGACGCAAACGCGCGACGCGGTAGGCCGCTTCCGGCGCGCGATTTCCGATCGCTTGGCTGAAACGCAAACCGGCGGCGTAATCGATGAAGTCGCCGCTACCGATGTCGGAGTACGAACCGCCGAAATCGCCGTCGAGACCGAACCACGACATGCTCGCCGCCAAATCGAGTTGCGGGAGTCGGCCGTTGTCGGTGACGGTCACGCCGATCGACGTCGAGTCGATCGCGATGAGCGCCTGTTGAATCGCGGGAGCCTTCGTGATCGCCGTCTCAATCGAGCGCTTGAGATCGGCCTCAAACGCCGCATCACTCGGGACATCCGCGGGCACCACGTCGACTTCGCCGCCGACGGGAAGCGTTGGATCGTTGAGAAGCACCTTGAGCGTGTTCCCCGCTTCGCTCAAGCGCCGCCGCGCTTCGATGACGAGCGACTTGCGGCTCTCGACCGTCGCGACGGCGTTCGCGTATTGCGCGAGCGTCGCGTCAAACTCGCGGCGCTTCGCAAGCACATCGCGCACTTCTTCGCCAACCTTCACGAGCCACTCGGCGCTCACGAGGCGCGCGCGCGCGGAAACCAACTGCCAGTACGCTTGTTCGGTTTTCGCCACGATGTCGAGCAGCCGCCCGCGCGTTGCTTCACGCGAGGCGCGATCGTTGTTCTCGGCAAGGCGAATTTGCGCGAGCGCAACGTCTTCGCCAAAGCCGCGCAAGAGCGGCTGCGTCACGCCGAGGACCACCGCGCTCTGCCACGCCGGATCGGGGACGTAGAGATTGCTATCGAGGTTGTCGATGTAATTCGTCGCAGCGGTGATACTCACCGCGCCGCCCGATTCGAGGGCCTTGTTGAGCCCCGCGTCGAAGTTCCAATTCCGCTGATTCGAGACGTTCGGAATGACGGGCTCGGTCGTTCCTGGGAAGAGAATCCCGACCGACGGCTCATTCACGCGATCCCAACCGAGGCCCGCGCCCACGACCCAATCGAACGCGGCTTCCGCGCGGATGATGTCCTGCTCGGTCACCGACTCTTCAAGCCGCGCCGTCTGCACATCGAGGTTGTTGCGCACCGCGGCGTCGACTGCCTCGCGCAGGGAGAGCATCACGCGGCGCGGGGCTTCCGCCGTCAGCGGCACGACACCCTCGACCGTCGAACCGAGTTGCGCCGATTGGGGCCCGATCGCGTCAAGTTCCGTGCGCCGCGCGGAGAGCATGCGGTCGACATCCGACTCGCGACGCTCGACTTTGGGTGCGGGCGCTCCCGAAAGCGTGTCACTCTGGCGAACCGACGTCGCTTGGATCGCCTGATCGATCCGCTCCTTCAACTGATCGCTGTCCGACGACGCGAGCGGCGAGCGACAACCAACCAGCCCACCCCCTGCAAGCAGGACGGCGAGGACAAAAGTCGAATGGCACATCGGACGACAGATCGGACGCGACGAACTCGGCTGGCTAGGCGACATGGGCGCGGATGGTAGCCGCCCCAACCTTCCAAAAAACTCCATTCGATCGGTCGAACACGGTGCTTCCGGAAGATGGGTGCATTTGACGCACAAGGCGGAAGAAACGCGCTACATTCCGCGCATGACTTTCCGTTCGACCACCGCGCCGCGCGCGCTCTCCGCTGCGTTCGTCATGACGACGTTCGTTGCTGGACTTGTCGTTGTCCCAACCGCCACCCTTGCACTCGACGTTGCGTACGCGCAGTCTTCAGCCACGACGCCTTCAAATACGACGGCGAAGACGCCGTTTGATGCAACGCTCGCGAGCGACGCCGTTGTGCGTTGCGCTTCGAGCGTTGAAACGGGCTACGTCTTCGGCAGTTTGCCCGCAGGCACGTCGGTGCGCGTGCTGCAAGAAGAGCCAGGTTGGGTGCGCATTGCGACGACTGGCAGCGCATTCAACGGCTGGTTTGGCTACGTGAAGGCTTCGCCCGGCGTGACGCTTTCTGCCGATGGCAAGTCGATCAAGATTTCGTCGCGCGCTGAAATCACGGCGCCGAACGCGGATCGCGAGTTCAATCCTGACGCGAGCTATCGCGCGATTGGCTTCTTGCTCGCAGGAAACGAAGCGACGGTCGTCGATCAAGTGAAGGGTGATCAAAATAATGGAGCTCAGGGCGCAACGTACTACGCGATTGCGCTCGGAAACGGCACGTCGGGATGGATCGCGTCGTCCGCGCTTTCGAAGCCTGCGGTGACAACGCCGACGCCGGCAACGACCACCGACACGACCAAGCCCGCACCAACCACGACTGACACGACCACTGAAACGGTGACCGACGTCAAGAGCGAAGAAGCGATCGTGGAAGTCGACACCGAAACCGGTCAAGTCATCCGCGCTGAAACGACCACGGAAACTGCGACGGACGTCACGACCACCGACCCGAATGCGAAGCCTGAAGCGAAGACTGATGCGAAGGCTGAAGTCGTGCAGAAGGTGAAGCGCATTCGCGTTGCGGATCTCGAAGCGTCGTACAAGGCGATGCGCGCAGAACCCACGGAAACCGCCGAATTTGAAGCACTTCGTGAGCGCACGCTCGCGATCGCGGAAGATTCGACGTCGACTGCGAGCGAAGTGCAGCGCGCGAAGTTCCTCGCGAAGAAGGTCGAACTCGACATCACGATTCAGAAGGATTTGCGCGAAATCGCCGAGCGCAAGCGCAAGCTCGATGCAAACTTCAAGGGCGTTGCCGACCTTGAAATGGCAACCTTGACGCGCATGCCGTACGACAACGTCGGCCGCCTCAACGCGTCGAAGTTCTACACCGGCGAGCGCATGCCGCTCCTCTACGTCTTGCAAGACCCAGGGACGGGCTACACGATCGCGTACATGGTTCCGGATGGCACCTACGACCTGTCGTCGATGCTCGGCCTCGTCGTGGGCGTCAAGGGCCCAGTCAAGTACGACGAGAGCCTCCGCCTCAACGTCATCACGCCGAACTCGATCGTGCCGATTACGCCCAAGGCCGGTTCGGCCGCTGGTTCCGGCACCGTGACGGCGACTGGGAGCGAGAACACGCCGAATTCCGACAAGTGACCGCGCGGCGCGCGGCCCCTCCGCCGCGCCGACCCCTCCAAACGGGGCGCAGCCTCACCAACTATTCGCGGCCCTGCCTGAACACTTCCGTTCACGCAGGGCCGCGCTCTTTTTCTGTGCTGCAAAGTGCGCGAACCTTCGCTATACTCCGCGCCGTCGGGGCGTTAGCTCAATTGGGAGAGCGATGCCTTTGCAAGGCATAGGTTACCGGTTCGACCCCGGTACGCTCCATGAACGAGAACCCGTCAGTTGGCGGGTTCTCGTTGTTTTTGTCGTTGTTTTTGTCGGGGTTTTTGCTGGGTTATTGCTGGGTTTTGGTCGCGGTTTTGTCGCGGCTCGTCGGTGCTCTTTTGAGCGTGCGATCCATCCACGCACAACACCCACACGCACGCCGTCTCGTCATGTCGAATCTCTGGCTTCACATCGTCGCGATCCCTTCCGCTGGCGAGCACGCCGCCATTGCGCGTGATGAAGCGCGCCACGCCTTCGGCGCACGACGCCTGAACGCAGGCGATCAGGTGACGCTCTTCGACGGTGCGGGCACCATCGCCGATGCCGTTCTTTGCGATGAACGTGGCCGTGACGGAAGCGTGCTCGTCGAGATCACCGCGCGCCGCGAGGAGCCGCGGTCATCGCCTGAGACAACGATTGCGTTCGCTGTGCCGAAGGGCGATCGCCTCTCCACGCTGCTCGACCTCGCGACGCAAACGGGTGTCGCGCGCTTGGTCGCGATCGAGTGCGCACGCAGCGTGGTCGACGCGGACAAACTCGATCGAAGCGAGCGCTGTCAGCGGATCGTCGCGGAGAGCGCGAAAGTGGCGAAGCGCGCGTGGATGCCTGAACTCGCGACGGGCGGAGATCTGGTTGCATTCGTAAGGGCAGAACTCGCGCGCGGCGCTGCCGTTGCCGTTGCTCACACGGAAGATGGTGCGGGCGCTGTGCGCGCGGGATTGCTCGCGTGGCGATCGTCGCTCGACGCCGCGCAGCCGCGAACCGTCGTGATCGGGCCCGAAGGTGGCTTTGAACCCAGTGAACTTGAAACGCTGCGCACGTGCGGCGCTTCTTTCGTTTCGCTTGGACCGTGCGTGATGCGCGTCGAAACTGCGGCCGTCGCGGCGGCGGTGTTGCTCCAGGCCTGACTTCGCGTCGCCCGCCCCCCCGGCACCGCTCGTAGGCCATTCATCCGCGCGCTGATACTTGCTCCGCATGCGGTCGGCATCGCACACAACGCGCGTCACCACACGGTTCCATGTGCGCCGTCGCCGTCCCCTCACCGACCGCCGCGAGGACTTCGCGCTCAATCGCGCTCGCAATTTCGTGCGAATCCGCCACACTCATCTCACGCGGCACGCGCAAGTGCATGTCGACGAAGTGCAATCGCCCTTGATGCCGATGCCGCACAGAGGCGTACGAACAGATCGCAGGCGACTCTCCCGCGCGATGTCGATCGAGAACCGCGAGGATCTTCTGATGATCCTCCGCATCCTGCGCGCCAAGAATCGAAGAGAGCCCGCCAAACGCGACACGCGTACCAACGACGACAAGCAGCACGCCGACACCGATCGCAACTGCGGTGTCAATCCACCCTTGCCCCGTGATCCAGACCGCGACGAGACCGGCAAGTACCGCGAACGTCGTCCAAAGATCGGAGAGCAGGTGCTTTCCATCACCAACGAGCGCTGCGGATCCTGTCGCGCGCCCAACGCGAAGGAGCGCAAATCCCGCGACGCCGTTGAGCACCGCGCTCGCCGCGACGAGCGCCAGCCCGAGATCTAAGCGCGCGACCTCGACGTTTCCTCGATAGACGCTCTCAGCGCTATGTGCGAGAACCACAAGCCCCGCCACCGCGACCAAGACGCCCTCGAAGAGCGCACTGACAAACTCGATCGGCCCGTGGCCGTACGGGTGTTCCTCATCCGGCGGCCGCTCGGCATAGACAAGCGCGAGAAACGCGCCGATCGACGCCACGATGTTCACGATGCTCTCAAGCGCATCGCTGAAAATCGCATCGGAGCCCGTTGCGAGCCAACCCGCGAACTTCAAACCAAAGCCAACGACTCCGACCACGATCGCCCAACGCGCCGCCGAGCGAGCGCGTCGTGAGATTTGTGGATCGGGTGGCCGAGTTGCCATCAGCACAAGGTAGCGAAAGTCCGCGCTTCAGCGGGCGACGTGTGGCTGACGGATGACGTCGGAAGGGCACAACCTCGCATGCATCGCTCAGAGCGCGACGCTCGCCACGCGACACGTCACGTGCCACACGTCACGCGCCTACATCGGCGCGAGAATTGCAGCGCGGTCGAGAATGCGCCAACCCGTCGGACGGAAGAATGGAAAGCGCCCCATTGCTCCAACGAGATTGCGCAAGTCTTCCTCGTCCAATGTCCACTCGCAGTGTTCATGCGCAGACTTCGATCGCATCGACTCTCTACCGAGATCAGATCGACGCGGGCGCGCCGCGCGACGCTCGTCTTCTCGCGCGCGGTCCCGACGAATCCACTCGAGCGAGAACGTCCGCTCGCGCATCGGCCAATGGTCGAGTTCCTCCGCGACTTCACTCGCTTTGTTGGTGCAGATAGCGAGCGTGCGCTCGTATTCGTCGACGGCGTCTTCACCACGTCCCGTGCCAGACCTGCCACGCGTGGCTGCCCGCACGGCGATGTTTGCGCCGAAAAGTGACCACCAACCCGCGGCTTCACGCACCGCTGGAGCCTCGCGAATACCTGCTTCCTCCGCTTCCACCGCACGTTCCAATCGAGCGACAACTTGCTCAATCGCGTCGGCCGCGTCGATCTCACCGACCGCCGCGCGCACTTCGAGTATTCCGCCGGCGGCCGCATCGGCGAGTCCCACGTACTGACTATCGCCGAATTCACTCGCGAGTTGTTCGTAGAGCGCCTTCGCGCGCACGAGTTCGCGCTGCGCGCTCGCGCCGAGTGCTTCGAAGGCTGCGTCATCGCGCGCTTCGAGCATCGCGCGTCGATCGCCGTGGCCGCGCAACACGTGACAAAATGCTCGCGCGACACGTTGCATGCGAGTGCGCGGGCTTTCGATCGATGGATCCGTGAGGAGCGAAGTCGCAATCGCGCGCGACTCGTCGAGATTCCAAAGCGCGTGGTTGGCTGCCGCCAAGTTCACGCGCAACATCAATCGCACATCAGCTCCAACTCCATGCTCGCCGAGACCCTCGCGCACACATTCGAGAACGCGTGTGTAACGACCGCGCGCGTCGTACGCACCCGCGAGTCGATTTGCAGCAACTGCACGTTCGTGACCGTTGCGCGCAATCGTGCGCATCGCGAGCGCCGTGCGCTTCATGCCATCGACGTCACCAGAACGATGCTCCGCTTGCGCCTGCATATCGAGTGCCGCGAAACTGAGTGTGCTGCGCGATGGCGCGCTTG
>JAIXVI010000255.1 GCA_027483065.1 Planctomycetaceae bacterium
CGCGCGTGACGCCATCGCCGCGCGTGACGCCATCGCCGCGCGTGACGCCATCGCCGCGCGTGACGCCATCGCCGCGCGTGACGCTATCGCCGCGCGTGAAGCCATCGCCGCGCGGGACGTCAGCGCTTCGCGAGATGCTTCTTCGTCTCGGCGCGCGAAGCCTTGATGATCGCTGCAGCGGCCTTTGGATTTGCCTTCGCTTCGAGGAGCGCGTCAAGCATGAGCGGCGCGACGATGGTTGCATCGCTTTCGACGACAAACATCGGCGTATCTTCGGTGAGCTTGTCCCACGTGATCTTCTCGTTCGGCGTCGCGCCCGAATACGAGCCGAACGACGTGGTCGAATCGCTGATCTGGCAGAAATACGCCCACGGCTTCACGGGTTGCTCGAGGTCGTACTTGATGCTCGGCACGACACAGATCGGGAAATCGCCCGCGATACCGCCGCCGATTTGGAAGAAGCCAACGCCCTTCCCCTTCGACATCACGCGATAGTCGTCGTAGAGCTGGCCCATGTACTCAATGCCGCTCTTCACGATTGACGCGCTGCAATCATTGAACTTCACGTGCGATGCGAAGATGTTGCCGAACGTCGAATCTTCGTGGCCCGGCACCACCATCGGAAGTTTCGCCTTCGCCGCCGCGAGCAGCCAGCAGTCGTCGGGGTTGCCCTCGTACTTCGACTTCGGGATCGAAAGGATGAGTTCGTAGAAGTACTCGTGCCAGAAGCGACGCTCGCCGTTCGCGGTCGCGCGCTTCCACATCGGGACGAGAAACTTCTCGACCGAACGGAACGCTTCATCTTCTGGAATGCTCGTGTCGGTGACGCGGCGCATGCGCTGCTTCAGGATCTTCGTGTCGTCTTCCTTCGTGAAGTAGCGGTAGTCGGGGAAGTCCTTGTACGAGTGGTGCGCGACGAGTCGGAAGAGCGACTCTTCGAGATTCGCGCCCGTCACGGAGAGGCCATGCACGAGGCCCGCGCGAATCGCGGGCGCAAGCGAAATACCGAGTTGCGCGGAGCTCATGGCGCCTGCGACAGCCCAGTACATGCGTCCGCCCGATTCGATGTGATCCCAATACGCGAACAACGCATCACGCGTCGAGCGCGCGTTGAAGTTCTTGTAGTTGCGGGCGACGAACTGGAGGATCGGAAGCTGCGCGGTGGCCATAGGGCGCGGAATGCTAGCAAATCCGGCGGCAAACTCGTGTTGCCGTCGCACGCCCGTGCGACCCCAAAGGGGAAACAAGGCGAAACACCACGAAACACCACGAAACACCCTTCAGTGATGACAGGGTTCGGCGCGCGTTTGCGCACTTGTCTGTGCCCGCCGCAGTGGTGGGTGCATGTGAAGGGGCGGCCGACGCCGCCATCCAGAGTGCCTCAAGGCTCTTGGCCCGATCGACCAACCCAATTCCGCGGTCGGCGGTGCCATGACTTGAGTCCCTCAGGACCCGCAGGACCTTTGGTGCTCTTGATGTCGAGTTTGACTCTGATTGTCGACCTCAGTTTCGGCCTCGGCATCGCCCACAACGTCAGCCCAAACCAATCGATCAGAAACTTCATAACAGTTGTTCACAGAGGAGTTCAAATGAAGCACGTTCTCACCATCACCGTTCTCACCGCCTCCACCTTCGCAACCTCTGCCGACGCTGCGCTCACCCTCGGTGGCTTCAGCCTCTCGGGCCCCAACGTCTCGTTGAGCATGTCCGGCACCATCAACACGCCGTACAACATCGAGTGCACTCAGATTCGCGTGACGTCTGACCAGGCGGGACCGTGGGGCACCGACAGTTGGTTCATGTCGAACCTCGCATCGATGACCATCGGTGACGCGGTTGTCAATCGCATCGACGTGCAAACCTGGGCGACGGGGTCGCAGCTGGTGATCTTCTTCTCCAACTCGTTCGTCACCGGCGAAGCGGTCAGCGGCAGCGTTCAGTGCACGATGCCCGGCAGTGGCTCGTTCAACGATCTTGCCAACCGCACGTTCCGCATCGCTGCGACGCCGAGCAGCGGTTGGAGTGGCGGCCAGTACCTCTTCACCGGCTTGACCTCGAATGAAGTTCCAGCGCCAGGTGCACTCGCGCTCCTCGGCCTTGCTGGCCTCACGCGGCGCTCGCGCCGCTGAACGGCCTCGCAGGTCGCCGTCGTCGCTGAGCCAACGGCGTCATCTCGGTCAATCCCACAACACGATCGCCGCCCTTCGTCTTTGCGAGGGGCGGCGGTCTGTTTCAATCTTCGGCGTGAGTGCGCTTCGTTACACTCGCCCCATGGCCGCTCGCGAGACACCCGCCGCCCGCATTGAACGCTTCCTCATGTCTGGCGACGCCGCGGGCGCGATCGGCGCGGCGAATGAACTGTTGGCGCAGTCGCCGCGAAGTTTCATCGGGCTCCTCGGCCGCGCACGAGCGCACCTCCGCGTGCGCGACAACATTTCCGCCGAGAAAGACCTCAACGCAGCGCTTTCCATCTCGCCGAATGACGAGCTCGCGTTGCTCCTGCGTGCCAACATGGATTTCCATCTTGGGCGCACGGAGCCAGCGCTTGCGGCACTGCGGAAAATCGCGGCGGGTCGCAGTGCGCACGCGCACGAAGCCGCGATCAACTTGTTGGAGTCGTTGCATGGTGCGGGACGTCACGATGAACACGCAGAATTCGTGCGAAAGGGCGGTGCGTGGACGAAGGACGAGCGAGCGCAGTTGCACATCGCGCGCACGCGGTTTCGCGAGGATGCTGAAGCGGGCATCGAGGCGCTGAAAGGCGTGTTTCGTTCTCGCGCGCACCTCATCGTGCGTCGGTACGCAGGCTTTGAAGCGGTCGGACATCTCGATCGCATGAAGCGCTATCGCGAGGCGTTTGATTTGGCGACAGAGGTCCATCGCGCAACGACTGGCCCTGTCGATCTCGCGCCTTGGCTTGGACTGGCGGATGAGCAGTTGCGTCTTCTCGCGAAGCAACCGATGCCATTCGTGCCGCGCGCAGAGCATGCGCCGAATCTCGCGTTCATCGTGGCGATGCCGCGTTCGGGCACGACGCTGCTCGAGCAAATGCTCGATCGACACGAAGCGATCGGTGGGATTGGTGAGTTTGACGGCCTTGACCTGATCTGTCGCGCGATGACGTCGCATCCGATGTGGTTGCGTGTGCCGGGTGCGGTTCCGCAGCAACTCATCGACGATCTTCGTCGGCGGTATCTCGAGGGTGCTGCACAAATTCGTCGCGAGGGAGCGACGTGGACGCTCGACAAGAGTTTGCGCTCGTGGCGCGCGCTTCCAGAGATTGCGACGATTTTCCCGGGCGCCGTTGCAATTTCCGTCGATCGCGATCCGCGCGATGTTGCGACGAGCATTTTCCTCTCGTACTTCAATCCATCGACCTACGAATGGACCAGCAGTTTCGATGCGATTCGCCAGGTGATTGAAGCGCAGCGTCGCGTTGTTCCTGCGGCGCTCGAGGCGCTGCAACTTCTGAATGAGCGCATCGTGTACGAGGATCTCATCGAGGATCCCGCGGCGGACGCGGCGCGTGTCCTTGCACGCATGGGGCTTGCAATGGATGAGCGCGTGATCTCGCCGGAACTCAATCCGAAGGGCGCCGACACGCTTTCTCGCGCACAAGTCCGGCAGCCGATCAATCGCAAATCGATCGGCCGTTGGAAGAACTACGAATGGGCATTCGACGCGAAGTGGGATGCGGTCGTCGGGGCGCACGAAGCGCGGAGGCAACGCAAGCCCCTGTAAAGCCTGAACTTCAGGGCGGGCTCGTTCTGCATTTGGAACTCGCGCCAGTTGAGCCCCGGTGCGTTTTTGTGATTTTTATGCGCTTCTGTTGCGAGCCTTTCGTGTTCTTCTGTCTATTCACATAGCACGCACTTCTCGAAGGCCACGTTCAAGCTTCAGAGTGCACTGCCAGTCCCGAGCGGAACCGAGTTCGCTCGGTTCGCAGAAGAACTTTGAGGAACCAATGCATAGTTCAAACGTCACGTCCTCGAATTTGGTCACGCGCCGACGGGTTGCCACATCGATCGTTGCATCAGGCGTCGTTGCTGCATCCACTCTCGCTGTCGCCTCGTCTGCGATGGCGCAGATTGACCCCAACGTCACAACGCCGACGGGCTACTACGTGCTCCTCGGCGCGACCGAAGCGCAGGTCAACACCTATCGCGCGCAGGGATTCCGCATCATCGATATCGACCGTGTCGCTTCGAACAGTTTCGACGCCGTTCTCGTGCAGAACACTGGCGACTACGCGAACTCGGGTGAAACGTGGTTTGCAGGAGCGACCGAGGCGACGATCACGGGCGCGCTCGCGGGCAAGCGCCTGATCGACTTGCAGCCCTTCGAGAGCGGAGGATCTACGCTTCATACGGCCGTTCTCGTCTCGAACACGGGCGACGACGCCGTGCCCGGCTGGGGCTGGCTCTACGCGCAGACCTCGACCGCGGCGATCGACACCTGGACCGACAACAACAACCTTCGCGCAATCAATCTGCAGCGTTACACCGTCGGGGGCTCGACGCGCTGGTCTGGGGTTGCGATTAGCAACACTGGTGCTGCGGGAGCAACCGGACTCTGGGCGTGGGGCAAGACACCCGCGCAGATCGTCAGCATCGTGAACGCGAATCCTGGCTTCTTGACTGACGTTGAAGTTGCAACGCAGGGCGGCGGGGGCGTGCAGCCGACGTTCAACATCGTGCAAATCGACAAGCCGATTCGTGGCTGGTGGTACTACTACGGGCTCGACTCGACGCAGATCATCGCGCAGGCAAACGCGCTCGGCGCTCGGCCGATCGATGTCGAGCGCTACACCGATGCGAATGGCGCCACGAAGTTTTTCGTCGTGTATGTCGACAACACCAACACGATCGAATCGCGCATGCGCGGGCTGATGGACCCAGCGACCGATGCGGATTTTGGCTGCTATTTGAAGGAAGTGAACGGTCCAGTGCTCGCATCCTTGAACGCTGATTTCCCAGCGGAGATCGCAAGCACGATGAAGTTCGTGCACGCGGTGCGCGAGGTGCAGCGCGCGTCGCAGGGGCTCGAGGGTCCGCTTGGTCTCGACGCCATCGTCTACAACTCCGACACCATGAATCCGGATGAATGCCCCGATGGCAATTCTTCGAACGCGGTCAACGAGCCCATCCGCACCGTCCTCTGGCGCATGCTCAACCAGTCCGACAACAACGCCACGCTTCTCATCGCCAACCGCTGCGGCGGGAACGCCGCGCTGACATCGTGGCTCGGATCGAACGGCATCGCGGGCGTCACGCTCAACCACACGCTGGGCTGCCTCTGCGGCGATGGGGGCCTTGCGACGCCGAACACGGGTCCTGCGCGCGAAATCTGCGCGCTCTACGAAAAGGCAGCGACCAACGCGCTGTTCAATACGGCATGGGAAGACGAGTTGTGGGGTGTCATGTTTGGCAGCAACACGTTCGGCATCGGGCGCTTCGACGATACAGTTGATGCGCAGGCGGCGGGACTGCCACTCTCGTCCACGCAGCTCAATCAGTTCAAGGCGGACTTCTGGTATCGCTATAAAGATGGCGGCTATGGCTGCTCCTATCCGCCGGCTCCGCAGCGTCTGTGGGGTGGCATCGCGGGAATCGTGCGCATCCCGTTCAAGTCGGCGAGCGGCGTTGTGACGCCCCGAGAGTTTGTCGGGATGACGTTCGCACACGACGGAGCGGTGATTGACGTCTGCTACAGCGCGTGGGCATCCCTATTCGCCGAACAAATCCGTGCTGCGCTCGAGTCGTGGGTTTCCTCATGCCCGCAGCCGAACATCCTCGTCCAACCGCAGCCTGAGACCGTGTATGAGGGTGAGATGGCGACGTTCTCCGTGGTCGCGCAGTCGAACCAGACCTTGACGTACCGCTGGCTGCGCAACGGCTTCGCGTTGAGCAATGGCGTGCAGTTCAACGGCACGACGACGCCAAACCTGCAGGTACTCGCCGCCGACTACCTCGAGGGGCAGTATTCCTGCCGGGTGACCGCTGCCTGTGGCAGCGAGCGTGTGTCGAATGCCGTGCAACTCACCGTACTGCCACCTCTCTGCCCCGCCGACCTTGACGGCAGTGGCGATGTTGGAGCGGCTGACCTCTCGATGCTCCTCGCTGCATGGGGGTCGAATGGCGGTGCGGCGGATCTCGACGGCAACGGAACGGTCGGCGCGTCAGATCTCTCACAGTTGCTCGTCGCTTGGGGAGCATGCGGCTGATCGAGGATTTGCGTGCGCGAGCATCGAACGGGACGAATGGCGCGATGATCGCCACGCACTTCCGTCGCTTCATCGACATCCTGACGAAGACGCCGTCGAGCCCGCTTTCGCGGGCTCGCGGTGCTTTCAGCCCATGTCCTGCGGGCCTGCGGACGACCTAGAGCGCAGCGGCACGCATGTCGATCAGCGAAGGCCGCGACTTTAGGCGACTGTGGGCTGGTGCGCGGTTCACAACGGCGTTCGACCTCGGCGTGTAGATTGACCGCATGTCTGAACCCGAAGTCTTCGCACTCATCGCGTCGCTCGTCGTCGGCTTCATCGGCTGGGGTTGGCTTGCAACGCGCGGCGCGATGGTTGATCGGCGACTCTGGAGTACGCCCGATGGCCGCATGCGACCGGGCGGAGGATTCGGTTGCCTCGCCACGATCTTCGCGTGGTTTTCGATCGGCGCTGTTCTCTTCTATGTGCTGCTCAATTTCGCTGCGAGTGATGTGAAACCTGACGCGAAATACGTGGTGCTCTATCTCTTGATGGGCTATGCCTTCGCGGCCGTCAACACGATTGCCTTGCGTTTGTACGGATGGAAAGTGCCCGACATGTTCGAGCGGCGCAATCGGGCTGCGCACACGCTTTTCTACACGGCAACCCTCGCGAGTGTCTGCGCGTACGCGGGCGCGAACATCGGCGACGGACCTGGCTTCTACGTGGTGATCTATTGCGCGGCACTCGCGCATCTGGGCCTTTACACGCTCGTTGTCGTGCACGCCGCGCTGAATCGCACCGTCTATCGCATCCTCGTTGATCGCGATCGTGGCATTGCGTTTCGCGCGGGCTGCATGTTCGTCGCGATCGGTGCGATCCTTGGGCGAGCCGTTGCGGGAAACTGGACTGGCTTCGACGCCGCGACGGGCGACTTCTTTCGCCTCGGGTGGCCAGCAGTGCTCTTCGTGATTGCCGATACGGTCGTTGCGCGTGTTGCACTCTCGCGCGAGATCGACGGCAATCTTTGGGTTGATCGCTTCACGGGCGTCGTGTACCTCCTCGCGGCTGTTGGCTACATCTTCATGCTGGGAGCACCAGTGTGATTGCGCTGTCGCGCACATTTGATGCGGGAGAGCGGCGCGAGATCCGTACGCGCGCGATCTTCGAAGCGGGCAAACTCGATCCGCGCACGTACGACGAGGAAACGATTGCGCCATTCGCGATCCGCCTTGCGCCTTCGGCGTGGCGTGAGCTCGCCTCGCTTGCAGAGCGCGCGTGGGCTGAGCTCGCCGCTGTCGAGCGAGCGTTACGAGAGGAGCGGCGCTCGTGGCGCGCGCTTGGAATCCCGCGAAATGTGCGTGCGATCATTGCAGCTTCGCCGCCGCCCTCGGAGCGTGACGCGCGCTTTGCACGCTTCGACTTTCACCCGTCGACCGAGGGTTGGCGCGTTTCGGAGATCAACGCAGATGTTCCTGGCGGTTTCATCGAGGCGGGTGCAGTCGCGCGCATCGTCGCGGAGCGATTGCCTGGCCTCGCGTGTCTCCCCGATCCGGCGCGGGTTCTCGCGCGCGCCATCGCCGAGAGAATTCCCAACGGAAATGCGGCGCTTGTGCATGCGACGAGTTACACCGACGACCAGCAGGTCGTGCGTCGAATTGGCGCGGAACTCGCTGCACTCGGCGTGCGAGCGCATCTCGCATCGCCCGCGCACGTGAAGCCATGCGGGGAGCCATCCAGATCGCGCGTGCGACTTTCGACAACGGGCGCCGAAGTCGACGCAGTGATGCGTTTCTTCCCGTGCGAGTGGCTTGGGAATCTCTCACGCGCTGATCGAGCGCACTGGTCGATGTTGCCCGCGGACGTCGTGCGTTCAAATCCGCCGTCGGCGCTGCTTTTGCAAGGAAAACGTCTTCCGATTGTTTTGCGCGAACTCGGGATCTCGACGCCCACGTGGAGTGGGATTCTTCCTGAAGTCGAGCCGATTGGACTGCGTTCGTTTGCGCGTCGCGTCGATCCGACAGGCTTTGTGCTGAAGCCCGTGTGGGGGCGGATCGGTGAAGGAGTCGTCATCGACGGCGCGATGAGCGCCGCGGCTGCGCGTCGTGCGCGTTGGATGGCGCGTCTCTTTCCGAAGTCTTGGTGTTTGCAGCGAAGATTCGAGTCGATTCCGTTGCGCGAGGAACCTGGATTTACGGTTGATGCGGCGCAAGAGCGTCGTCATTGTCACGCGTGCATCGGTGTCTATGTCATCGATGGCCGCGCTGCGGGTGCGTACGCACGCGTTGCTCCGCGCGCATTGATGGATGGCCGCGCACAAGATGCGGCGGTGTTGCTCGATGCGTCGCTTGATTCTTCACTTGATGCGCCGCTTGTTTCTTCGCTTGATGCGTCGCTTGATTCTTCACTTGAGCCTGTGCACGAAGAAGGGTTCCAACATGCTTCTCCCTGATGATTCCACGTCTCCGCGCATGAAGCCTGTGACCGATGCTCGGGCGCTTTTCGAGATCTGGGCTCCAGTCGCGAGTCCGTGGTCGGCTTGGGCGAAACCCGCACTCTTTACGTATCTCCCCGAAGCGAACAGCGCGCCTGTCGAACGCATTCCGTGGACTTCGGCTGGCGCGGTTCCGCTTGGTTCAGGTCGCCACGCGGTCGTTGTCGATCTTCCGAGCGTCGAGGGAATCGCGTGTGGACTCGCGCTCGCAGAGCGTGGCTTTCGGCCTGTTCCGCTCTACAACCTCACGCAAGGAATCGGCAAGGAAGTGGTCGCGGTTGATCCACTGATTGCGGCGCTGCATGAGGGCGCGGAATCGCTGCAGGCACTTGCGATCCCTGATGATGCGCCGCCCGCGTTTCTCCTCGATTCCAACCGACATGTCGGAGTTGCTGCGCCGTCGATGTTCGACAACCGTTGGATGGTGTTTCCGCAAGATTTCCCATCGGCACGCGCGTTGATGTCGGCGGGCATCGAGCGCCTGCTCGTGATTCGTCGAGAGGGCGCACCGCGCGTCGATCTTCTGTCGGTCTTGCGTCTCTGGAGACGGGAAGGCCTTGCAAGCGCGCGCTTCGATCCAGCGAGTGGCGAGACGATTGATCTCGCAATGGACACTTCACTCCTTGCGGTGTTCAGTGCGCATCTCAGCATGATTTTCCACGGTTTACGTGAGAACGCAGCCGGTGGCTTCGGCGGGCGCGTGCCCGTTCCGCAAGCAACGTCGGGCGGATTTGCGTAACGCGTCGCGCTACTTCAGATCCGCGAGTTTGCGGAGTTCCGCGACGACAGGATCGGGCGAAGCTTTGCCGCGGACTGCGATCGTGTCACGATCTTGAAAGAGTGGGAGAAGCGATGCCGCCCACTCTTTTCGTGCGGGCTTCTTCACGGTGTCGCTCCACGTCTTCACGAGCTTCGCAAACGCGTCCGCTTCGCGCTTTGCCGCAGGCCCCGTGCCTTTCGCGCGTTCAGGCGACGCGAGATAGCGCTCCGTTGCTGCGCGCACACGCGCGTCGAATTCTGCATCGCCGCCGATCGCACGCCATGTTCGCGCGAGAAGTTTTGCATCGTCGCATTGCTGGCGTTCGAGTTCGTTGAGAAGTGCACGATTCGCGTCGGCGCCTTTCGGCGCGGGCAGTGCGGCGATCCGCGCGTGTGCGAGATCGCGCAGGGTGCTTCGGTAGAGCGGAGGAACACTTGCTGCAGGCAATGCATCAAGTGTGCGCGATGCGATGTCTGCGAGCGCAAGTGCGGTTTCCGGTGAATTCGCTGCGCGCACGGCGCCGTCGTACACCACGAGTGAGAATGGATTGCGTGCGAGTCCCGCTTCCGCGAATGCTGTCGCCGTCGCGGCGCGCTCTGCTTCGGGAAGCGCGTCAAACATGCGGCGCATCGCGAGCGTTTCGAGGAACGACGTTGGCGCTTCCTCACGGTTGTAGTTCACAGCCCACGCGATCGACTGGTGATACACCATCGGCTTTCGTCCGCCAATGTCGTCGTAGTTCCAGCCCGCATGCACAGTGGTGACTTCGTCGCCGCCGGTCGCGTACTGCCCGCCCTTACAGCGGAATTCGCCCGTCTTCGCGTCGTGCTCCATGAAGACAATCGCACAGTGGCCGGGCTGTCCGGCGGTGGACGCAGGTTGGCCGACGATGCGGTGTGTGCGCGCGCCGATGTTTCCCATCGTGCCACAGACGCCGCCATCTTTCCACATCATCTGAATCGACCCGTAGTTGAACGCGAGCGGTGCCACGCGTCGCGCGGACTGCATGTCAAACTGCTGCGCGATTCCGCCGATGTATTCGCCGTAGGTGCGGAACTCGCCGGAGTCGCGGAACTTGAGCCAAATGTCCTCGCGCTCGCGCAGCGGTTGGTCGTCGGCTGCGAGCATGACGAGGACTGGCCACGGCGCATGCAGCGGAAATCGCGGCCAGTCGCGTGCATCGCGCGTTGCGTCGTCGAACGCGTGACGATCGTTGCGAATGAACCACGCCATCGATTCACCAGCGGTCGGCGCGCGATCGCGTTCCGCGGGCATGCGGCCTTTCGCGCGATACGCGTCGTGGAAAAGCTCGTGCGCAGCCTCGATCTTCGCGCGCAGATCTTTGTCGGAGATTGCCTCTTCGGAGTACCAGTGAACCGCGCGATCTCCGCAGTCGATCTTGATGTCGGGGTGGCCATGCGCCGCCATGTAGGCGTTGAATTCTTCCTGCAGCGCACGCGACGCGATCACGTCGGCGGCGACAGGCTTGCGCAGTTCCTTCTTCATCACGGTCACCGCATTTCCTTGCGGCTTCGCGATGCCCTTCTCGTCATACTCGAGTGGCGGGAGTTCTTTCACGCGGATATCCGCTTCGATTTCCGCGTGATCCTCGAGGAAATTGATGATGTGGTCGTTCGCGTCGAGCGCGCGCGAAGCGTCTTTCGTGTTGACGGGCACGCGCGGATCGCTCGGAATCACGAGCGAAAGCGGAGCGCGCGGCGTGATGTCAGGAAGCGTGGACGCGTTCGTCGCGCCGTCACCGTCGTTCCAACCCGTGCCTTTGTCGGCGCGTGCGGCGTACGAATCTTGGATCGCGAAGGCGAGTGCCAGTTGCGTGTAATCGCGGCGCACGATGTCGGTGCCGAGATCGATTTCCAGCGAACGTAACGCGAGCAGCACCGGTAGCGGATCGGCACGCGAGCCATACACCGAGAGTTGCAGCGCAGGGTCGTTGTCGATCCACGCGAGGAAATCCGCCGGCAACGCAAGGTTGAGTTTGCCAGCGCGGGCGAGCGTGTCCGAGCGAGCCTCACCTATGAACGCTTCGACCGTTGCCTCGGCGAAGTTGTAGTGGCCAGAGACGCTGCTGGCTGGGGTGAGACCTTTGAGAGCTGCAGACGCGCACGGCTGGAAGTCGCCGAACAAACTGATGGCGAGCAGAGCGACCATCGCGGAACGCGGCGCCCGGCGTCGAGTGCATTCAGAGATTGTGGCGTCCCCAAGAATCTGGCTTTTCCCGAAGATCTGAGCTATGCCAAGAAGTCGAACACGCAGGGAGTTGGAGAGCATCGCAAGAGCCTAACGCAATTCAAAGCGCCCTCCAAAGTTCTCAGACGCAGCGCTTGAAGGACACGTGCGACCATCTCTGCGTAACTCTCGCTTCATCAATGATTTCAGTGCGCTCCTGCGTCGAGCACGTGTCAAGGCCCCGTGAATTCAGCCAAAACAGGCTCGGACGCGGCCTGAATTCGAGAAACTTGAAGTACTTTCTCGGTCTCGCAGAGCGGCAGTCCAACTTCTCGGCGGCCTTTCATCTCATCCGGAGTCCAGTCCGGATCGTTCGGTTCCCAGTTCCCTGTTTCCCATTCCCTCTTTCATCACACCTACGGAGATTTCGATGAAGACTTCCCTCTTCGCGGCTGTTGCTGTTGCTTCCTGCACGCTCTCTGCATCGGCGAACATTGTTGCGAGCTGGTCCATGACCACCGCGATTCCGGCCGCCACGACCGGTTCAAACTACACCTACGGTGCAGCCGATGCTGGTGACGTAACCGCCGGTACGAGCCTCAGCGCGTTCCACGCGCTCGCCGCGACCACCTGGTCGACTCCAGCGGGCAACGGCTCGCAGTATTCCTTCTCGAGCAACAACTGGTCGGTGGGTGATTACTACCAAATCACCTTGTCGACGCTCGGCTACGGCAACGTGTCGCTCTCGTGGGATCAGACCCGCTCGAGCACTGGTCCATCGAGCTTCCGTGTTGACATGAGCACGGACGGCACGAACTTCTCGACGATTCTTGCGAGCTATTCGGTCATCCAAGCAGGCTTGGCCGGAAGCGGCACGCTCTCGTGGAGCACGAGCGCGGCGAACTACCAAAGCGCCTTCACGACGTCGATCGCCTCGATCGCCGGCGCCGACGACGCAGCGTCGCTGACGTTCCGCTTCGTGAACCTCTCGACCGTCGCGGCCGCTGGCACGAACCGCATCGACAACATCATCGTCTCGGGTGATGTCGTCCCAGCTCCAGGCGCGATCGCGCTCCTCGGCCTCGCGGGTCTTGTCGCGCGTCGTCGCCGCTGAACCAGTGGACCAGGCTTCCTATTTCGAATCTTGCCGTGGCCCCGCACTCCGGGGCCACGGTGCTTTTTGTCACGGAGCTCTTCGTCCCGCTCCTCGCAAGACGCCGTTCTAGCGATTCTCGGCGTAGGTGTGCTCCGCACTTTCGAGAGGCGCGTGCGGCCGCGCTCAGACAGGTGCGCCCAGAATGTCTTGATCGAACCACACGCTGCGAAAGCCGTTGCGTTGGAGCGATTCGGCAATCTCGGGCCCGACATGCGCATCGGGTCGACCCGCCCAAACGGCGAGACCCGAAGTCGACCAGCCAACTGCACAGGAGCGCCAGTTCACATGTCGTGCCTCGCGCCCGAGTCGTCGGATGATTGAGAGTAGGTCTTGCGATCCAACCACTCCTTTCGGCGCGAAGTCACGAAGTCTCGCAAGATGGTCGCGAAGACGTTCCGTCGTCGCTCGATCGGGAAGTTCGAACGCCATAGCGCACGTCGGATCGCTCGGCTCGCAGACTTGAAGCGCGCCGAACACGAGTTTCGGCGGAGCGTTCGGCGGCGTGGAGAGGTGCCTCGGTTCGGAGATCTCCTGATACGTGACCGCAAAGCCGAAGGAGCGGCGCTGCGTGGAGGCGATCGCGTCGGCGAGATTGTGGAAGCGTGCCCAATCCCAAGCGGCTCTTTCAGGGTTCTGAGAAGGCCGAGAAGATCCTTCAGCGGAAAGCCCGATTCGCGAGAGAGCAACGGAATAGTCAGAGCTCCCAACCCGAAACTCTTCCGCGATGCGCGTCGTGACGCGCAGGCGATGGGCATGCAGCAGCGCCGCCGCCTGCGCCCGCTCGTCATCGGCGAGCGCGAAAGGATCGACGGCATGCGAGCATCCTGCGCTCCGAGCGATGTCAAGTTGCTGCGGCGTCATCCATTCCTTCGACGGTCGATCAGGACGGGAGAGATGCGCGGTTTCCGGAACAACGAATGTCCGGTGCGCCATGTCGAGCCACTGTTCCCAACGTTCCACGAGTTTCCGCGCGACATCGCGCGCGTCGGCTTCCCTCATTTCAGGCGGAGTGCCCGACCCTGCGGTTTGACTCCTCGCACTGGTGCCGGACGTGCGCCGCGTGGAACTGCGATACTCTTCCAGTGCGCGAACCGCCTGCACCGCGCATTCAAGCGCAGGGAGCGTGTCGAGCGCGTGCTTGAGGTTACCTTCGTCCCGCGTGGTCACCGAGTAGCTTTGACGGCCGAAGGGACCGAACGGAGAACGACCGTTGGAGATCTCGAACCGCTGGAATCGCGACAGAACCGTGGCCGCCTCGATCACCTCGACGAGCGTCATGAGGCGCGTTGAGCCATCGGCATTTCGCACGGGAGAGCCGGCGGATTGAGAGCAGTTGGGAATGGGTCGCCAGTAATCGCGGCCCTGTGGACGGTGCATCGGGCGGGGTTCCTGTTTGTGGGTTGTTCCAAGCGGCCGACAACGACGTATCCAACCTAGGCAGCATTCCAGCGTGCGAAATCATGTCCGCACGTGCGTTCGCCTCGGAGACTGAAGCGCTCAGCGAACCAGCGTGCATTCGTAGACTATCAGCCTCATGCCCGCCAAAGAATCGCCCGCCGCTCGTATTGAACGCTTGATCGCCGCGGGCGACAATCGCGGTGCACTTGATGCCGCCGATGAGTTGCTCAAGCAGTCGCCGCAGAGTTTCCTCGGTCGATTCGGCCGTGCGCGCGCGCTCATTCGACTTGGGCTCGAAGCAGAAGCAGGGCCCGACCTCGAACTCGCTGCGAAACTCTCGCCAAACGACGAGCATCTCTTGCTCGTGCGCGGTCGGTACGAGTTCCGCAACGGGCGCGCGGATGAAGCAATCGCGATGCTCGAGCGCGCCGCGCGTGGACGTGGGCCGCACACCGTCGAAGCTGCATTCTCGCTGCTTGATGCCTACCACTACGCGGGACGTCGTGATGAACTCGCGGCGATGGTGCGCGCGGGAGGTGTTTGGGCGAAAGATGCGCGGGCGACGCTGCATGTCGCACGCGCGGCCGCCGTTGAAGACCGTGAGCGTGGCATCGAGGCTTTTCTCTCGATTTGGCGCAGTACGGCGCCCGTTGTGACGCGTCGCTACGCGGGCTTCGAGGCGGCGGAACTTCTCGACCGCGCAGCGCGATATCGTGAGGCATTCGACCTGATGAGCGAGGTGCATCGCACCACCGCGCCGCCGGCCGACACAGAATCTTCGGTTGGTCCGCTGGGCGCGCAATGGTCGCTCCTTGAGAAAGGAGCGGGTCACTTCAAGCAGCGTTGCGCGGTGCAAGATGGAGAGCTGCGCACGGCGTTTGTCGTGGCGCTTCCGCGCTCTGGAACAACGCTGCTCGAGCACATGCTCGATCGCCATCCCGCCATCGGTGGCATCGGTGAATACACCGGACTTGGCGCGATTCGGAAGCATCTCGCAGCGACGACGGTGTGGCCGCAGAAGCCGACGCTCGTTTCGGACGGGACGTTCGCACGACTGCGTGAAGAGTATCTCGTTGGTGCGCGCGCGCTCGCGAAGTCGGGCGCGCAGTGGACGTTCGACAAGAGTTTGCTCGCGTGGAGTTCGCTTCCTGAGATTGCCGCGATGTTCCCTGGCGCGATCGGGCTCGCGATCGATCGCGATCCGCGCGACAACGCAACTAGCCTCTATTTCTCGCATCTCAACGTGGCAGCAAATCCGTGGATGGGTGATCTCGCTGCGATTCGTGAGATCATTCAATGGCAGCGCAAGATTGTGCCGCGTGCGCTTGAGGTTCTCGACATCGCGCATGAGCGCATGGCGTACGAAGATCTCGTGGAAGATCCAGCGCGATTCGCCGCGCGGTGCCTTGAGCGCATGGGGCTTCCAATGGACGAACGAGTGCTGAATCCGGAACAGGGGACGCGCGTCGCAGCGACGCTTTCACACGCGCAGGTTCGCCGTCCGATCAGTCGTGCAGCCATCGGTCGATGGAAAAACTACGCGTGGGCGTTTGACGGTGCGTGGGACGAACTGGTTGCGATGCACGAGGCGCTGCGCGTGACACGCCACTCGAATTGACAGGGCGCTCGCGGGGCTTTCCACGTCACACCGCAGTGCACATGAAATGCGCACCTTCTGTTTGCGGGCCTGCCAAACGCGGAGGATCACCGCGCCAGTTCACGCCACGGAGCGCTTCGCAAGTGCCGGAGTTGGCTGCACGTCGGGATGTCCCTGCTTGAGAGGCGACATCGGCGAACTCTTTGGAATGCTGCGTGTTGGGCGTGATGCAGCCACGGGCTTGGCAGCTGGCGTTTGCGTCGTGATCCAGAGGTCGGCGGGCAGCCCCATCGCGTTGAGGAAGAACTGGCGGCACTCCTTCACACCCGCGCGGTTCTCCATGTAATCACGCGCAAATGCGAGCGCGTTCGCGCGGCGGCTCTTTCGGTCCTTTGTATTCAGAACCGCCCATCGCTCGATCGCATCACGCCACGCATCCGGCTGGTCGAGTGTGAGCACCTCAAGCGCATCAGTCTCGCCGCCGCGCCACGGCGTGCGGTCACTCACCATCACGGACGTTCCAGCAGAGAGCGACTCGAGGACAACGTGACCGAAGTTCTCACCACGTGACGGGAACACGAACAGGTCGTGCTTCGAGAATGCCTGTGGCACGTCGTCGGGTAGGACCGCGCCGTCGTACGTCGTTCGGATGTTGGCAGGCAGCGCGGCAATCTTCTGCTGGCACTGCTGCCAATAGGCTTCGTTTTCCTTCAATCCGTAGATCGTGAACTCCACATCCCGGCGCACAGTCGCGAGGACGTCGAGGAGGAAATCGAGATTCTTGACGGGCGCCAAGCGTGAGAGGAACACGAGTCGCAGTGGACGCGGCTCTCGGTGCGAGCTCATCGGAAGTCGAGTTTCATCGAGAGCAACCGGGGCACGCGGAAGGTCCGGCGAAACAAAGATGCGCTCAGCACGCGCGCCGATGACCTTACGAATGTCGTCTGCTTCATGCGACGCACTCGCTTGCCACGTGAGATTGTTGTAGAGCCCTGCGGCTTTCGCGGCGAGCAAATAGACACGCTTCTTGAGCGCCTTCGCTGCCAACGCCGCTGAAGCGAACTCCCCGCGGGGGGCGAGAATCCACGGCTTGTTTGGAACCTGCTTCAACCTGCGAAGCAGCAGGGGAATACCGGTCATCTTTGGGCTTAGGAAGCTGTTGAGATAGACCGCGTCATACTCTGTCTCGTTGAGTACCTCGCGAAGCCCCTTCATCGACAGTGTCGCGGCACTTGCGTAGAACACGGAGGCCTTTCCAACCTTGTTCCAGCCGTCGATGCGGACTCCCTCATAGGGGGCGTCATCGCCGTAGTCACGATCTCGGGTCACGATTCGGATGTCGAACTCGTCACCAAGCATGTCCACAAAGTTCGCGATGGTTCGCGTCGGGCCACCTGCACGGAAGCCGGGGAGGTAGTAGTCGACGAAGCAAAGTACGACTGGTCGATGCATGTTGTCATCCCTCTCGACGTGCACGACGCGTGCCGAGATCCAATCCCGCGCAACATTTGACGGTCGCGCTAGACCGAAACACCTCACGAGGCACGCTGATCGAGCATCCAGGGCTGGCCATTGATGGTTCGCCACACACGAGACGAGAGTCTCGCGAGGCCACGCGAATACGCATGGATGGATGAGTCGACCGCACGCCTGAGCGAGGCTCGTCACTCGTTTCGCAAGTTGTTCTTGTGAGCGCGGTTCCACCCGCGCTCGTCCCTTTCACGCTCAAACCTCTCGTGCACAAGCTTCACATGCACAAGTTCGGGGTCGTTCGCCTCGCGGCCATGCGCCCTGCATCGGTGAATAGAGCACAGTTCTCAGGCCAAGGGGGGAAAACGAGAAAGTTTCGATGAAATACCTGCGTTTCGGTGCGAATCGATGCTCTGGAGGCTCGGGTCAGGGAATACTGCCCCGCGGCAGGGTTCCGATATTCCCCCTCCCGCAACGTCGCTGAGCCCGTCGTGCACGCCGTATTCACGTGCCTGAGTGCCACAGCACCATCTCGCCCGCGAGCCCTGGACCAAACGCGAGGCCGACCCACGGTGTTGGGCCTGCTTCTGAACGCGCGTCGTGGCGGAGCTCCGCCGCAGGATCTTGGGCCAGTCGCTCGAAGATGAACGGCAGCGTCACGCTCGACATGTTGCCGTAATCCCGCAGGATCGCGCGGCTCGCAGCGACGGCCGATTGGGGAAGTTCGAGTGCTGCTGCGACGGCGTCGATCACGCGCGGGCCACCCGGATGAATCGCCCAACCAGCAACATCTCGAATGCCTAAGCCGTGCGTGGCGAGCGCGCGCTCGACCCACGCGCGAATCTCGCGCTCCAAAATCGTGGGCACGCTCGCACCGAGCGTCATTTCAAATCCGCGGTCGCCGATGTGCCACGCCATCTCTTCCGAAGTGTGCGGGATGAGCGTCGAGTGTGTGTCGACGATCGTGGCAAGCGCGGGGCTTCGTGTCTGCGTCGCAGGAGATTCTGCAGCGACAATCATCGCGGCGCCGCCATCGGCGAAGAGCGTGTTTGCGACGAGTTGATCGAGTCGCGTGCTGTGGTGGAAGTGCGCGGAAGAAACTTCCGCGAGCGCGACGAGCACCACGGCATTCGGATTCGCAAGCACCGTTGCGCGTGCCGCCGCGAGTGCGTTGACGGCAGCGTGGCAACCCATGAAGCCCACGTTCAGTCGTGAAACGCTGCGTGAGAGCCCAAGCGTGTCGATCAAAAACGCGTCGATTCCAGGCGCGGCGAAACCCGTGCAAGAAGCAGTAACGAGATGTGTGATGCGGTCTGCCGTCACCCCCGCGCGTGTCGCATCGGCGAGTGCGCGCTGTGCAGCGTCCACGGAAAGCGCCCGCGCGGCACGCGACCAAAGCGCCATGCGTTCGGCCGTGCCAGGAACCTCGCTCGGCCGATAGAAACCATGTCGACCTTCCTCAAACGCCGCACACCAACGCGTCTCGATGCCACTTCGCTCTGCAAGTCGCGTGAGGAGCGCGCGGTCCACTTCGGGCGGTGTCAGCGTGTCTGCGATCTCAAGCCACTCTGCACGCGACATGCGGAACGGCGGATGCGCGGTCGCGAGCGAGACGAGCGCGGCGGAAGTTGTGGGTCGCGCAGTACTCATGCGGTCGACGCGCTTCTGTGATCACAGGCGTGCGAAGTGCGCCCGAGCGAGCGCGCAAAGGAAGCGAAGGGAAGAGGAAAGCGTTCACCAACAGCGAGCATCGCACGCACGAGGCGTGGCGCGCGAAGTGTGCGCGAGAGCAGCGCGCAACGTAGCCGCGGTGCGCGTGTGAGCGCTGCGTATCGGCGGGGCCAAACTTGATGCGGTGCAGCATGCGTCGCCGCAAGCGTGCCAGCAGCAGCACCAGTTGAAAGCGCCCACGTCATGCCTTCGCCCGTGAAAGGTTCGACGTAACCCGCAGCATCGCCAACGACAAGAATTCCCTCGGCTGCGACGCGTGCACGACGACGGGTGAGAAGCGGAGTTCCGCGCCAACGTGCACGTTCGAGTGCGGGTGCATCGAGAACCGTCTCGCCGAGCATGTCACGCGCACAGAGAGCGACGTTTTTCGCAGCGCGCAGCAACTTGGGATCAATCGCCGCCGCGACATCGACTTCGCCCGACGCGAGTTGCACGGCACCGATGTATCCGCCATCGACAACGCGCATACAAATTTCGCCGGGCGCGCATTGCACGGAACCGGCGGGAAGAATCGCGCCGAAGCCCATGTGGCTGCGCTTTGCGATCCGCCATGTGAAACCATCGATCTCATCGAGTGCGTTTCCTGCGAGGCCATCCGCAACGATGACTGTCGAAGCGCGCACTTCGAAGCGTTGACCGCCGCATGCGAGTTCAAGCGTGCGATCTGGTCGAACGCGCGCGGAGGTCGCGAGACGAACGTCGACGCCCGCAGATTGCGCTTCTTCGAAGAGCGCTGTGTCGAGTAGTTCGCGCGCAATCGCAACACCTGCGGGGCGCGAGATGCGAAGTTCGCGCGCGCCGCACGTCACACGCACGGATCGCAGTGGAGTTGCCGACGCGAGCACGCGTGTTGCGCCGATCGAATGAATCGTTGCGATACCTTCGTCGGTGAGGCACGAACCGCAGACTTTCGCGCGTGGAAACTGCGCGCGATCGACGAGCAAAACGCGCGCGCCGCCGTTCTTACCGCATCGCGCAGCGGCGAGTGCAGCGGCAGAACCCGCAGGGCCTGCGCCGATCACCGCGACATCGAACTGGAGCGGAGAGAAGAGTGACATCAGCGTTTCCACCAAAGGGTCCACCGAGCGGGCCAGCATCGTTCGATGCGCGGCGTGTGGAGTCCAGCTTCTTCTGCGATCTGCCGAATTTCTCCGGGCGTCCATGCTGCGCGAACGCTCGCGATCGCGTC
>JAIXVI010000128.1 GCA_027483065.1 Planctomycetaceae bacterium
CAGTTCATCCGCCGTGCGATATCGACGCGCGAGCGTTTTGGCGGCGCTCGACCCAACATGTTTGATACCGAGCCCAGCGAGTACGCGCGTCAAGCCTCGATCCTTCGCGGCGTGCGCGGCGCTCTCAATCAACGAGGTCGCGCGCTTTCCTGCGCCTTTCTTCGCGATCTCCGCGAGGGCTTTCTCACCTCTCGCAAGTGTGCGCGCGACGAGCATCGCGTCGAGACGAAAGACGTCGGCGAAATCCTTGACCACGCCCGCGTCAACGAGCGCGTCCACAATCTCTTCGCCCATGCCGTCGACATTCATCTGATCGCGGCCGACAAACCACTTGAGACGCTCACGGAATCGCGCAGAACACGAGGAATTCGTGCAGAAGAGCTTTGGTCCCTCGCGCTCAACCACACCGTTGCACACTGGGCACTTCGTTGGCGGCTCGATGGGCTGCTCAAGCCCGGTGCGTTTCTCGACGAGCGCGCGCACCACTTGCGGAATGATCTCGCCCGCCTTCTCGACGATGACGTGATCACCGATGCGAAGGTCGCGACGCTGAATCTCCTCGATGTTGTGAAGTGTTGCATGCTTGACGGTTGAACCCGCGACGAACACCGGCGTCATCGTTGCACGCGGCGTGATCGTGCCGCCCTTTCCGACTTGCCAATCGACCTTCTCGAGAATCGTCTCTTTCTGCTCCGCTGGATACTTGAACGCGACAGCCCAACGCGGGCTTTTCGCCGTAAAACCGAGGCGTTTCTGTTCATCGAAGCGGTCGATGCGCACGACCATTCCATCGACGGCAAAGTCGAGTTGGTCACGACGATCCGCGAACTCTTGAATCGTGCGCTCAGCGTCGACGAGCGTCTTCATTGCGCCACCGACGTTCGAAACAGGAATGCCCAGCGCTTTGAGGTAGGCCACGAACTCCGAATGCGCGTGGAGTTCAGGGAGCCCTTCGCTCTCACCGCGCCCGTGCGCGACGAACGACAATCGCCGCGATGCCACGATCTTCGGGTCTTTGTTTTTCAGCGTTCCCACGCACGAGTTGCGTGCGTTCGCAAAGAGTTGTTCGCCGTGCTTTTCACGCTCTTCGTTGATGCGCTCGAACTCTTTGACGGGCATAAAAATCTCACCGCGCACTTCAAGTACGTGCGGAATACCACCGAACCGCGCATCCTCTGGTACGCGCAACTTCAGCGGAATCGCGCGAATGGCGCGCACATTGGCCGTGACCAAGTCGCCTTTCTCGCCGTCACCACGCGTGACCGCTTCCACGAGTTCGCCACGCTCGTAGCGGAGCGAAATCGCGAGCCCGTCAACCTTCGGATCAGCGAAAAGCGTCGGCGCGCTCGCAGACGCTGCGGCGAAAAGTCCGGCGTCGGGATCGACATCTCCACTTCCAACGCCAAGCGCATCTGCGCAGCGCTGATACCACACTCGAAGTTCTTCGATCGAATACGTGTTGTCGACGGACAGCATCGGAACACGATGTGCGCGCGTTTCAAACTCGCCTTCGAGCGGAGTGCCTCCAACTCGTTGCGTCGGCGAATTCGGATCGAACAACGCTGGGTTGCGCGCTTCGAGCAACACAAGCTCGGCGAGCAGCGTGTCGAACTCCTGATCGCTCATAAATGGCGCCGCATCGACGTAGTACGCCGTGTTCGCGCGCGCGAGAAGTTCGCGCAGTTCGCGGATGCGACTGGTTTCCGTCGTTGCGTGCGGCGCCGTCATTGAACGGGCGTTCTACCACGGCGCACGACCGTCTGTTGAAGTGATGCGACAGACGGCTCGAGTGCGCGTGTCGATCGCTTACTTTGCAACCGCACCTCGCGTAGGATGTCGGAATGCCCACCTACGTTTACGCGGTCGTGAAGCCGGACGGCTCGCTCGGCGAGCATTTCGAAGTCGTTCAAAAGATGAGCGATGCCACGCTCGAGAAGCATCCGGAGACAGGCGAACCCGTTCGACGCGTGCCGCAGTTGCCCATGATCGGCGGCCAACACTCGACCGCGGCCGACAAGCGCAAGATCAGCGACTCAAACCTCGATCGCCTGGGTTTCACCAAGTACCAGAAAGTCGGCGACGGCAAGTACGAGAAGACCGCTGGCGCGGGCCCGAAGTCGATCTCAGCGGATTGAGCGAAGCAACGTGAGCGCGGCCAACTCCGCGCTCAACCGCGAAGTTGCGCGCGAGGTTCGTCGCCGCGGCGCGCGTGGTTCGTCGCGAAGGCACCCAAGCCTAGGGATGTTGCCTAGCGCGCCTGGATGACTTGCCTCACAGCCGGACTTCATTCTGTCGCTCAGACAAATTTCATCGACTTCAGCAAATTTTCGCGGTCTTGATTAGGTCGTGACACAAAAGGGTCGACCTAGGAAAAAGTTGCAGGTCGAGCGTACTTTCGACTCGACCCGCGCCTTTGAGCACTACTGCGATGGATCGCGGCGGCACGCTCATGTCAGCGTCGTGGATGAAATCTGTTTGTGACAGGAGTAGAGATCGTGAAAGCAAGGATTGCTTCCGTGATCGGTTGGCGGCCGTTCCGGCTGAACCCACCGCTCAAGAATTGTGGTAGATGGCGGAGTCGACGATCAGGCACGCGAGCGCCGTTTGGCGAACGTGGCCTTCCGATCGAATCACCTTCATTCAATGCAGTTTGCTCGAGGTAACTCAGCAAACCGAGACATGAATCGCAGCGATGCGGCGGATGTTCGTCTGTGAAGTGTGAAAGCGCTCCACACGCGAAGCCGACGCACACCCCTTTTCAAAGATCAGCCCCAAAGAGCCGTGTCGCGAGACCGGAGGGGTTCGCATGCGCGTTCGCCCTCCTCACGGTTGGCGGATGAGCAACTCCAGAGAAGTCCCAGAGAAGTCCCAGAGTAGTTGCTGAGGAGTTCCTGAGCCGTTCCACGGCTTCACACAAAAGTCATTCATGCCAACAGATCCAGGTGGATCTGAATGGTGCAACGTGTCCACGTATCAGCGAGGAAGCATGCAACAAGACGATTTCCAAGCATCAAGTCCGGAACCGAATGAAGATCCCCTCTTCGAAATTCTTGAGCGAGCAAGGTTGAACGGTTTCACGCCCATGTTGTGGGGACCACCGGGCGTTGGGAAGACCCAAAGAGTCAAGGCATTTGCGAAATCTCGCAACTTGCACGTGACCACGCTCGCAGTTTCTCAAATCGATGCCGTTGATGCGCGAGGACTGCCCTCCATTTTCAACGGTCGCACGATTTACAACCGACCTTCATGGCTTCCGCGTGAGGAGAACTGTGTTGTGTTTCTCGACGAGTTTACGAACGGCTCTCCACCAGTCATGCGAGCAACCTATGAACTCGTTCTGGAGCATCGCATTGGCGACCACGTCTTGCACCCGAGTTGCATGGTGATTTGCGCCGGCAATCGACCTGAAGATCGCGCTGCGATCCAGCCACTGCCGCTCCCGCTCACGAATCGACTCTGGCAGATAGACGTAGCCCCTGAGCTTTCGCTCTGGATTTCATACGCTGAAAGCCGCCAGTTTCCACGCGTGATTGTTGATTTCATCACGCTCTATCCGGAGTTCTTGTACACCAAGCCCAACGCGAATGCGGGAGCAGACTCGGCGTTCGCCACGCCTCGCTCATGGGAGAGCGTTGCCACGTTGTTGAGTTGCGTTGGAAACGACCGGCTGGACTTCGAGCAAGTCCGAGGGTTCATCGGATCGAAGGCTGCAAGGGAGTTTCTGTCCTTCATTCGAATCGGACAGAGCCTCGCGGATCTGAAGGCGCAATTCGAGGATCCCGCGTCGATGGGTGCCGCTCCGCCTTGGGAGGAGTTTCAGCATCTCGTCGGATACATCTGTAGCGAACTACGGGAAGTGCATCACCATGCTTCGCATGGGACGGCAAGGAAATCCACGTCTTCTTCAGGTTTGGCGCACAACGAGGTGCTCGACATGGTCGTCGCCCTCACGAAGCATCTCGATCAGGATCGAATCGAATTCCTGATTCGCGAGGTCATTCAGGTCTCAGACCTCGCGCGAGACCACCGCGGCCTCCGGAACGCGCTGCAGAGCACAGGGGAGGCAAACTGATGACTCCACTGCATACCAAAGTTGCCGTTCAGCGTGCCCAATCACTGCTCAAGCGGCACCTGCCAGAACTTGGAAATGTCGTCTCTGCGACGGAATGGCAGTACGACGAGAAACTTGGAGTGCAGGTTGCGGCGGGAACGGACGGGGAATCCGTCTTGATCGGGCCGCGATTTCATGAACTCGATGCTGGTGAGGCCGCGTGGATCTACCTCCATCAACTGATTCACATCGTGTGGGGACACTGGCCGCGCCCTCACGAGAGGGACGAATGTGCGTGGAATGTGACGATTGACTTGGTCACTGCTCACATGGCTCGAGCATTCACCGCGCATTGCGCGGAGTTCGTGAAGGATCCCACCCGCGGCGCGTGGCTTCGTTTGATTCCGCAAGATGTTGAGGTTTCGACCGACAGCATTTACGACGTGATCAAATCCAATCCAGGGAATTTCACGAGCCGTAGCATCGATCGCGTTCAAAGTCCGCTTCCACTTGGAAGAGGCCATCGGCCTTGGCGCTTCGTCGATCGCATAAACACCGAAGGCGGAGAGAGTGCAACTGAGTGTGATCGAAAGGGTGGGGTTGATCGAGAAAGGGATGATCAGAATCGGAACGCTGGTCAGCAAGCAACGGATCCGCTCCAAGCAGACCTCCGTGAGGGTGAAGCTCTTTCAGAAATTCACACATTTGCGCGCGAGGGCAATGAGCACTGTAACGATGCGTGCGACAACGATTCATGTGACAACGCTGCATGCAACGGCGACATCGATGATGATGGCGATGATCGCGAGCGTGCCCGAGAGAACTGTTGCGAGAATTGCGAACGCGATTCGTGCAACAATGAACACTCATGTCCGTGCGGAAAGCCATCGGATTGTGGATGCGAGCGTTGTCAAAGTGAAGGGCGCCGCGGCGGCGGCCAATCACGAAAGTCTCGTCGTTCGAAGAAGAAGACGCCGTCGAACCGCTCGAAAGAGATCTTCGCGAGACGCAACAATCTCTCGAGGTTGTATCGAGCCGCCAGACGAAACCTGCGAGCGGCCTTGAGAAAGCATGGTTTGGGTAGTTCTCGCGATTGCGGATCCGAGCTTGTTCAACCCGTCGATGCGCAAGACATCGCAATCAACGAGATCCAACAACGTCTCGAAGCGAGTGCATACGAAGGCGATGGTGAGTTCCGATTCAACCGCCGCCTCATGCATCAGGATCTGTATATCCCGAAAGACGTCCAGCAACGTCTTGGGCCGATTTTGATTGCGATCGACACCTCAGGTTCGATGAGCAAACTGCAACTCGGTTGTATTCAGAGTTTCCTTGAACGCCTACTGCAACTTGGCGTGTATGGAACAACGCTCGACTTCGACACTGATGTTCAAAAAGTGCGGTGCATGGATTCGCTCGAAGCACCCACGCCCGCTGGCCTCAACAACTCGCTGAATCGACTCGGGCGCGGCGGGACTGACCTCCGTGCACCATTTCGATGGCTCGAAACGAGTCAGGAGTGCTTTCGCCTCATTGTCATCATCACGGATGGCGACGGCGTCATGCCTGAATCGGCGCCAGACCTCCCTGTCGTATGGATCGACGTGTTGACGCGTCCACGCGACAGCACGAATGTCCAACTCACCCCCCGCTACCAGCCGCCGTTCGGCTCGATCTACGCCTTCGGCCCTCAAGAATCCGCGAACAAGGAACGCTACTCGTGACCACGCCTCATACGAACAACCCACACCCGAGCGACCAAGAACCGCTTCTCTCGCTGTACCTGACGGCTCTTGCCAAATCACACAATGAACTTCGGGAATGGCCAATCGCGCTTATCCGGGCGGCTTCCGACCCTTCGCGATTTTCCGACATGGATCTGTGTCTGCGCGGATCGCGCTCTCCGGACGACTGTGTCAACGATCTGACTGATGATGGGGGAATCCGCGAGCTGTACAAAGTGTTTCGCGGCACTGGACTCAATCAAACCAACGCGTTTCTTCATGCGTGTCGGTTCGTCTTACTCGCGCGTTGGTCGCCTTTAGACGTATGGCTCCAAACGCGGGTCCCGCGACATGGAAGCCATTCCTACTTTCTGGTGAGGTACACAAGCACTGGTGCTCGCAACATTCAGGTGAGCTTTCATGACCCCCTCGACAACACACGCAAACAACCCAAGCAGCTCCAAGAACCGGTGCTTCGTGCGATACAGAACTCCGATGCCGCTGAGAGTCAAAGTGTTGTTTCGCTGGTCTATCGCGACTACACAAAGAGCCGCATTGCACGAGGCACGGCTGAGTACCGAACGGGACCCAACAGCGTTTTCAAAGGGCTAGTTCCGTCGCTGAAAACGCCGCTACCGGAAGACTTCTGTGAAACCGACCTACGACTCGAACTTTCAGGTGCGGGCAGTGCGAGTCACGTTCGACTTAACTGTCGGTGGAGTGAGGAGAACCTTCCTGACTACTCAGGTCGCAATCTTGTTGTTGAAGCGAAACCGCACACTGAGTTCATGTACCAACTCCTCAGGGAGAAGGACATCACCGCATTCCGTCTCGGAATCGCGTGTGACGAACAAGTCCTCGACGAGTTTGCTCCGATGTATGTTCTGTTTCAGCCGGATGCCGATGGAGTTCAGCAGTGCGAGATCGTCCGGCTCCTTCCACCCGAAGAAGATGGCGGGATCGACAGTTCTCCGCAGTTGGATGCGTACTTGTTTTGGAGATCCCTTCGAAGCGGACGAAAGCCGCAGCAACCTCAGCTCCGTCGCGTCATCGAGTTGAATCCAGATCTTCTGAGATCGCTATGGAGTCTGTTGCAGACGCGCCCAAAGTGTCACGGTCGCGTGAAGCCTCGGCAGGAAGTCACCAGTCGATGAGAAAGGTGCACCGTGACGCGCCGGTGTACAACGGGGCGAGCTGTCATCGAGCAGCACGCGAAAGGCAACAGTGACGATGCGGACTTCCACGCGTGGTGGCGAGTCAGCGCTGCCAGCCGGAAACACGACGTGCACGAGATTCCAAAAAACTCTGCCGTCGCGCCCACGCGCGGCGGCAGAGTTTTACGACTGCATTGAGCCAAGCAACGCGAGTGCCGCGCGGATATCGCCGACGCGGTCATCGCCGGCTTCGCGTTCGACCGCGAGGCGAATCGTCGCGGGAACGCGCTCGATCGCCGCAAGAAACGCTTTCCAGTCCACGGCGCCTGTGCCAACGCGCACTTCGCTGCCCCATGTTCCTGCGGTCTTTGTCGGCAGCGCATCCTTGATATGCACTTGGGCGATGCGCGGTGCAAGCGCGCGAACGGCCGCAACAGGATCGCCCATCCCATAGAGAATCATGTTCGCGGGATCGAAATTGACACCGATCGAATCGTCGCCGAGGGCGTCGAGCGCGTGCGCAAGCGTCTCCGCCGATTCTTGCCCCGTCTCAAACGCAATGCGTGCACCTTCCGCGCGGAAGATTGCGGCGATCTCGCGCAGGCGCGCAAAGAGTCCATCGCGTTCTGCGCCGGCCTCATGCGGAATGAAGCCCGCGTGGAATGTGATGAGTCGAATCCCGTGGCGTCCGGCGACCTTCGCAACTTCTGCGGCGCGCGCACGGGTCGCGTGCCACGTCGCATCAGGAACAACACCGCCCGTCACGCGAATCGTTTCGAGCGTCGAGTAGTCCTCGCCGACGGTTTCCAACATGCCGCTCGCGATTTCGATGTTCGCGGCGGTCAGCGCAGCCACGCAATCGCCCCACACATCGGGCTTCTCGACCAACGGCGTCAACGCAAGTTGCACCGCGCTCGCGCCGGTGGCTCGGATGCGTTCGACAAGTTGCGCCGGCGACTCCGCCTGCAAACTCCAAGAACACACGGCGATCGGGGCATTCGAAATGGGCATCGACGCACTCTACCGCCATGGCTTCGGGGTTGGATTCAGGGTTGGTTTCGGGGGTACATCACGGAGGTTTCGGGACGCTCCGACGATGGCGTGACATTGATCCGCATTGCAACCACCAACGTTGCAACCGCAAGGACTTCCCGCGTCCAATCGAGCCGTCCCGCGACTAGGATGCCCGCCTTCCCCGCAGGGCCTCGGACCTCGCAGATGAATGATCCCGATCTCACCCCCCTCTCAGCGAGTCCGCTTGCGGATGGTGGTGGCGCGGGACCGCTGCAAACGGCGCCGTCGGTACGTCAGCCCACGCGCGCGAAGACGTGGACGGAACGTCTCGAAGCGTGGGCGAGCCGCCTCTCGATTAAGAACAACTTCTTCCACTGGCTCTTTTCGCTCGTTTGGTTGCCGTTCGCGGCCCGTTCGGGCATCAAGATGTATTCGAAGCGCGCCATGACGCGCGAGCGCTTCGCGGCGATCCTCCCGTTCCGCCGCTTCAATCGCAACTTTTATGACGCGATGGCCGGTGCAGCGCTCCTCGGAAACTCCGAAGTCGCTGCGGGTATGTACCTCTTCTCGGTCTGCGGCGGCGATTACACCGTCGTCTGCAAAGAGATGAAGTACCGCTTCCTCCGACCGTGTCTTGGGCCCGCGATTTATCGCGTGGTGAAGAGCGAAGACGTCGAGGAGAAGGTCAAGCGCGGCGGCGAATTCAACGTCACGCTTGAGCTCGAGGTTTACCAGCAGCAGATCGTGACGAAAGTCGGCGAAACGCTGGTGGGTCGGTGCGACATCACCTTCCACTGCACGCCGAAAGACATGGTGCGCGATCGCGCGGAACGCCGGAAGGCGCGCGCGAAACGTCGCGCGGCTTCGCCGAACACGCTCGGTTCGCCCAAAGGCACCGAACCGACTTCCGATGACGCGGGCGGCCCGTCGGCATGAGTGGTTCTTTGCGCACGGTTCTCTCCGGATTTGCACTGGCAACAAGTTGGACGTGGTGCATCGGCATGTTCGCGCCGATCGTGATCGGACAACTGATGGGTTGGCCGGGGATTGTTGCCTTCGCCATCCCAAACATTCTCGGTTGCGCACTCTTCGGGTACCTCCGCAGCGCCGAGCGTTCTCGCGAAGAAACGCGTGATCACGCGACGATGATGGCGTTCTTTTCTGCGGCAACCATCGCGTATCAAGTGTTCTTCGCGGGTTGGCTTTGGGGCCCCGTGCTTGGAGAGAACTTCCGTATGACGCCGGGCGAAGGCACCGCGCTTGCGTCGGGTGCGATCTTCGGCGCGGCAGTGCTTCTCGCGGCGATACCGCGCGGCGTACTCTGGATGCTCGCAGCGCTTGCGTATCCGCTCAGCCTGCTCACGTTTGCCTTCTTGCCGTGGTCGTTCATCTTCGGCGGCGAATCGCGGGGCCTCGCGTTCAACAGCCTCGCGCTTGAAGGCGCATGGGCGCCGATGGACTTGGCACTTGTCCTCCCCACGATTGTCTTTGGCTTCGCGCTCTCACCAAACCTCGACCTGACGTTTCATCGCGCACGGCAAGAAGTTCCCGCGGGCGCGCGACCGACAAACTTCGCCGTCTTCGGCGTGACCTTCGCGTCGATGTTGGTGTTGACTGTCTGCTACCTCGCCGCGGGACCGGGCGCGCTCAACAACCCCGCCGTCCGCTCGCATATGGCGATCCAACTCGCGCTGACTTCCGCGCTGCACCTTTCGGAACTCCGTCTCGTACGTATCGCGCCGAACGCGCGACTTTTCCTAGGTCTTGGCGCAGGATTTGTCGGGCTCCTCGCGGCGCTGCTCGCACCCAATCGCGATACATACCTGCGATTCCTCGGACTCTACGGCCTCCTTTTCCCGGCCTACGCCTTCCTCGCCTTGCGACTGGTCGGTCGACCGCGACCAATCCACTGGATTGCCCTGCTTGCATCCCTCGCGGTGGTCACGCCGCTGCTTGACCAATCGTTTACCGACGAACCCACGCTATGGACGCCGCTTGCGGTCATTGTTCCCGTTGGAGCAGTCCTTTTGGTCACGCGCCGTCGGCGCGTTCCGGCCTGAAAACTCGCAACTTTCGGCGGCACTTGGTCGATTTCCAAGTAACCTCAAAGTTACGTAACCTCGAAGTTACGTAACCTCGAAACTACGAAATCTCGAAACTACGAAACCTCGGGTTCGTACCACCCTGCCCCGTTGCCGCATCGCTTCGCCATGGAACACCCGCTCACACCGCTCCTCAAGAAGGACTTTGACTTCGCTGCGGCGCTGCATCTCCTGAATCGAGCAGGGTTCGGCGGCACACCGCAACAAGTGCAAGCCTTGGTTGAGATGGGCCTCGATGGTGCGTTGGATGTTCTGGTTGAGTACGACACGTCGGAACCGCGCAAGCCTGGCGAGCGTTCCGAGACGGAACCTCCGCGCGATCGCGGCCCGCTGTTCGCCAACGGTGAGTTTCGACCCGACGTCTTGCGAGAACCAACCCCCGAAGAGCGCGAAGCCTTGCGTCGCGCGCGCACCCAAGGCGATGAAGAAACGATCGCTCGACTCGAAGCGATGCGCCAACAGCGCGAACGCGATGATCGGGCGCAACTTGCGCTCATGCAGAAGTCATGGCTACAGCGCATGATCGAAACGCCACGGCCGCTCGAAGAAAAGTTGACGCTCTTTTGGCACGGCCACTTCGCGACGGGCTATCGCACGATCGAGAATAGTTGGCATATGGCGCTGCAGAACGAGATGTTCCGCCGCTACGGCTCGGGTGAATTTCAAACGCTCGTGCGCGGCATCATCAGCGACCCCGCGATGCTGCGCTATCTCGACAACAACCAAAATCGTCGACGAAGTCCAAACGAGAATCTTGCGCGCGAGTTGCTCGAGCTCTTCACACTCGGTGAAGGCAACGGCTACAGCGAGCGCGACATCAAAGAAGGCGCGCGCGCATTGACCGGCCGCACCTATCGCGGCAACGACTTCTTCTTCGACAAAGATCAATTCGACGCGGGACCAAAGTCCATTCTTGGGAAGAACGGCAATCTCGATGGAAACGCGTTTGTCGCAGCGATTCTCGAGCGTCCCGAGTGCCCGCAGTACATCGCGCGAAAGTTCTATCGATTCTTCGTCAACGATGCGCCAAAGCTCTCTCGCGATGGTGAAGAGTGCGTCGTGCGTCTGGCACAGGAGTTCCGCCGAAACGAAGGGCGCATTCGCCCAACGTTGCGCACGCTCTTCCGCTCGCGACACTTTTACGCGCCTGAAAATCGGCTTGCGGTCATCAAGAGCCCAACGCAGTTGATGGTGCAAACCGTGCGCAGTCTCGGTACGCCGCCGCGCGAAATGAAATCACTCATTGACGCCGGCGACTTGATGGGTCAACAACTTTTCCAACCACCGAGCGTCAAAGGCTGGGACGGCGGCCGCGCGTGGATCAACACAGCCACGCTCTTTGTGCGGCAGAACATCGTGATTTATCTCGTGACGGGGCGTCGTCCGCAGGGTTTCGATTGGAGCGAGAGCGAGATGTCCTACGACTCGCTTCCACTCGTCGAACATTTGCGCGACGCGCGCGGCGGGCTCGAAACAAGCGAAGCGATGCGGGTGCTCGCGTCGTTCGCGCTTGGTGGAAGCGTCGCGCCGGAGCGACTCGCGCAACTCGAGGCATTCCTCGACAATCTTGATAGCTCTGGCCGCGCGACGGCCATCACCAACGATCGGATCAAGGCACTTCTCTGTCTCATCGGCGCGATGCCCGAGTATCAACTGTGCTGAAGAGTGGACATTCGACCATGCAGAACACCCCATTCACTCGTCGACTCTTCTTGCAACGCGGCTGCGCACTTGCGTCGCTCGCGGCGACGGTGCCTTGCTTCATCGAGCGCAGCGCGCTTGGTGTCCTCGGCAATCCGTTGTTGAGTTCGAACCCGGGAGTTCCGGATCACCGCATTCTTGTCGTCGTTCAACTCGGCGGCGGCAACGACGGCCTCAACACCGTCATCCCGTACGGCGATCCGGCCTACTTCAACGCACGACCACAAATCGCCGTGCAAGCGCCGGGTGGAACAGGCAACACCGTCGCGCTTCAGCTTGATCAGAATGCGGGCGTTGGCCTGCATCCTGCGATGACATCGCTCAAAGAGTTGTACGACGAAGGCCTCGTTTCTGTCGTGCAAGGCGTCGGGTATCCGAACCCGAATCGCTCACACTTCACATCGATGGACATCTGGCAGACCGGTCGACTCGATGCAAAGGGCTCAGGTTGGATCGGTCGCTACTTCGACGCAACGTGCAACGGCACGCCGATTCCCGAGGGTTCGGTTGCAGTTGGACGCACCGCGCCGCTCGCGATGGAAGGCAACATCCAGAAGCCGATTTCCTTCGAGAATCCTGCGCTTTTCCGCTGGCTCGGCGAAGATTTGCACGGCTCGATGAAGGATCCCTACGACGCGATCAATCGCGCGGGCTCGCTCGCCGGAACGCCCGCTGAAACGCAAAAAGATTTCTTGATGCGCACCGCGCTCGATGCACAAGTTGCAAGCGAACGCATTCTTGCGGCAGTCGCGAAGCAGCCACTCGTCCGCTATCCCGATCACGCGCTCGCACGGCAGCTTCGAACGGTCGGCGCGATGATTCGCGACGGCATGCCGACGCGCGTCTACTACGCGACGATGGGCGGATTCGATACGCACAGCGCGCAAGCGGGTCGACACGGACAACTCCTCCGACAAGTTTCGGAGTCGGTGGCGGCGTTCCAGCGCGATCTGAAGGAACAAGGCAACGCCGAGCGTGTAGTGACGCTTGTTTTCAGCGAATTCGGCCGACGTGTGAAGCAAAATGGTTCCGGCGGCACGGATCACGGAACCGCAGCGCCGGTCTTCGTCATTGGCGCGGGCGTGAAGCCGGGCGTCGTCGGACGGCACCCATCGCTTGTGGATCTCGATCAGGGCGACCTCAAGTTCGGCGTCGATTTCCGCTCGGTGTACGCGTCGCTCCTCGGTGATTGGATGAAGGCTCCCGCTGATCAAATCCTTCGTGGACAGTTTGCGTCTGCGGGTGTGGTGCGTGCCTAAGAGTCAGCGCTATCCTCTTCCCATGCGAACCACCAACGCCATCTCCGTCTCGTTCGTCACCTCGTTCGTATGCTTGAGTTTCGCGCTCGCCGCGTGCAATGGCGAGTGCAGTACTCCGCTGGCGGAGAGCGGAACGGAGAGCGGAGCGGCGGATAGTGGAACTGGGAGCGTGGCAGCCGCGAGCACTGCAGCCGCCACAGCGCCTGTCGCGTTCACCATCGCGGTGAAGGGCATGCATTGCGAAGGTTGCGAGGGCGCGATCTGCGACAAGGTTGGCAAGATCGCGGGCGTGACGTCGGTGAAAGCAAGCCACATCGACGAGAAGGTGGACGTCACGGCTCCTGCCGAATCGCGCGGCGACATCGTCGCGGCGATCAAGAAGCTTGGCTACAAGATTGAGGAGTGAGATTGAGGAGTGAGGTCGAGAGGTAAGGTTGGCGGCTGCTGCCGCGGGCCGTGCGGATCTGAGCCCTCTCGCTTCGGAGGTCGCGTTTCAACCCCCTCTCTCCTCCGCGTGCGAGTCGGCGGCTGGCGCCCCATCGCGCGACCACGCTCTCCTGGCCCCGATAAATCGCCACAAAGGCTCGATTCATCACGACTTACGCCTTTTTCGCAGGCCCCGTGACCGAAAGCCCCGGGAATTTTCGCCTACGTCTATGCGGTGGGCTCTTCGTGAAGGCCACTCCCGCGCGGTTACTCCCGGCGTTCAGGAGTGACTGTTCTGTCTCTCGCGAACTCTCGACACTCCTCGAAGAACACGGAAATCGAAGTTATGAAGTTCAAACTCCTCCTCTCCGCTCTTGCTATCGCCGCCACGACCGCACCACTCCACGCGAATGTCGTGTTCATCCGCGGCTACACCAACACCTCGACCAACCGACACACCACGCTCTACTGGTGGAACAACGTTCAAGATCAAGCCTCGGCGGGCACATCGTCGGCGGTCGGTTCGCTCAACTTCACGAGCGACGCGTATGTTGCGGACTACTACTTCACCGACGGTACGAACTACTACCGAACGAGCCAAACCCAGTCGGGTATCAACGAGATTCGTTCCTTCGGTACGAACCTCGCGAACCTCCTCTCGAATACCCACATCGCTTCGTACAGCCTTTCGCAGACCTTCTCGACGAACGATGACTTCTGGGCCGACAGCGAAGGCAACTTCTACCGCAACAATTCGAACTCGGGCAGTGGCTCGGTGGTGAAGTACACCTCGCTCGCGAATCTGCTGTCGAACGTTGGCACGGCGTACAACTACGGCGTCAACTATGGCTACGACGATGCGTTCTGGTCGTACGGCGGCAAGTTCTACCGCACCAACACGAACAACGGCAACATCCTCGGCATCGCCGAATACGCCTCTTTCCAAGCGCTCATCAATCGTCAAGTGACAACGACCTACAACGGCAGTGGCAGCGCAAAGGACATGCTCATGACGATTCCGGCTCCGGGCGCCATCGCGCTCGTTGGCCTCGCGGGTCTCGTGTCGCGTCGTCGTCGCTGAAACACCCGATCAGCAAAAGAGAAACGCGGCGCCCCACGTCGGTGGGGCGCTGTGTTTTTGAGGCGCAAAAGCGTGGCTGTTACCGTCGAAGCGCGTCTGCGACAGCCGCCGCGACAGCGTCGATCGATGCACGCTGCTTCGCACCCGCTGCGTGCACATGTCCGCCGCCGCCGAAGCGCGCCGCGAGTTCATTGACATCGATGAAGCGCCCGTCCATCGCCGGCGGCTTCGAGCGGAAACTCAACTTCGTCACCCCCGCTGCCGCATCTTCGACGACCAACACCGACGCGCGCACCGATGCAATCTCCATCGGCACATTGACAAGCCCCGACGTCTCTTCCAAGAGCGCGCCCGTCTCGGTGAAATCGCTCGCGCGAAGCCGCATGAGCGCCACGTTTCCACCGCCGATTTCAGCCGAAGCATCGACGAACGAGAGACTCGACAGCGCGCGCGCTTGGAGCAACATGCGTTCCGCGCGGCTCGACTGCTCGAGCTGCTGATACATCGCGTTTTTGTCGACACCCGCCGCAAGCAAACGTGCGGCGAGTTCAAACTCCCGGGCGCGCGCGTTTGGAAAACGAAACCAACCAGTGTCGGTCGCGAGTCCCATGTAGAGCGCCTCCGCGATCGAATGGCGGCCAGCGCCATCGGCACCGGCAGAGAGGTCGATATTCATCGCCTCCACAAGCCCCACGAGAAGCGCAGTACACGACCCGCACGAGACATCGACCACGCGACGGGCCGCGACGTCGTCGCCACGCGCATGATGATCGAGGCCAATCACGCGATGCGCACGCTCGCGGAGCCACGGCGCGATGACTTCAAGTTGCGTCCACGCGCCGGTGTCGACCACGACGACAAGATCGAAGTCACCTTGGGGAAGCTGCGGCGCACGCGGATCAACGTGCGTGACTTTCGTCGCGCCCTCAAAGGCGCGGAGATTTCCCTCGCACGGATCGACGACCCAACCCTCGGCATGAACCCCCGCCGCCGCGCACGCTCGCACCACGGCGAGCACCGAACCCATCGCGTCGCCATCGGGCTTCTGGTGGGTCGTCACGAGAACGCGCTTCGCTTCGCGGAGTTCACGCGCGAGCGCATCGATGGTGGTGTTTGTGGCGTAATGCATCAGGAAGCGCGATTGCGCGAGGGAAATGCTACCGCAATCCTTCGTGCGAACGCATGGCATGCACGATTGCTCCGCGATCGCGTTCCATCGCCTCGAGCAGTGCGGACAGGCCGTCAAACCGCTCCATGCCACGGATGCGTTCATGGAATCGCACGCGCAGCGGCCAGCCGTACCAGTCGAGCGGGAGCGCGATGGGCTCACCGCTTTGTGCAAGCAGTGTCGTTTCGCACGTGCGAGCGCTCTCACCAAAGGTTGGCTTGGTGCCCACCGAGATGGCGGCGATCGCGATGCGCCCGTCGGGGAGCGTCGCTTCACCCGCGTAGACGCCATCGGCGGGCAGAATGCGGCCGGTCGCGTCGAGATTGGCGGTCGGCCAACCGATCGTGCGGCCGCGTTGGTCGCCGCGGGTCGTGGGGCAACGGAGCTCGTACGGGCGACCGAAGACCCGCGCCGCGTCGGCGACACGCCCCTTGGCGAGGAGCGCACGGGCCATCGAACTGCGCGCTTCGACGCGCGAGCCGTCGCTGAGCTCGACCTCAACCGCGTCGACAACTTCCACCGCAAAACCGCGCGAGGCACCAAGTTCCCGCAACGTTTCGACGGATCCGGCGCGGGCACGACCGAAGCGGAAGTCGGGACCCTCAACGACGAGGTCGAACGCGACGTTCTGCGCGAGGGCCTCAATGAACTGCTCCGGCGTGCGTCCGAGAAGTTCCGGCGTCGGTTCGAGTTCCAGCACCTCGCCAACTCCGCAGAGTGCACGCAGATGCTCTGCGCGTTCTTGGGCGGGAGTCAGCCGCCCCATCGGCACGTCGGGCCGCAGAACCGCCGCCGGCAAAGGCTCAAACGTGACCGCCCAAACTTCGGCCGCTCGCGCGCGTGCGGCAGCAAAAAGGCGCTGATGTCCGAGATGAACACCATCGAAGTTGCCGATGACGATTGCCCGCATGTGTCTTGCTCGGCCACTTCCGACCACGTCGAAACGCGCCCGTCGACAGCCGCCGCTTGGCTATCCTGCACGCTTCCTTTCAGACGGAACATACACGAAATGACCACCGCGCCCTCTTCGCAGCCGAGCACGACGCCGGATGCCAGCTCGATCATCGACACCCTCGCCAGCAGCTTCCGCGAAACCGCAGAAAGCGTCGTGCCGTGGTTCGTGTCGCAAATGCCCCCGATGTACTTCCAAGACACGGATCGGGCGAGCCAGTTGGCGCACCTCAGGGCGATCATCGCGGCGAAGGCTTCGGACCGCCCGATCGATCTGACGCTCAAGAGCGAAGATGGGCGTCAACTCACGCTGATCAAGAGCGCGAACTATCCCGGCATCCTCGCGGAGCTCGTTTCGCAACTGCCGATGGACCGTTCGCTGCGCGCGGCGAAGATCCACTCGAGTTTCGATGGCAACCTCGTCCTCGACACCTTCGTCTTCGGCGACCCCGAGCCGTTCGATAGTCGCGACCCGCGCCAATCAGCGAAGTTGACCGACACGATTCGTTACGCGAAGGAACAGAAACTCGATTGGACGCCGGATCAGATTTCGAACTATTTCGCCGGCTGTTCGGCGGAATACGTGCTGACCTGCACGCCGCTGCGCGTTGCAGCGCACTGGAAGTTGTACAGCCGCGTGTCGGGAACTGACGGAACCGCGGTCGAACTCGAGCCTGAATCACATCCGACGATGAGCCGCATCGTGGTCGTTGTCGAGAACGCGCGCACGCGCACGATGCTCGAGCGCACGGCCAAGATCCTCGCGCGCCACTCGGTTTCGATTCATCGCGCGTACCTCGACATCGTGCGCGATGGCAAGGGTGGCTCGGTCACGTTTGTCGGATTCGTCGTGCAGGGCTCCGATGGCAAGTCGATCAATCCGCATGGCGATTTGTGGAAGTCGGTCGTCCGCGATCTGCGGCGCATCAAGTGGGTCGACGACAAGGCGCTCGAATTGTCGGGCCGCCACAGCGAACTCTCGATCGATGAAGCCGAAGCGGTCGTGGGTCTCTGCAACATGGCCCACCAAGTGCTTTCCCCGCAGAACCGCTTCCTTTGGACGCGCGAGCGTATTCATGGTTTCGCCGAGGAATCGCTGGCGGTCGCAACGGCCATCGTGAAACTGCTCGTCGCACGTTTCGAGCCGACGAAGCCGATGAACGATGCCGATTTCGCGGCACGTCGCGCGCAGATCGAAGCCGACATTGCGCGCCAGCCGAGCGAAATGCATCGCGCGGTGCTCACCAAGATGCTCGAGGGCGTCGCGGCGACGTTGCGCACGAACTACTTCCTCCCCGAGCGATTTGCGCTCTGCCTGCGCATTGATCCGTCGTACCTCGCGAACAACGATCGACCCGAGAAGCCCTACGGCACGTTCTTCGTGCATGGCCGCGGTTTCGACGGCTTCCACAATCGTTTCCAAGACATCGCGCGCGGCGGTTTGCGCGTCATTCGTACGACGAGCACCGCGCAACACACGCGCGAGAGCGAGCGACTCTTCGACGAGGTCTACGGCCTCTCGTGGGCGCAGCAACTCAAGAACAAGGACATCCCTGAAGGCGGCGCAAAGGCCGCGATTTTGCTCGAGCCGGGCGCGACGGTCGACCGCTGTGTGAAGGCGTTCGTCAATTCGATCCTCGACCTCATCGTGCAAGTTCCCGATGTGAAGAAGGCCGTCGTCGATCGCTTCGGCAAAGACGAACTCATCTATCTCGGGCCTGATGAAAACATCACGCCGGCGCACATCGTGTGGATTGTCGATCGCGCTCGCGTGCGCGGCTACTCGATGCCGACGGCGTTCATGAGCTCGAAGCCAGGCGCCGGTATCAATCACAAGGTGTACGGCGTGACGAGCGAAGGCGTGAATGTCTTCCTCGATATCGCGCTGCGCGCTCGTGGCATCGATCCGCGCAAGCAGAAGTTCACGATCAAGATCACCGGCGGCCCCGACGGCGACGTTGCGGGCAACATGATGCGCATCTTGGATCGTGATTACGGAAGGAACGCGATCATCGTCGGTGTTGGCGATGGTTCCGGTGTTGGCGAAGACCCAGAGGGTCTTGATCACGCAGAACTCTTGCGACTCTTCAACGAAGGTCTGCCGATCGCGAGCTTCGACCGCAAGAAGTTGTCGCCGAAGGGCCGCGTGGTTTCGGTCGATGAGCCGGAAGGCGCACAACTCCGCAACACGATGCACAACCGCCTCGTGACCGACGCATTTGTTCCGGGCGGTGGACGCCCCGCGACGATTCACGAGGGGAACTGGCAAGAGTTCCTCACCGCGGACGGTAAGCCGAGTACGCAGGTGATTTCGGAAGGCGCGAATCTGTTCCTCACGCCGGGCGCGCGCGAAGAACTCTGCAAGCGTGGCGCGACGATCATCAAGGATTCGTCGGCGAACAAGTGCGGCGTGATTTGCTCGAGTTATGAAATCAGCGCGTGCATGGTGCTGACCGACGAGGAATTCCTCTCGATCAAGGACACGTACGTTTCACAGGTGCTGGATCGATTGCGCGAACTCGCGCGTGTCGAAGGCGAGTTCCTGATGCGCGCGGCGAAGACGCATCCTGAGTTGTCGCTGCCGAAGATTTCCGTCGAACTCTCGAAGGTCATCAACACGACGGCCGCGGCGATCGCTGCGGGTGTGCCATCGTGGCCCGCCGAAGATCGTGAACTCGCGAAGCAGATGATTCGTGATCACCTCCCCAAGGTGCTCTTCGAGTTCGCCGGCGAGCGCGTGTGGTCGAGCCTGCCGGGCTCGTACCAGACGTGGATCATCGCGAATCGCCTCGCGAGTTCGATCGCCTATCGCGAAGGCATGGACTTCTTCGACGGCTGCTCCCCTGCTGAAATCGCGGATCTCGCGCGGCGCTACATGAAGAGCGACCTCGCGAACCGCGAGATCGTGGCGAAGGTGCGCGCGTCAACGCTCGCGGACAAGGAGCATGTGGCCGCGCTGCTCGAACGCGGCGGCGCACGGGCTGGGATTTGAGCGCTGGGATTTGAGCGCTGGGATTTGAGCGCTGGGATTTGAGCGCTTGGATTTGAGCGCTTGGATTTGAGCGCTGGGTCACCGCCCGGTGTGGTGTGCTCCTCGCGAAAGGTCGCCGCAGCAGCGGCGACCGCTCAAATGGCGTGCGCGCAACGCGTGGCCACCACGAGAGGCGACGGAGTACAGCACTTCGATTGAAGCCCCGCGGGGTGCTGTCGCGCCTCACTTCGCTTCGCGCTTAGGACATCGCAGAACCTGTCCCGGCAAAGATCGCATTCGGATCTTGCGCGAGCCCGAGGCCACGCCGCCACCCTTCGATGAACTCACGGACCGAGCCGGAGCCCCGAAGCACCCCTTCGCCCGCCAAGAAGGCTGCAAGAGCGCGTTCGCGCAGTTCCGGAACGGCGAGTAGCTCCTGAACAGGATTCCTTCCCTGCGGACCCCCACGCCGTTGCGCCGCTGCGTGCCGGCTGAGCAGCGCAGAGACGTGCTGATCAAACTTCAAACGCCTGTTGATCGCGTCGAGCTCTTGTTCGCGCGACTCAAGAAGTTCGAGAAGCGCACGCTGATAGTCGTTGTCTTTATGCCACGCGCAGAAGTGGAGGCCGATACAGATGGCCTTACACCACTCGAGGGAACCCGGAACGAACATCTGAATCAAAGCGTCCAAGCCAAGCCTCACGACGCGATGTGACTGCGGCTGACCTCCATGCACCCATGCAGCGATCTCGAACGTCGGCCCAGCGTGGAAGCTCGTAACCGAGGTGTCTTGTAGATGCTTCGCGGTTTCAAGTGTGAGTTGTGCTTCAAGAATGCACTCGAGGCCTTCCAGCAGTCGCGCGGAACTCTTGGAGTTCCTCTTGAGTTCAAATCCCACCAGCGCCAGGCCGTGTACCGCGTGCTCAAGCGCCTCCGGATCGTCCTCGACCGCCGCGGCCGGAGACTCGCGCTCAGTCATCGGCTTCTCGGCTCGCGGCTTCTCGGCTCGCGGCTTCTCGGCTCGCGGCTTCTTCGAGAGCCTGTCGATCCAGGTACGCCAGTGCCGCGCGTAGCAGCGAAGCCATTCGAGCCGCTGATCCTCCGTCTCACAATGCGCGATGTGCGCGAACACGGCAATAGGCGGATGCAGCGCACCGTCTTCAACATTCGCCCACCGCATGCAAAGTTTCGCCGATCGCGCTCGCGCCTCTTCCAGTTGGTTCGCGTGAATGAGGTCTCGCAGGAGCACGTCGAGATACGGAGCGTAAGAGACCTTCGTGTGCCAAGACACAATCCACCACCCATCTCCGGCCTTTGCAGGCGGATGCGGCGGGGGCGGACACTTTTGACCGAGGTTTTCTCCGGACGGACCTATTGCTCGTCGCAGCGCCTCGATTCTGTAGGAAATAGGTAAGCCCGAGTGGAAGACGACTCCAAGCCAGCGGGGCGAGCCAATCTCGACGGACCCCAAGAAATCATCAAACAACTCGCGAGCCGGACTCGAAAGCTGAGCGTTCCCTCCATGCGGAGGAACGTGCTGCCATCCGCCCATCCTGTCGGGCGATGCGGGGGTTGCGAGTAGAGCGTCGAACAGCGCTGGCGCGATGCCTGGCTCCGCTCCAACCCGGGAAGTCGCATCCGTATCAGCTTCTTTTCGCGTGAGATCGAGAAGCCCGCTGCCCGATAGACCGAGTGGGTTTTCCGAGGAGTGCCAACGCGAGATCCCTGCCTCCCGCTGCCAGTCGGCGAGCTGAACGAGAAGCTCGATCCAATCACCTAGGCGCTGGTGCGGAGCCAGGCGGTCTCCACCGTTGCTTACGAAACACCGCACCATCTCCTCGCGCCACTGCGG
>JAIXVI010000093.1 GCA_027483065.1 Planctomycetaceae bacterium
CCGGACAATCGCGAATGAAACCTTGCGCTTGAACCCGATCATCACGATGAACACGAGCACTCAACAGACCATGAAGTCGACCAAGAAAGCTACGAAAGCTACGAAAGCTACGAAAGCCACGAAAGCCATGAAAGCCATGAAAACCACGAAGAACCGCATCCTCGGACTTTCTGCCCTTCTCACCGCCAGCGTGCTCTGCGCGCCAAGTGTTGCCGCAACAGGTTTCGCCACGCAAGACGGTAAGAACACGCCCGCGGCAGCCCCTGCGCAAGCCGCGCCACAAGCCACGCAGCCAGCAAAGGAAGCCACGCCCACCGTGGCACTTCCGAAGGCCGCGGACATCGTCGCGAAGGTCACCGATGCACTCGGTGGTCGCGACGCCTGGAGCAAAGTCAAGTCGGTCGAAATGAAGGGCACGATGGAGATCCCCGCGGCGAACATCAAGGGATCGATGATCTCCCGTTCAATCGCGCCAAACTCGATGGTGCTCATCATGGACCTCCCCGGCTTCGGCAAGGTCAGCACGGGTTTCGACGGGACAACCGCATGGTCCATCGATCCGACCGCCGGACCGCGACTCCTCGAAGGCGATGAGAAGGCGACCTTCATGCGCGAAGCAACGATGATGAAGGACCTCGATCTCGCCTCGCATTGGGATTCGCTTGAGACCGTCGGCGAAGGCAAGTTTGGCAGCTTTGACTGCTGGAAAGTCTCGGCGAAGCGCGGCGATGAAACCGCGACGCTTTGGTTCGAGAAGGAAACTGGTCTCCCGCGCGGCACCGAGATGGTGGTCAGCACGCAACTCGGGAAAATCCCGGTCGTGAGCACGATCGTCGAGTACAAGTCGTTTACCGCGACCGACGTTCCAAGCGTCAAGATCGGCTCGCGCACCGAGACGAAGCAGATGGGACAGTTGATGGTTTCGACCGTTGAAAGCGTCACCATCAACTCAGTCGAACCGAAGGCCGTCGAGTTGCCAGCCGAAGTGCAGGCGCTCCTTGAACCCGAGCCGTCGGAAGAAGAGGATGCCGAGAGCAAAGAAGCGGCTCCTGCAACACCGGCTGCACCTGCGACCCCTGCTGCGCCTGCGACCCCTGCTGCACCCGCAACGCCCGCTGCACCTGCTGGCACGCCGAAGAATTGACCTGATGTAATTTGAGGCGGCACGCCGCGCAACGGAGTGCACACGACATTTTGCTCCGCTTCCGAGATGATTCCGTGGAAGAGCGCGCCGACCGACTGCGTCGATCGAGAGCCTCAAATCCGGACACTTCAAACCGGGAGTCCCACATGTCGAACACGCGCCCTCCACATCAATCGTCTCTTCACTCGCGCAGAACCTCCACGACTCGCACACTCTTCGACGCCACGACGCTTGTCGTGGCGTCGACCTTTTTCATCGCAGGCATCGCGTCACCCGATCGCGCTGCCCTCGCGGCGAGCGTGCACGCGTCGTCTATGACCTCGCGCTCACAAGACGCGCTCCCCGCCGGCAGCGCGCTCGTGCGCGCCGCGATGGATCGCATGGGCGGCGAAAACTGGCGGAAAATCAGCAGTTTCCAGTCGGTCGCGACGGCGAAAAGTGCGATGGGTGAAGCCAAGATTGAGTATCGCTTCGTCGCCCCCGACGCGCGTTTACTCCTGCAAACGATGCCGAGTGCGCCAACGAGCACGACCGGCGCAAGCGGAGCTGCGGCTCCCGCGCGCACGATGGAACTCGGCGTTGCAAACGGCCTCGCGTGGATGGGCGAGCCTGGTCAAGCCCGCGCGGTTGACCCGAAAATGGCGGAGGAACTCGCAGGTGGCGGCGATCTTCAAACACTCGTGCGATCGATCGAAGAGCGCTTCGAGGATTTCCAAACTTCATCGCGTGAGTCGATCAACGGACGCATCGTGTGGCGCATCACCATGACGCCGCGCACGACCGCAACGCCCGACGCACGCTGGACGCTCTACATCGATGCCGCGACTGGGCTCATCCACGGCTTCGACATTCCTGCGCCGCCGAAAGACGCGCGCGCCAACGCACCGACACCAACGGGGCAATCGATCCGGCTCGAAGATTGGAAGCCTGTTGAACTCGGTCCTGCATGCACCTTGCAGCGTTTGCTTGCGTTCCGCACCGCCAAAGTCAGCGCGGGCGGCATGGAAACGGAACTCGTCTACACGACCGTTGCCGTTGACACGCTTACACCAGACGCGATTCGCGCGCCAAGCGGCATCGAGCCAGCCGCAACGAAGCCGCCGAGTTCGGCAAACCCCGCGGCACCCGCGGTTCCTGCCGCGCCTGCGTCGCCAAACGAGCGCAACTGAATCCATGAGTCTCGCATCGTTGCTGCGCACGAGCCCTCGCGGGATCGAACGAGTGGGATGAGCGATTTTGCCGAGCGATTCTCCCGCCGACGGCGCGCATTCTCTCTTGTTGACTTTTTGCAAAGCAAAGCAACAACGGGGTGATCGCCTCGTCGGCAGCGCACTGGCCACGGCTACACTCCGCGCCCATGTCGCCTTCGGCTTCTCCCTCCTCTCGCGGCGCACTCGCAGTGCGCCTCGATCACGTTGAAAAGCGCTTCGGCAGCGTGCAAGCTGTCAAAGGAATCTCGCTTGAAATCCCTGAGCGCTCGCTTTGCGGATTTCTCGGCCCAAACGGTGCTGGCAAGAGCACCACGATCCGCATGATCATGTCGATCATCTCGCCCGACGCTGGCCGCGTCGAAGTGATGGGCGCGAATGCGCTCACGATGAAGGATCGCATCGGCTACCTCCCCGAAGATCGCGGGCTCTATCGCAAGATGAAGGTCGGCGAATTCGTCGGCTTCATGGCGCGCCTCAAGGGTGTCCACTCCACGGGACTCTCGCGGCGCATCGATGATTGGCTCGAGCGACTCGCGTTGCCAGGCGTCTCGAAACGGCGCTGTGAAGAACTCTCGAAAGGTCAGCAGCAAAAGATCCAACTGCTCGCGTCGATCATTCACGCGCCCGATCTCTTGATCCTCGACGAGCCCTTCTCGGGTCTCGACCCTGTGAATGGCCGCATCGTGCTTGACTTGATCCGCGCCGAACAAGCGCGCGGTGCAACCATTATCTTCTCGACGCACCAGATGCACACGGCCGAAGCACTTTGCGACAAGGTTGTGTTGATCAACCGCGGCGAGAAGGTGCTCGATGCGTCGATGACGGAACTCCACGCGCGCCACGACGACCGCGGGCTTCTCTGCGAACCGAAGATGGATGCGCCGGCATTTGCGCACGAAATCGTCGCACGCGGTATTGCCGAGCGAGCGCATGTTCGTGAGAGCGGCGCTGTTGATCTCGATCTTGCGGAGGGAACCGACGCTGCCGACGCCATGCGCGCGGCACTGGAAATCGCGCCGATGCGATCGATGGCACTTCGACGCATGAACCTCGACGACCTTTTCGTCGAAATCGTCGGCGGCGCCGACGCGAAGGGAGCTCGGATCGATGCCTGAACGACCACAACAATCCGCATTCGCGAAAGTCGCACTCGTCGCATGGCGCGAGTTCCGACACACCGCGCTCACAAAGGGCTTCATCTTTGGCGCGATCGCTGTTCCCGTCTTGATGTTCGGCGTGTTCGCGTTGATTCCGCTGCTTCTTTCGCGCGAGTCGCCTCCGCTCGTCGGAACGATCGTCGTGATCGATCCGTCGGGAGCGATTCTTCCGCGTGCCAAAGCGATTCTCGCGGAACCGCCGTCGATCGAAGACATCGCGGATGAACTCCAGACGATGCCGAAAGATGGCGCAACCAATCCTGCGACGTCCGCCGACGCGATGTCGCGTCTATCTGACCTCGCGCCGCAGAAGATCGAAGTGGAATGGCGCGGTGAATCGTCGCGCGAAACGCTCGACGCGGCGACCGCGCAGGTGAAAACCGAAGTGCGCGACGGGCTCGTGCTTGCGGGCGCGGTCATCACCGACGCGGCGCTCGATCCAGCCACAGAATCGAAGCCGATTGAACTGCTCATTCCAAGTTCACTCTCGCCAAAGCACGTGCGGCAAATCTCGCGCGCGCTGCGACGCGCCGTCGAAGAAGAACGCATCGCGCGGAGCGGCGTCGACGCAGCGCTCATCGAGCGACTCGCGTCGGTGCCTGAACCCGCCGCAACGCGCATCTCCCCGAAGGGCGCAGAAGCCGAAGAACACACCGAGTTTCGCCTGATCATTCCCGGTGCGTTCATGATGCTCTTGTGGATTTCGATTTTCACGAGCGCGAACTACTTGCTGACGACGACGATCGAAGAGAAGTCGAACAAGGTCATGGAAGTGTTGCTCGCGGCAGTCAGCCCGATGCAACTCCTCGGCGGCAAAATCGCGGGCTACTCACTCGTCAGTCTTGTCATGCTCGTGATGTACGGCGGACTCGGACTCGCAGGCCTTTCGGCCGCGGCGATGCTCGACCTCGTGCCGCTTGTCCATCTCGTCTATCTCGCGATCTACTTCGTCATGGCGTACGTCATGGTGAGCGCAATGATGGCCGCGGTTGGTAGCGCGGTGAGCGATCTGCGCGAGGCACAATCGCTCGTCACGCCGGTGATGATGGTGCTCATCGTGCCGCTCATGCTGTGGGCGCCGATCATTGACAACCCGAACGGTCTTCTCGCCACGGTGACGGGTTTCATCCCGCCTGCGATCCCGTTCGTGATGATTCTGCGTCTCACTGCTGCGACGGAGCCAATTCCGGTCTGGCAAACGGCGCTGTCTATCGTGTGGGGCTTTGCCTGTGCGTACGGCATGCTGTGGGTTGCGGCACGGATCTTCCGTGTCGGCGTCCTCATGCAAGGCAAGCCACCCACGCCGAAGGAACTGATTCGCTGGGCGTTCGTGAAGTGACGTGAAGTAAAGTCATGCGAAGTGACGCGCACAGGTGCGCGCACGTACGCTGGCGCGGACGCTTGAACGCGTGACCAACGCGGCCGCTGTTCAAACGTCTTCCTCCCAGCGAACCCGAGCATGTCCGACCTCGTTTCTTGGTTCCTCTCGATCGGCTCGTTCGCAAGCATCGTCTTGCTGACCGCGCTTGCCGCTCGAAGTTTCGCGGGTGACGCAGCACACGGTCGGCGACGGTGCCCGCGCTGTTGGCATGAACTTGGCCCAAACGGCCTCCGCTGCGCCGAGTGTGGTCATCTTGCGCGGGACGAGAACGACGTGGGCCGCACGCGACGCTCGCCTTGGCGTGGAGGATTCGCGCTCCTCGGTGTTGTCGCGATCGCGTTCGCAGCTCGCACGCGCTTTCTTGATCGGGGGCCATGGTCCGTCGCTCCGACGTCGATCTTGCTCTCCGCAACACCGTGGTTCGCCGACGGCGGCTATCGATCGGCGCCGTGGGAAGTCGCGCAGCGCATCTCGGCCGGTGACCTCGATGAGGCGCAACTCGCACGGGCGGTGCGCGTCTTCGCAGAAGGCGACTCCGATGCGCCGCCTTCCAGCGATGTTTGGAAGGCGAAGTACGGGCAAGTCGGCCGCGCATTGCTGCTACGAGTGCCGCGCAACGATGCGTCGCTCCTGCCGCTCATCGATGTGCCACCGCGCATTTCGCTCGACGTGCTGCCCGGCGACGCGACGGCCCCGCTTCTTGTGCTCGACGCAGAAGTGTGGTGGCCGTCGTTCGTGGAGGGTCTCGCAACGGTGAAGTTTGCAGACGGCACACAGCGCGAGGCGAGCTTTGAGCCGGGCGGCCGGGCGCCAGGCTTACTCCTCGCCGCGAAGCCGGAACTCCTCGGGACAACGTGCCAAGTCACGCTTTCGCACCGGATCCGCGGCAGCGATGAAGCGTGGACCAACACCTCACCCGTCGAGATCGCCATTCCAGCGCCGCAATCGGCACGCCCACCAAACGGCACGCTGATCGCCGAATCGGACGGCGCACTCCGCGACGCTGTTGCCGCCGCGTTTGCTGAAGGACTTGTCGTCTGGAAATCGGGCACGCCGCGCGCGGGACTTCGCTTCAACACTGCTGCCACCGCCGATGAGCGCTTCACCGATGTCGCAATCGGGCTTGCGGTGGAACTCCTCGAGGAGGGCATTCCGCGCCGCACGAGCCGCATTTGGTGGCGCGGCGGGATTGCAGGCGCTTCCCCACGGTGGTTCCCTTCGGAAGAAGACGTCGAGGCGCTGGGCCGACTTTGGGCCGCGCCGACGGGCGACGATACGGCTGAGGATCGCCGCTGGTCGCTCCGGATCCGTGGCGACGCGCAACTCGCCGCCTACGCGCAATACCTCGCGACGGACGACGATCGAACCGCGCCGCCCATCATTCTCACCAGGCGATTCGAGGGCAGCGTTGAGATTCCTGTCGCGATCGAGCGCATGAATGCCCCGTCGCCTGCTCGACGATGGATGGAACAGCGCACCCCACCGAGCGAATGACGCGCGGGGTGTTGGCCGTTCGCGCAAGCCCTCTACGCAAGCTGTGAAGGAACGCGACGCCCCGCGACCCCGTCGGGAGGATTCGGAAGACGAAACGTCTCCGAGCGCGGCGCCCACAATGGAGAATCCGCGCCAGCCAGGGACGAGCGCTCGAACCCCAATGCAAGGTGGGTTCGACGTCCATCGATCCCGACCTTCCACTCGATGCGCGGTGCGCAAAGGAGGCCTGGTCTTCGTCGCGGAACTCGCCGATCCCTTGGGGTCAAGCAAGGTTCGAGGCGATGTGCCTAGCAGTCCGCCCGCAGGGGTCGCGAGGCGTCGGGGCCGAGTGTAGACGGAGCCTGTGAGCCCGTCCGAGCGCAAAGTCGCCGCTTCCCCGGAAGTTTCGGTCGTTTGACACGCTGCGATCGTTCCCGCATGATGTGCGACCTCGAGGAAGAATTCATGATTCGTAAGACCGCGATCGCTACCGCTGCCCTTCTCGCCCTCGGACTCGTTGGCTGCGCCTCCGACCCGAACAAGACCGACCTCAAGTCGATCACGGGCAACCTGACGCCTGAGTTGATGAACACCTCAGAGCGCCCCGTCGATGTTGACGTGAACTGGGCGATGAACGCGAATCAGGATCTCCGCAGCATGTGGAACGACCTCGGTCGCTTCTGGCTGACCGACAAGCCAAGCGCGCTGAGCCCGTACCCGATCCAGCCGACCGGCGGACAGCCCTGACGTATTTGAGCGCTCGCGACTCGCTTCGCTTTTGCTCGCTTTGGCGGGTGATGCGTCAAGCGTGATCGAGTACACGCAACCAGCGGCGGGGCGAACCTTCGGTTCGCGACCGCCGCTTTGCTCGCTTTCGCGGGTGACACGACAACTTTGAGCGCTCGCAACCTGCTTCGCAACTTGCTCGCTTTGGCGTGAATTGCACCAGAGGGAGCCGCCGCAGCGGCGACCGCGA
>JAIXVI010000098.1 GCA_027483065.1 Planctomycetaceae bacterium
CGTGCTGGAAATGAGGCACGCGCCGCATCAGAACTTTCCGCGTTGGATGGCCTTTTCGGGGGAAGCGCACAACGCGCACGGATTGAGCCCGCGATTCGACTGCTTCGTGAACACAAACCTTCGTGAGCGGGAGTCTTCGTGAGCGCAAGTCTTCGTGAGCTGTATTCGTTTCGACGACTATTCCTCTCGACGCATATTCCCGGCGACGACTATTCAGTTCGACGAATACTCGAGCCCGATCGACGTGCTCATGGAACCCGCGAAACGCGGGCATGCGCCCGAAGCACCCCCGCTCATCGCAACGCGCGACCACCGTCGATGCGAATGGTCTCGCCGGTCGCGAATGACGCTTCCAACGCGAGAAATCGCACCAAACGCGCTGCATCTTCAGCGGTACCCGTTCGAGCGAGTGGCGTCCGCGCGAGAATCGCGTCCTTTGCGGCACTCGGAAAATCGTCCGGCCAAAGAATCACACCTGGCGCGATGCAATGCACGCGAACCTTCGGTGCCAACTCGACCGCGAGTTGACGCGCGAGCGTTTCGACCGCGGCTTTCGCAACCATGTACGGCGTGAAGCCTGCGCGCGCACGACCGAGCGCGTACGTATCACTGAAGAAGATCACCGACGCTCCGCCGGGAAGCATCGAACGCGACAGCGGCTCACGCAACGCCTGCGTCATCAGAAAGGGAGATACCACTTCGACGCGGTGCGCGACTTCAAGATCACCCGCGGAAGTCGCGCCGAAGGTGTTCGCGCGATACTCGGAAGCGTTGTGCACGAGAACATCGATAGCAGTCGCCGTGCCTCCGCCACCACCTCCTGCCGTGCCGCATACCGCCGCACGAGCACGCGCAAACTCCTCTGCAGCCTTCGTGTCAGACAAGTCGAGCGCGTGCGTCGAAGCAGAGATCGCGAATCCGGCTGCCTGCCCCGCTTCCATCGCAAGTCGCGCTGTTTCACCACATTCGTCCGCCCGAGATCGGTAGGTCAGGACCAAGTCAAATCCAGCCCGTGCGAGTTCAAGCGAGATCGCACGCCCAACGCGATGCGACGCTCCGGTGATGAGGGCTGTACGACGCGCGAAGTGAGGCGACGTTGGGTTGGGCGATTCTGGCGACATGTCTCAGTGGTACTCGAGTCGAGGTGGCACTCGCACCTGATCGGTACTCGCGCGGCGCGCATCATACGAATCCCGCGCGAACACTCATGTTCCTCCGATCCGCCTCAGGCAATGCACCCGAGAAACAACCGACGCGCACCTCACACAGCACACCACCTGCTCGAGGGCACTTCATCGACGAATTCGTGCTGCTTGGGCAGCAACAACTGCATGCACTTTCGTAGAATCCGACGCCTGCGCGCGACGGCTCGAAGCGACAACAACGCGCATCGCCGCCTGGCCTTCTTTGCGCTCGCTTCCGTCCGCCCCTCCTCGTCCCTCCTGCATGCAATCTGATCGAACGCCGACATCCCAAGACCATCGCGAGGGGCAAAGGAGTGCTGCGCCGCGATCGAAGCGATTCGGACTGCCGCGAACACGGACGGTGGTGCGACTTCTCGTCCTTGGAACGATCGTCGGTGCGGCAAGTCTCTTCTATCTCACGCGACCCTCCACGCTGGTTTCGATCATTCTGCCGCGAGCAACGAAAGCGATCGGCGGCCCCGTCGCCGCATCGAAGATTGCACTCGATGGATTCGACACGCTTGTCCTTGAAGATGTGCGCATTCGCGTGGACGGCTGGGCGGGCGATACAGGGCAACTTGCCTACGCCGATCGCGTGCACGTCGAGTTTTCGCCGTGGGAACTCTTCATCGGCAAACTGACGGTGCGTGCGGTTTCGGTCAATCGACTCGAACTCCGCCTCGCCGAGCGCGCGAACGAGCCCAACTCGTTCTCGCTGCTCGATCTCCGCCCCGACGTACCGACGAAAGATGACTCGGCGGATGACAAGCTCATCGATCCACCCGCGGTCACGATCGAAGAACTCGTCATCGAGAACGGCATCGCAGACAACGATCGCTACACGCGCCTCGGAGAACTGCGATTCCGCGGAACGTTGCAACGACTTGAAGACGCGAAGCCACGCTACCAACTGCAATTGACGGGCCGTCCTGACACCGACGGGAACATTGGTGTTGGAACGATCAAGGGCGAGTTTTCACCGACCGATCAAGCACTCTCCCTTGAGGTCGATGACTTGGTTGTCGACAACCACGAGCTCGCGATCGCGCCGATTGCCGTGCGCGAATGGACGCGCAAACTCTCGCTCGACGGACGACTGAAGCGCGGCCGATTTGAGTATTCGCCCTCAAGCGAGCCCTTCGCGGAATTCGATGTCGAAGGCGTCGCGCTCGATCTACCACTCGACGCTCTCGGCGAAGCGAGCCTCGAAGACGCGTGGAGCGGATTCGCCGGCGGAAAGCCTGTGTCGCTCAAGAGCGCGCCGCGCATGACGGTGCGCGAAGGGACACTGCGTGTTTCGACCGATCGCGTTGAACTTCGCGGTCTCAAAGGCGAACTCGGCGCGCGCGATCCAGAGGCACTTGTGATTCCCGTGCCATTCGAGTGTGCGTTTCAACTGGATATTCCGCGCGCCGATCTCGAGCCATTTACGTGGGAGAAGCGTGACACCTGGCTCGAAGAAGCCGCACGCATCGCGCCGTTCACGCTCACCGCATCGATTCCGCAATTCTCATCGCCCGTCATCACGCAAGGTGCGCCTGACACACTGCAACTTCCGACAGCGGCGGTCAAGATTCTCTCCGACTTCAACATCGTCCAATGGACGATCGATGTCGACACGCGATTTGAACGTGGCTCCCCCGACAAGAATCGAAAGCCTGCGCCACTGCAATCAAGCGGCATGCTGCGACTTTCGCGCTGCGCTGGCGCCTTCGAAGAGTTTCCATATCCGCTCGTCGATGTCTCCGGCACGATTGGTTTCGAGGGCGACAATCTCGTCGTCGAACGCATCGTCGGAAAGGCTCGTCGGCCTGTCGATGCGGCGAACACCGCGAATGCCGCAGAAACCCCTGAAGTTACCGTGTCCATCGAAGGTCGACTCGACGGCATCGCGAGCGGCGCAGAGATTGATCTTGACATTCGCTGTGACGACGCACCAATCGACGCGACGCTCTTCGCGAGCTTCGAGGGCGGTGCACGTGAAGCGCTCGAACTTCTCTTCGATCAACGCGCTGCATCGGGAATGGCGAAGGCGGGCCTTCTGCCTGACGCGGCGCTGCTTGTCGAACAACGTCAGCAGCTCGCGCGACTGAGCGAGGACGATCCAGACCGCGCGACACGCGAACGGCTCGAACGCTCCATCGCCGCGGGCCCCTTCGCGCTCGGCGGGCGTTGCGGTTTTCAGATGCGGGTCTATTCGCCGGCCGGATTCGGACAACCGATCTATGTCACAGGCAATGTCGAAGTGCGCGATGCGGGCGTGATGTTCGGCCGTTTCCCGTATCCCCTGCGCATCAAGCAAGGTCGCTTCCAAGTCCTCGATGAAGCGATTGTCATTGGCGGCGGCGGCCTCACCGCGACGACTCCCGCGGGCGGCGTCTTCAACGTCTCAGGATCGGTGAACATTCCGCGCGATGGCAAGGGCGGCCGTGACCTTCGCCCGCTCATTGAAATCACCGACAAAGGCGACACGCTCAATCCCGCATTGCTTGCCGCGATTCCGCACGATGGCGATGAGATTCCATCGGGTTGGCCTGGCGAGCAACTCGCTCCCGGCGGCGAACTCTTGCGCGCGCTCGGACTTTCCGGCGCGATCGAACTCAACGGACTCGTGACGTCGAAACCAGATGGTCGCGAGGATTTCCGCTTCCGCATTGCGTTCTCTGGCGGCACCGCTGCGCCTGACGCCGCGGGTCGCGCCTGGCTTGCCGACGAAGGTCTCCCGTGGCCGACTGATTTCACGCTCGAAGAGTGTGCCGCCCAGATTGACATCGTGCCTGAGCGACTCACGTTTGAACAATGCGTTGGTCGTCACGGAAGTGGATCCGTCGTCGCACGCGGTTTCACCGATCTCGACGGACCAGCGAGTTCGATCGAACTCGAACTCAACGATCTTCCGATCGACCGCGCGTTCGAAGGCTATCTCGCCGCCGATCCCGCGACGGCCGAAGCGCGATTCACGCGCTACGGGCCGTCGGGCTCGATGGATGGAAAGGTTCGTCGGACTGTTTCCGCAAAGGGCGCTGAAACTGAAGGCGTTCTCACGCCCGATTGGCTCGAGATCACACTTGATGGAAGCCGCGTGCGCGCCGATCGCGTTGCGGGCCGCATCGCCGTTTCAGGAAGTGCACTGCGCGCTGAGAGCCTCGAGTTCAGACTTTCGGACGGCAATCAAGACGACGGAATTCTTCGGCTCTCCGGCCCGCTTTCCATGGCCGCTGCGGAAGGCTCCACGCCACTCGATGCGCAACTCGCGAATTGCCGCTTCGAATCGCCACTCGTGCGGGAACTGCTTGCGCCGCGAGCGAACGCCGTCGTCGGATGGATGCGGTCCGAATCAGCGAGCGGCCGATTCGACGCGCACTACATCGGTGAGCCCCGCGAGTCGATCACGGTCAAGCCGAAGTCGCTTGCTGCGGGTGCTCGCGACGCACGCGTAGAAGTTTTCTTCGATGATGCTGCGAAGATCGACGCCGACGCTGCGGGCGTCCGCTGGAACGTCGCCGGAACATTTGCGCCGAACGCAACCGAGGCTTCGAAGTCGCCGCAACAAGTGACATCGAACGGAAGCAATGTTGCGCAAGCGAGTGAAACGTCGAACGGAAGCGTGCGCTCGATTGGTTCAGTTGAATCAAACGCGACGAAAGGAGTCAACACGCTCGCGGCGACGCTTTCGATCGACGCGCCACAACTCACACGCGGACTTCGCGCGCAATTGCCCCCACCACTCGATTCTTCTGCGACCGCGATTGATCTCACGTCTGCAGGCCGATTCACGCTGCAACTCGACGAAATCACCGCACGTTGGCAAGATCAGTCGCCGCAGGGCACTGATCCGATGGAGCTCTACCACTTGAAGGGTGCAGCGACGTTCGATGCCGCTGCATTCGAGACAGGCGTTGCATTCACAGAGATGAATGCGTCGCTTCCGTTCTCGCTTGAGTACACGCCGCGCACGACGACGCCTGTCAAGTTTGAAGCGCGCGTCGTTTCTTCGCGTGCGACGGTGTTTGAGCGACTGATGGGCGCTTCGATCATCAACCTGTCGACGGATGCGACAGGCGATGCACTCAACATTGCTGGTGCCGGCGACTTCGCGCTCGGCCGCTTCGATGTCGCGGCACGGACCGATTTCAAAGCCGATCGCTATCAAGTGCGTGTTCGGGTCGCAGGTGCCGATTACTTACTTGTGCGCGATCCCGCACGAGAGTCAGAGCGCACCACAGCGAACGCCGGCGCCGACGGACGCGTCGCAGGCGTACTCGAGGTCGAAGGCCCGATGGGTTCGACTCCCGAAGACGTCGCAGGCCGAAAGGGTTGGGGGCGTGCGGCTGTGCACGACGCGCGACTCGCCGATGCGCCGATTGCGATGCGCGCCTTGCAACTCACGCAATTGATGTTGCCGATCAACGCAGCGCTGAAGACGCTCAGCACCTCTTTCACCATTCAGGGCGACACCGTCGATCTCGATACCTGCACGTTGACAACCGGAACGCTGACGCTGAACGGAAAGGGAAAGTTGGATATTCCAACATTCGCGCTCGCGATGCGATTCTTCCCGAAGGGTACGGTTCCGATCTTGAGCGATGTCATCGGAAGTGTGATGAATCAACTCTTCGCGATCGATATTCGCGGCACGCTCGGCGATCCACAAACAAGCGTCGTTGCGATTCCCGCAGCAGCTGCAATGCCGACGATGCCAATCACGCCGACGACACCCACGCCCGCACCGAACACGCCCGTTTCAACTCCGCCAAACGAATCAAGCGCGCCCGCGACAAATCCAGCGAACGCTTCAACAACACCGCCCTCTTCCGCGATACCCACGCCATGACCGAACAACGCCCAGAACCGCAACGTCCAGAACATTTGGATCTCTCGCACATCGAAGCGGCCGTTGATTCGTTCTTCACGACCACGGGCGTCAAGCCGTCGCACGAGGCGCGCGAACTCGTCGCAGAGATGATGCTCTCGAGCCTCAAACTCGTTGCCGATGGCGCGGATCTTGGGCAACTCAAACTTGTGCGAAGCGCGCTGAAAGAGATGCGACACGCATACCGCATCTTCAATCCGTATCGTGGCACGCGCAAGATCTCGATCTTTGGAAGCGCGCGTACACCGCCGACCGACCCTGATTACATCCTCGCGCGCGAGTTCAGCCAACTGATTTCCGCGGCTGGCATGATGGTCATCACGGGTGCAGGCGACGGCATCATGAAGGCGGGTCATGAAGGGCCAGACGTCGAGAAGTGTTTCGGGCTTCGCATTCGACTTCCCTTCGAAGCGGGCGCGAATTCGGTCATCGATGGCGATCCGAAACTCGTCAACTTCCGCTACTTCTTCACGCGCAAGTTGATGTTCATGGCGCACTCCGACGCGGTCGCCGTATTCCCCGGCGGTTTCGGAACGCAAGACGAACTCTTCGAAGCGCTCACGCTCATTCAAACTGGCAAATCGAATCTCGTGCCGGTCGTGCTCGTCGAGCACGCGGGTGGCGATTACTGGAAGAGTTGGGAAGAGGGTTGCGTGCTTCCACTTGCGCGCCGCCGCTTGATTTCACCGGAAGATCGTGGGCTCTACACGATTCACACCGATCCAGCGAAGGCGGTCGAAGAAGTTGCGACGTTCTACCGCCGCTATCACTCGATGCGTTTTGTCGGCAAGGAACTGGTCTTGCGGCTTCTCACGCCGCCGACCGAACACGAGCTCGCCGAAATCGAACGGAAGTTCCGTGCAGAACTCTGCGTCGAGGGCTCATTCCGCACAGTCACCGCCTTCGAAGAGGAAGAAGAACATCGCGATCTCCCGCGCATCGCGTTCCGATTTAACCGCAAGGCGTGGAGTCGATTGCGCGCACTCATCGATCATCTCAACGGCGCGGAACCTCGCGCGCACGCATGACACACGCATGACACACGCATGACACACGCATGAGAACGGCGTCGTCACAATTCCTGCGCGCGCGCGCCGCGTTTTCGCTCGCCGTGTACGTCGCGGTGTGCGTCGCGATTTCTACAGCAGTATGCACGAGTGCAATCTCCTGCGCGCCGACACGACGGAACGCTACGACGACGAAAAAGCCCACACCAGAAACGCGCAACGGACGCGTGACCGCGACACTCGGGCTTGAACTCGTGCGTTGGTTTGTCGCGATCGATCCGAAAGCGCGCCGCAGTGCGCTGCGGGAGTTGGAGGCAAGTGGCGAACTCGTGCGCATTCCTTCGCCGCTCGCGCGCGACGGCGTGCTGCTCTTTCGTGTGAAAGCAGCGAGCGTGCCGAGTATCGCGGCAGCATTTGAAAAAGCACGCGAAGACGCGCCTGCGACCTCGCGCGCGGCGCGCCGGACTGTCTTAGGGCAAGCGGAGATTATCACCGACCTCGCGACCGTCGAGGTAGCGCAGGGCCAAGCGTTTTTCTCCGATGGCCGCGCCGTTCGATCAGATGAGGGCCTCCTTCGACTCGCGATGCGTGGCTGGTGTTTTCCGACCGTCGATGCTGCCGCCGCGCGACTTGAGTTTCGCGTAGGAATGACGCCAAACCGACTGGTGGGCGTTTCGATGGACCCATCCGCGGCGCGCGAACGCATGACCGACCTCGCAGGCGCGCGTGTCGCCCTCGAACTCGCGTCCGACGAGGCGCTCATCATTCTCGAAGAGCCGTTCGTGCCGCCGGAACCCGAAGAAGGCGCCGATCCACCCGCGCTACCTCCGCCAACCCGCGCGGCGCTGCTCTTTGATGGTCGGCCGTTCCCCGACCGCGCACTGATACTCGTGATCGAGCCGAAATTCGCCGATATCCTGCCAAGTTCGCCGGGGAAGGATCCTCTCGCGACTCCGAGTGAAAGCACCACCGAGGTTCGCGAGAACGAGCCGCGTGACGCTTCGGAAGAGTCGTTCCGCGAAACTCCCACCGAAACTCCCACCGAAACTCCCACCGAGACGCCTCCCGAAACTCCCACCGAAACGCCAGTCGATCCATCCCCCGCCGCTCCACCTGAACAGCCTCTGCTGCAGACGAGCCTCTCGACAGTCCATCCATGACCGCAACCGCCCCACAAGATCTTCGCGAGACCAGCGCACGTCGAACCCGTCGTCGTCGCGCGGCAAGCGTGCTGCCGACGCTGCTGACGCTCGGAAATGCGATCTGCGGATTTGCCGCGATTCATTACGCCGCGAAGCCGATTGCTGACACCTCCTTTGGTTGGTCGACGCTCACAGTCGCGGGTGCGCTGATTTTCCTCGGCATGTTCTTCGATGCGATCGACGGATCCGTCGCGCGCCTCACGCGCTCGACCTCTGACATCGGCGCGCAACTCGATAGCCTCGCCGACGTGATTACCTTCGGTGTCGCGCCCGCGTTCATGACGCTGCGCCTCGTGAGTCACTACTACGGCCCCGCCGAAGGCCTCGCGATTCTTGGCCCCGCCGACAACGCGTATGCGAAGTTCCTCTGGGCGATCGCCGCGTTCTACATGTGTTGCACCGCGTTGCGACTCGCGCGCTTCAACGCCGAAGTGCGCAGCGCGAAGGAAGAAGATCACCTCTATTTCCGCGGGCTTCCGTCGCCTGGCGCGGGTGGCACCGTCGCAAGTTTGATCGTGCTGCACCAGCATTTGTTGCATAAGCACGAAGGCATCGAAGAAGGCTTGACGTTCGCGCGCGTCGCGGCGCTCGGCATTCCCGTCGTCACGGCGATCGCTGCGTTCGCGATGATTTCGAACATCCGTTATTCGCACTTCGCGAACAAAGTCCTGCGTTCGCGTCGCGGATTCCGCAGCCTTCTTCGCATTGTTGTGCCCGTTCTTCTTGCGATTTGGTGGCCAACCGAGGCGCTCGCTGCAGGATTCGTGGTGTATGCGTTGAGCGGGCCCGCCCTGATGTTCTTCCAACGCGGGAAAACCGCGACCGCGTGAGTCTTGCGACGCGCGACGCGCGAAGGTTCCTTCACCATGACGACCGCTTCTTTCACGCAGGTCCCTGACGCATCCGGTCGCTTCGGCAAGTTCGGCGGCCGCTATGTGCCCGAGACGCTGCTCGCTGCGCTCGAAGAACTCGACATAGCCTATCGCGCGGCGCGCGCAGACCCGAGTTTCCTCGGTGAAATCGATCGATTGCTGCGCGAGTTCGTCGGTCGACCAACGCAACTCACCGCGGCGCCGCGACTTTCCGCGCACGCCGGCGGCGCGCAGATTTGGCTGAAGCGCGAAGACCTCGCACATACAGGCGCGCACAAGATCAACAACGCGCTTGGGCAGGCCTTGCTC
>JAIXVI010000109.1 GCA_027483065.1 Planctomycetaceae bacterium
CAGCAGCAGAATCAACAGCAGCAACAGAACCAACAGTCAGAGCAGCAACAGAACCAACAGTCAGAGCAGCAACAGAACCAACAGCAGCGCGAAGAACAGGGCCAGAATCAGGATCAACAACAGACGCCGCAGGATCAGCAACAGCAGCAACAGCAACAACAGCAGCAAGATCAGCAAACCCAGAACCAACAACAGTCCAACCCGCAAGGCTCGGCCGAAGCAGAACGCAAGCCGATGACGAAGCAGGAAGTGGAGCGACTGCTACAGAAAATTCGCGACCGCGAACGACAACGACTCTTCGATCGACTCGCCCGCGAACGCGCACGAACGCAACCTGCTCCCAAGGATTGGTAAGTTCAATCGCGCTCCAACGCGCAATCAACGACTCGCGACCACTTCGACAGACGGAATTGCTCGATGTATCCCCGACTCTTCAGACCATTTCTCGTCGTTCTAGCAATCCTCGCGGGGCTGACGCTCGCTGCGCGCGTTGACGCGCAAGCGGTTTCCGTGCAAGTTTCGGCGCAAGACGCCTACGTCGACGAGCCTGTTCGCGTCGCGGTCAGCATCGAGAACGTGCCCGACTTCGAGGGACCATTCATCGGTGATGTCGATGGGCTCGACATTCGTCGGCTTCCGGGGGAGCAGACGATGTCCTCAACGCAGATCATCAACGGGCGTACGACGCGCAAGTCGACGGTGAACATCGGTTACGAAATCGTCCCGAAGCGTCCAGGAAGTTACGTGGTGCCCGCGTTCACCGTGCGTGCAGGCGGCGAGGAATACACCACGAAGCCGTTCCGGCTCGAGGTCAAGATTTCGGAGGTCGGCGACCTTATGCGCGCAACCGTGCGCTGCAAACCTTCGCCGATGTACGTGGGACAAGCAGGCGTCATGGTGCTTGACCTTGCCATCAAACGCTATCGCGATGACCGACTTGGAATCACCCTCGACGAAGGCTCGATGTGGAGTCTCATCTCGGACGATTTGAGCGAGTGGGGAATCTTCGGAAGCGCACTGCAAAAACTCGCGTCGGAGAATCGGCGTCCGCGCGGCGAAGTGCAAGTGATCGATGGAAATGAGTACATCGTCTACGCGATCGAGAAGCCCTTCGATCCAATCGCGTCGGGCACTCCGTCGATCGGCGACGTGCGCGTGCGTATGAACTACCCGCTTCGCCTCGTGCGCGGCAATGACGTTTTCTTCGAGAATCGCCTCACGCTCGCAGAGTCGCGCCCGGTCAGCATCGTGCCGACGGTCGAGAGTGTCGACGTACGAACGCCACCCGATGGTGGCCGCCCCGCGACGTGGAACGGCGCAGTCGGTCGCTTCACGCTTGATGTGGCCGCGAAGCCTGTTGATGTTGCGGTCGGTGAACCGATCACGCTCACGATTCGGCTGACGGATACCTCGGGCACCGCGGGGCTTGAGGGCCTACTTGCGCCAGACGTTGCTGCCCAACGCGATCTCGCCGAGAGTTTCCGAGTGCCGCGCGATGCCGCCGCAGGTGTCGTCGAAGGCCGTTCGAAGATTTTCACCCAGTCGATTCGTGCAACCACCGATGCGGTTCGCGAGATTCCGCCGATCGAATTCTCCTACTTCGATCCAGCAACGGGCGAGTACTCGACGATCCGAAGCGCTGCGATTCCGCTGCAAGTCCGGCCAAGCGCCATCGCGAAGGCGAACGTGGAACTGAACGCCGAAGACGAGGCGCGCGAACCCATCGCGGCGAGCGTCGCGACGGGTACCACCAAAGTTGCAGGCGGACTCGTCGCGAACATGTCACCTGCGGACGTCACGCGCGCGCCGACCATCACCGCGCGCGGCGCGGCGCTTGCCTTCGCTCCACCGATCATCGCGCTCGGAGTCTTGGGCGGAACCCCACTCCTCCGCTCGCGCTTCCGCCGCGACGGCGCGGGGCGTCGCGCGAAACTCGCACGCACCCACTGCGAGCGCGCACTCGCCGCGGCCGTCACCGCCGACGAGAAGGAGCGCGCACTTCTCGCGTTCGTCGCCGCTCGACTCGGCTCGGCCGATACTGGATTCTCGCGCGGCGATGCGACGCAAGCACTTCGCGCCCGAGGTACGAGCGAGGAGACCATTGCTGAACTTGAACGCGTGCTGCGTTTCCTCGAACGCGCACGATACGGCGGAGCGCACACAGACGACGCGGAGATTCGCCGTGTGATCGACACAGTCGACCGCGCGATACCTACGCACTCGATGTCAGGAGCAACGCGATGAAGGGATTCACCGTGTCGTCGCGACCATCGCTTCCGCGCGTTCGATCTGCGTACGCACGCCGTGGCGCGATTGCTCCCACCATGATCGCCGTGCTTGTGCTCGCCGCGATCGCTGCTCTGTTTGTCGCCGTTTTCTTCGCGCAAACGCGTCCAGCGAAAGAGGTCGATGCGGCTCAAGCAGCGAGTGCCGAATCGTTGTACGCCGAAGGCCTCGCACTTCAATCATCGGATCCCGAAGTCGCGCGCGCGAAGTTTCTCGAGAGCGCCGCAAAGTTCGCAGCGCTCGCGGAAGAGACAGATGCGGCCGGGTTCTACTACAACGAAGGGAACGCGCTCTTCCAAGCGGGTCGCCTTGGTGGCGCGATCGCGTCCTACCACGCGGCTGATCGACGCATGCCCGGCGATCGCAGCGTTCTGGCGAATCTGGCGGAGGCGCGCGCGAAAGTTCTCCGCGTGACCGAGCTCCCACCTCCGACCGCGCTCGAGCGATGGACCGCGATGTGGAGCGCCGTTGGTCAATTCACACGCAGTCTGCTCGCGACGATCCTCCTTTGGGCTGCCGTCTTCTGCGCTCTCTTCGGTCGTCGGCGCATCGCGGTGATCGCGGCTGTGATCGGCGTGTGCTGCGCGGCAACCGTGGCGCTCGATCTCGCGCGACGAGATTCCGACACCCGTGCAGTGCTCGAACGTCCAACCTCGCTGCGTAAGGGCAACGGCGACGGCTTCGAACTCACAATCGCCGAGCCACTTCCCGCTGGCACTGAATGCCGCGTCCTTGAGGCTCGGCCGGGATGGGTTGAGATCGAGTGCTCACCAACCGTCTTCGGCTGGGTGAAGGACGACACGATTCTGCGCGTGCGGTGAGAGGTCGATGATCGCGTACGCCGCGTGATTGAGCTCTCTCATCAGCCACGCCAATTTGAGCGCTCGCGACTCGCTTCGCTTTCGCTC
>JAIXVI010000152.1 GCA_027483065.1 Planctomycetaceae bacterium
CTCATTGTTCTTGCGGTCGCCGCTGCGGCGGCTCGCTCTGGCGTGATCCACGCCAGAGCGAGCAAGTTGCGAAGCAGGTTGCGAGCGCTCAAAGAATCAATTCCTCATAGTCCGCCATCGAGGCGCGAACGACCTGCCACGCGTGCGTCACGCTGTACGTCGAACGAATCGAAACGCGATTCTCTTCGCCAGGCATCGTCTTGTACGTCGCGAAGTAGTGGACAAGCCGATCGATGAGCGCCTTCGGCAGATCTTCCAAGTCACTCGCACGGCCGTACACCGGATCACTCGCGAGGACAGCGATGATCTTGTCGTCCGCTTCGCCACCATCGATCATCTCGATCCCGCCGACGACGCGCGCATCGAGAATGACCTCGTTGCGATTGATCGGTCGCTCGGTGAGCACGCAGATATCGAGCGGGTCGCCGTCGCCGCGCGTCGATGCTGGCGACAACGCCGCAACCCGTGCGCCACAGTAGGTGCGCGGCACGAAGCCGTACAACGCAGGCGGCACCGAACTCGACCGCTGCGGCCGATCGACGCGCAAATAGCCCGACTGCTTATCGATCTCGTACTTCACGACGTCAAACGGCGTGATTTCAATGAACGCGTGCACCACATCTGGCGGCTTCGGACCAACGGGCAACCCGTGCCACGGATGCGGCCGTGATGTCGAAAACTGAATCGGGACCTTCGCCATGTGCGCATTCTCCACAAGCCGCGCGATGCGGGCTTGCGAGATCACTTCTTTGGAAGCTTCTTCATCAATTCTTCGACAGCCTTCGCAAGTTGTGCATCGAACTCACGCGATTCATCCTCCGGCGTTTGAAGAACGACGAAGTCCGGCATCGCGCCGTTCTCTTCCATGTCGGTGCCATCGGGCAAGTACCAACCGCGGAACGGCATGCGTACGGTCGTGCCATCGACGAGGCTTTCAGAACCCGTCGAAATCACGCCGCCCGCCGTTTGTTGCCCGACGAGCGGACCGCGGCCGAGCGTCTTAAACGCGTGCGAGGTGATCTCGGCGTTTGAGAAACTCTTCTCGTTGCAGAGCATCGCCATCGGCAGCGTGTAGCGCTGGATGAAAAGTCGATCTTGCGGGTAACTCGTCTTTCGCGAGAGGTCGCCTTCGCGCGGAATCGCGTAGGCGTGCGGACGCACGTCGATCGATGCAAGCAAGCGATCGGCGGTGAAACCACCACCGTTGTTGCGCACGTCGACGAGGAGCGCGTCGCGGCCCGCAGCGGCGGCGTAAAGATCGCGCTCGAATCGATCGAGCGATGCCTGATCCATCGATTGAATGTGGAGGTAGCCGATGCGGCCACCGGAGAGTTCATGCACCTTGCGCGCGTTTTCGAGGACTTCGTCGCGATAGCGAAGCGCACGTTCTTCCATCGAACCCATCGGAACGATGACTGCTGCGAGTTCCGTGACTGCTGGCGTGGCCGGCGTGGCAGGTGCCGCGGGTGCGTCCACGATCTCTGCAACTTCGACCGCCGCAACTTCAGCAACTGCAGCGGCGTCTGCCGGCTTCGCTTCTTCTGCTGGCTTTGCAGCTTCCTCAGCCTTTGCGGCTTGCGGCCGCGTGAACGTCACGAAGACTTCCTGCCCGATCTTGCCAGCGAGCGTCGTTTCAAGCGGCTTCGTCGCATCGACCTTCTCAAAGTCGATCGCGATGATCGTGTCGCCGACTTCAATGCGCGGATTCGCAAGCGCTGCCGGCGAATCAGGGAGCACGCCAACCACGCGTCGCCCGCCCTCGGCTTCCACGGTCGCGATACCAAGTCGACCTTGCGCGCGACGGCTTGGCGCCGCGCTCGGGCCGTTCCCCGATTCCGCAGAACGCACACCGAGGTGCGATGCATCGAGGTGTCCGATGAACATGTTGGCGATGAAATCAAACTCATCGGCCGTGCGCGCGCGCGACGCGAGGTCGCGGTAACGCTCAGTCAGCGCCGGCCAATCAAGTCCCTTCTCCGCGGGGCTCTTGTAGAACTTGCCGCCCATGATGCGCGACACTTCTTCGAGTTTCTGCGCGTTGCGCTTCGCGAGTTCGACTTCGCTCGTTGCCGAGATGTCGAAACTCTTCGCGTCGCCTGTGAGGCCGATTGTTTGCGCACCGCCAGCACCGAGCGCGACGATGCGATCGCCTGCGAAGTTCAGCCCGACGATTGCGGCGCCAGGCGCGACCTTCTTCTGCTCACTGCCGTCCCACTTCACGCTGAAGATGCCTCGATCTTTGCCTTCGGTGCCGACAAAGACGATGCGCTCGCCGGTGGGAAGGATTTCGAGATTCACTTCGTCGCCCGGAAGCGACGTCACGCGACGCATGCGGAGATAGGCGTCGTCGAGTTCGAGTCCTTCAAACGGATCTTTCGCGGGCGCTGGTGCGGGCGCTGCTTCCGCGGCGGGCGCGGGAGTTTCGGGTGCTTTCGCTTCAGGATCTTTCGCTTCAGGTGGCGCGTCAGTGGTTGCCGCCGGAGCGGGAGCCGCCGGCGTCACCTCAGGCTTGGCTTCAGGCTTGGCCTCAGGTTTCGCCTCCGCTTTGGCCTCGAGCGGCTTGCGCTTCTTCTGCGCTTCCGCCGCGTCCTTGAAGTACTGCTCAAGATCGCGCGTGGAGTAGCCCTCAAGATCGCGATCGAGCATCACGACCCACACGTCGAATTCTTCGTTCGTGCGCTCGCTCGTGAAGGCGAGCATGCGATTGTCGGCAGAGAACCGCGGGCTTCCGTCGTTGTCGGGGTGACGCGTGACGTTGACGGCGGGCTTCGAGCCGTCGGCCGCGAGAATCCAAATATCCTTGTTGAAATCTTGGTCGTGCTCGGCAAGCGCGATGAGCGTGCCATCGGGCGAGAAGACCACTTCGGTCTCGTCATCCCAACCAGGATGGATCACCTTGACTTCGCCCGTCGCGAGATCGAGGCGCGTGAGATCCGCAAGATCGCGCATGAAGAAGAGCGTCTTGCCATCGGGCGACGCGACAGGGCGACGATCGTTGTGCGGCCCAGCGACGAGCGGCGTCACATCGAATCGCACCGCGTCAGCCCATCGACCGCTGTCGAGCTTCGGATCCTTTTTCTCCGCTGGCTTTTCGGCCGGCTTCTCCGACTTACTCTCCGCGGGCTTCTTCTCCGCTTGCGCTTCTGCGGGCTTCGCCGCTTCTGGTGCTGTTGCGGGCTTCGCCGCTTCGGGTGTAGCGGCGGCGGCGGGCGTTTCGCTTGCGGGCGCAGCGCCTGCCTCGGGCTTCGGTTCGGCCTTCGGTTCGGCCTTCACTTCAGGCTTCGACTCAGGTTTTGTCTCCGGCTTCGCCACCTCAGGCTTCTTCAACTTGCCGCGCTCGCGCGCCTCGCTGCGCGTTTCCGCAACCTTCGCCGCGAAGAGCGAATCGCCCGAACCTTCCGCGCCATCGTCCATGTCGCTCGCAAAGTAGAGCGTCAAACCGTCGGCCGACCACGCGATGTCACGCTCGCGACCTTCGCCTTCGGTGACGCGGCGCGTCGGCGCCTTGTCTTCGGTGGCGCGCACGAAGACGTCGCCATCGGCGATGAACGCCATCGTCTTTCCATCGGGCGACAGCGCGATTTCGCTCGGCGCGCGCCCAACTTGCTTGAACTCGCGATCGGCAAGCGTGTCGGCCGCGGCGGTGAAGGCAAGCTTCTCAGGCGATGCGCCGTCCTTCGAAAGATC
>JAIXVI010000306.1 GCA_027483065.1 Planctomycetaceae bacterium
AGGAGTGAAGTCGCGAGAGACGCGAAGATCGTGAGTCCGGCGAGCGCCACACGCGCTGACGTCTGTGCGCGAAGCCGAGGGATGCGTCGCGGTCCGTCGGCGGTTCCGAGTGAAAGCGGGAGGTTCCCGTCGCGGCGAAGGTCGACGCCGTTCGAGCTGCCGCGACCACGCCCACTCTCTAGCCCAAGCCCCAACTCGCGCGCGAGCCGAGCTGACGCCTCACGCGACAGTGGCAGCGCAATGGTGCGCTCTATCGCGCCTTCCGCCGCGCCCTCCACCACACGCTCTCTCACGCGCGGCGTGGCACCAATCCACGGAAGTTGCGCGAAGACGTTTGCCGCGAGATCCGCCGCGACATCCGCCGCAACATCGACAGCAACATCACCCGCGGCTTCGCGCGCGATGCCTCGTTCCGACGCCGACCTCGCATGCACCGCCATCGCTCAGCTGTAGCTCGACATCGGCTCGCACGCGCACACGAGGTTGCGGTCGCCGTAGGGGTTGTCGACGCGGCCGACCGCGGGCCAGAACTTGAAGTCCTTGAGCCACGGTGCGGGGTACGCAGCCTCTTCGCGCGAGTACTTGTGCGTCCAGTCGCTCGCCGTCACGGCGGCGGCCGTGTGCGGCGCGTGCTTGAGCACGTTGTCGGCCTTGTCGGCGCGGCCTTCTTCAATCGCGCGGATTTCCGCGCGGATCGCGATGAGCGCGTCGCAGAAGCGGTCGAGTTCGGCCTTCGACTCGCTCTCGGTCGGCTCGATCATGAGCGTGCCGGGCACAGGCCACGACATCGTCGGCGCGTGGAAACCGTAGTCCATCATGCGCTTCGCGATGTCGTCGATCTTGATGCCCGCCGACTTGTCGAACGGACGCATGTCGAGGATGAACTCGTGCGCGCAGAGGCCGTGCTTGTTCGTGTAGAGCACGTTGTAGTGGCCCTTCAGGCGCGCGGCCATGTAGTTCGCGTTGAGGATCGCGACTTCGGTCGCGCTCTTCAGGCCCTTCGCGCCCATCATCGCGATGTACATCCACGAGATCACGAGAATCGACGCGCTGCCATATGGCGCGGCCGAAATCGGGCCGATCGCGTGACGACCCGCGGAAAGCGGGCGGCTCACCGGGTGACCGGGGAGGAAGTCCTTCAGGTGCGCCGCGACGCCGATCGGGCCCATGCCGGGTCCGCCGCCGCCGTGCGGAATGCAGAACGTCTTATGGAGGTTGAGGTGGCAGACGTCGGCGCCAATGTGGCCTGGGCTCGTGAGGCCGACCTGCGCGTTCATGTTCGCGCCGTCCATGTAGACCTGTCCGCCGTGGCGGTGGACGATCGCGCACGCTTCCTTGATGCCCTCCTCGAAGACGCCGTGCGTCGACGGGTAGGTGATCATGAGCGCGCCGAGGTTCTTCGCGTTTTCCTCGGCCTTCTTCGCGAGATCTGCAAGGTCGATGTTGCCGTCGCCGTCGCATTCGACCGCGACAACCTTCATGCCCGCGATGACGGCGGTCGCCGGATTCGTGCCGTGCGCCGAGGTCGGGATGAGGCAGATGTCGCGGTGCGCTTCGCCACGGTGCTCGTGGTAAGCGCGGATGACGAGCATGCCCGCGTACTCACCTTGCGAACCCGCGTTTGGCTGGAGGCTCATCGCCGCGAAGCCGGTCGCTTCGCAGAGCCAGTTCTCAAGCGTGCGGAACATCTCCGCGTAGCCGAGCCACTGCTCGCGCGGCGCGAAGGGGTGAATCTGTCCGAACTCAGGCCACGTGACGGGAATCATCTCGCTCGTCGAGTTCAACTTCATCGTGCACGAGCCGAGCGTGATCATCGAGTGGACGAGGCTCAGGTCCTTCGAGACGAGCTTGTTGATGTAGCGGAGCATCTCGTGTTCACCGTGGTAGCGGTTGAATACGTCGTGCTGCATGAAGGGCGCGGTTCGCGCGAAAACCGCAGGAATCACGCCCGTTTTCGCTTCGACTGCGAGTGCGGCGGGTGCCGAACTCTTGCCGCCAGCAAAGACCGCGAGCAGCGTGTCGATGTCGGCAATCGTGGTCGATTCATCGAGCGTGACGCCGAGCGTGCCGTCGCCGTAGGTGCGCAGGTTCACGCGCGCCTTCGCGGCTGCTGCGAGAACGTCGGCCGTCGAGATGCCGCCGCCGAGTTTCACGCGCAGCGTGTCGAAGAATGCATCCTTACCGCCGTTGCCCGTGTCATGGCCGAGCTTCGCGAGCCCGCGCGCGAGCGTCAGCGTCAGGCGATGCACGCGATCGGCGATCTTCTTCAGGCCTTCAGGGCCGTGGTAGACGCCGTACATGCCGGCCATGACCGCGAGAAGCACCTGTGCGGTGCAGATGTTCGAGGTGGCCTTATCGCGGCGAATGTGCTGTTCGCGCGTCTGGATCGCCATGCGGAGCGCGCGGTTGCCGTGGCTATCGCGCGAGACGCCGATGATGCGGCCTGGGAGCTTGCGCACGTACGCCTCGCTTGTCGCGATGAACGCCGCGTGCGGGCCGCCGAAGCCCATCGGTACGCCGAAGCGCTGCGCGCTGCCGACGGCGATGTCGGCGCCCCAAGATGCGGGCGTCGCGAGAAGAACGAGCGCGAGCGGATCGCACGCAGCGACGACAAGCGCGCCCTTTTCGTGCGCCTTTGCCGCGAATTCCTTGTAGCACTCGATGCGGCCGTCGGTCGTCGGGTACTGAACGAGCGCGCCGCAGAATTCCTCGGTGAATGCGCCGCTTGGCGCAAACTTCTCGGGGTTTCCAACGACGATCTCGATGCCGAGCCACTTCGCGCGCGTTTCAACAACCGCGATCGTCTGCGGGTGGCAATCTTCCGCGACGAAGAACTTCGTTCGCGTTTCGCCGGTGATGCCGTGGCACATGTTCATCGCCTCAGCGGCGGCGGTGCCTTCATCGAGGAGCGACGCACCCGCGAGCGGGAGGCCGGTCAACTCCGAGATCATCGTTTGGAAGTTGAGAAGCGCCTCGAGGCGGCCCTGCGCGACTTCAGCCTGATACGGCGTGTACGCCGTGTACCACTGCGGATTCTCGAGGATGTTGCGGAGGATCACGCCAGGCACGATCGTGTCGACGTAGCCCATACCGATGTACGAGCGGAAGACCTCGTTCTTCCGCGCGAGCGCGTGCAGCGCGCCGAGTGTTTCCGCTTCGCCGCGTTCAGCACCGGCGACGGTGCGGGTC
>JAIXVI010000191.1 GCA_027483065.1 Planctomycetaceae bacterium
AGAACTCCGACAACGTGACCCACATGCTGGTCTTCGGCTTCACGGGTAGCGTTGGCCAAGACCTCGACACCGACGACGACGGCGTGCTTGATCTCACTCCGTGGACGAGCGTGAACTCCACGCTCGCGTTCATCGAGAGCGCGGCCGTTCCTCCGGTCGGAACCGAGTATGCCTACGGCGACGTGCGCGTTGGCCCCGATGCCAACGGCTTCGTGCCGAGCCAGATCTCCTTCTGCCCAGGCAGCGAGGAGTACACGATCGGCGTCTTCGACCCAGCCACGGCTCCAGCAGGCTCTGAGACTCCTGGCGCCGGCGTGAAGGGTTGCGTCTACGAGACTGGTCCGGCATGCCCGGCGGACATCGACGGCGACGGAGTCGTCGCGGCGTCGGATCTCTCAGCGCTCCTCGGCAACTGGGGCGGCGCGGGTATCGGCGACCTCGACGGCAACGGTGCTGTCGACGCAGCCGACCTCGCGGCTGTCCTCGGCGGATGGGGCGCCTGCGAGTAAGGACATCGAGCGACGTCGGGTTTGATCCCGATATCGCAACGCATGACAATCTCCGGCGGTCCGACTTCGGTCGGGCCGCCGGTTTCTTTTTCTCCTCACCTCTCTCGACGATCCGCTCCGATCGGCGTGCGCGGCTTGCGTATACCCTTCCGTTCGCATGCCGCAGGCACTTCAATTCTTCGCATCCATCGGGGCCTACATCGGTTGGTCGGTGCTGCTCGCGCTTGACGGCTTCGGTCGCTTTGCGCGCTTCGCGGGAACCGCGCTGCGCATGGCGATCTTTGAACCGCGAAGTTGGCTTCGCTGGCGTCAAATCGGTCCGCAGTTCTACGCGGTTGGTGCGGCAAGCGTCATGGTTGTCGCGATCACTGGCGGATTCATCGGAATGATTCTCGCGCTCGAGGGTTACGACCAATTCGCAGCACTCGGACAAGAGCAGCAAATGGGCGGTGTCATCAATTCAGCCGTCACGAAACAGATCGGCCCCGTGCTCGCGGCGGTGATGCTCGCAGGCCGCGTCGGCGGCTCACTCGCTGCAGAACTCGGCTCGATGCGTGTCACCGAACAACTCGACGCGATGCGCGCGATGTCAGCTGATCCCGTGCGGACACTCGTCGTACCGCGCGTGATGGCGTGCATCATCATGACGCCGCTTCTCACGATTTACTCGGATGTCGTTGGCTCGATCGGCGCGTGGGCGATCGTCACGGGTTACTTCGGCGTGACGAACGCTGACTATTGGCACTACACCGCGATCTTCGTTTCGGCGTGGGATCCGCTGACAGGAATCGCGAAGAGCGTCGCGTTCGGTCTCGCGATCGGACTCATCAGTTGTTACAAGGGATTTCACTGCTCCGGTGGTGCGACTGGCGTCGGCCGCGCGGCCACCGAGAGTTTCGTCGCGAGCTTCCTCTCGATCATCGTGCTCAATCTCGTGCTTGCGCAGTTTGTGAACGCGCTGCAACACCTCTTTGATCCGACCAGCATGAAGACGCTCATCAGTTGAGTTCGTCCGTTGATTGAAAGGAACGTCATGCGCTCGATCACGAAGTCTCTCTCGTCCAGAGTGCGTCACCTCGTGCTCGTCAGCCCTTACGCAGCGAGCCTACTCGCGACTGCGTTGCCGAGTTTGTCGCTCGCGCAGAGCGTTCCGCCTGCGAGTCCTCCCGCGCCAACGACGACGCCCGTCGCGCCATCTGCGCCAACACCGCCGCCCGCCGCCAGCGTCGCGATGATGCGCAGCGACCCGAAAATCCGCGAGATGAAACTCGAAGTTTCGCTCTACGGATCAAGTAGCGCGAATCCGAGTCGCCGACTGACGCCTGGGCAACAAGTGCCCGCGGGTTACCAATCGACACCCTATCGATTCGGGCCTCAATCGAAGATTGCGTTCCCCGTACTGCTGCGAACCAGTTGGTGCGATACCGACTTCACGACGCTCGATGCGCGCATCACGATCGACGGCATGCAAACGAGGCTCGACCCGGCGACCGTGTTTACGCGCTCGTCAACAGGCCCCGAGGCAAACCTCGTCTTCCCGATTCAGCCGCAGAACACGCAAGGTCAAAACGAGATTCGCACGACCGCCGTCTGGCGCGTGCAGCGTTGGGAACTCGACGTCGACGAGAACATGGCCGCGCGCTCGACGTGGCCGCGCAAGTGGGACGCGAAACTCGAGCGATATCTGCAGAAGGAATTCGGAATCGATCCGACGATTCCCGCAGTCCTTACGATCGCCGATGGCGCCACTCCGGGCGGCGCGCGTTCTGCGTCGCCATTCATCGCAGCTCGCAACGCCGTCGCCGCCATCGCCGGACGCTTCAAGTCGATTTCCGGCGGGACGAGTGAGTTCGGTCCGGATGGTTCACTTCGCGGGATCGCGTTTTCTCCGGACAACACCGCGTGGGGCGTTGAAGCGGGTCGCGGCTCTCCGATCGAACTTTGCGCGACCTGCGTCGCGGGTCTTCGCGCGATCGGAATCCCTGCGCGCATGGTGTACTGCATCGACGAGGATGGTCAGACACAATCCCAGCAGACGCGCTCGAAGTTCCGCTTCATCGGCGAGTTCTTCCTGAACGACATCGGTTGGATTCCCTTCGATCCCATGGAAATGCGGATGAAGGGCATCGCGACGCGCATGAAAAACGGCCCGATCAAGGGGTTTGCGAACGTTGATGGACTGGAGGACTGCACCCCGTTTGCGTTCAAGATCGTTCCCGATGGATATGAACGCGCCGACCGCTACGCAGTCTGGGGATGGCGGGCGCCGGGCGTCTCGGTCGACTCGAACTACGCAATCACGCGGATCACCTTGACCGACTCTTCGCGCGGAAACGGCAAAGTCCCGTCGATGCCGGCACCCGTTGGCGACGAGGGGCCGTAAATCCGCGTGAGAGCCCGCGTGGGAGCCCGCGCGGGAGCCCTGCTCCGCACCCCGCGTCCACCACGCTCCGTCGCGCCGCCGGCCGGACAAATCCTTCATCTGTCACACCCGTGCGCGCGACACGATCGCCTGACGATGTGCGCCACGTTCTCCTCAAGATCTCGCTTGAATTCTGCCGATCTTTCTCACATGTCGGATCGACTCGAACGACTGCCGAGTGAGCAACTCCATCAAAGCGACCTTCGCGCGGACACACTGCGCGAGGTGTATCTCGAAGTACGCGCACTCGCCGATGCCGCCGGTCACCCGTGCATGATGGTGAATCCGGATGTCGTCGCGCAGCTCGCTGAAGCGCGACTTCAGGCACGTGTTCAAGAACAGTTGCTTGCACGCCAGCGTGAGGCTGCGGAGAAGGCTGCTCTCACGCGACGAATTGCGTAGGCGCAACCCACGCGCTCATGCGTTCCGAAGTTGCGCAGCCACCCGATGCGCAATCGCATGCCTTTCGGCCGTACGCTCGGATGAAGTCTTGCCGTCTTCGCCGAGCGCGTAGCCGCCCGAAAGCAGCATGCACGTCGGCAAACCGCCCCGCTTCCAGAGAAGTTCAAGCACCATGGAATCACGCGCGGCGATTCCGCGCTCGGTGAGCGCGAGTCGTCCGAAGCGGTCGCCCTTCGCAACATCAACGCCCGCGAGATAGAAGACGACATCCGCATTCGCGCGCGCCACCGCAATAGGAAGATGCTGCGCGAGCGTCGCGATGTATGCGTCATCCTCGAGTCCATCCTCGAGCGGAACGTCGAGCGATGATGGCGGCTTCTTCAGCGGAAAGTTGCGCTCCCCGTGCATCGAGAACGTGAACACCGACGGATCGCCTGCGAAGATCGACGCGGTCCCGTTGCCATGGTGGACGTCGAGGTCCACCACGAGGACGCGGCGTACGAGTCCTTCGCGTTGGAGCCAGCGCGCGGCGACCGCGACATCATTGAGCGTGCAATACCCCTCGCCCGTGTCGCGCATCGCGTGATGCGTCCCACCGGCGAGATTCGCCGCGATGCGCCCCCGATTTGAGAGCGCGGCTCTCGCCGCATCGATGGTGCCCTGCACGGCGAGGCGCGCGCGCCGCACCAACTGCGGCGACCACTCCATGCCGATCCGGCGCTGCTCGTCGCGCGTCAGCGTTCCATCGCGAAGTTTCGCGAGATATGCCTCATCGTGCGCGAGCGCGAGTGTCTCCCACGAGCACTCTTTCGGTTCGTGCAAGTTCCACGCGCCGACCAAGCTTTCTGCCACCAAGATCTCGTAGAGCGCCGTGTACTTCCCCATGGGGAACGCATGCCCCTCGGGGAGGGGAATCGTGTAATCGGCGTGGTAGGAAACGTGCTCCAGACGACACTCCGCGCGGCGTTTGGGATGCAGTTCGGTCGCGAGGATGACGCGAGAACGAAGTGAGGACGAGGCGAGGACGAGGCGAGGATTCGCCTCAGAGCCGTGCGACGCGCGCGTCTGCGAATTCCATCGTGCCGAGTTTGCCACCGAGATCGCGCGTCGTCGCGCCTTCCGTGAGCGCACGGTCGTACGCGCGTCGAATGCGCGTCGCGCACTCGGCGAAACGCGGCTCCGAACGACGAACCGAAAGCCAGTTCAGCATCATGACGCCCGACATGACGAGCGCGAGTGGATTCGCAACGCCCTTACCCGCGATGTCTGGTGCAGATCCGTGCACAGCTTCAAACACTGCACCCTTCTCGCCGATGTTCGCGCCGGGCGTCACGCCGAGTCCGCCGACAAGACCAGCACAGAGATCGCTGATGATGTCGCCGTAGAGATTCTCCGCGAGAATCACGTCGAACTTCGTCGGGTCCTGCACCATCTTCATACAAGCCGCGTCGACGATCACTTCTTCGTACGCGATGTCTTGGTAGTGCGCGTCATGCACTTCGCGCGCGCAGCGGATGAAGAGACCGTCGGTCAACTTCATGATGTTTGCCTTGTGGAAGACCGAGACTTTCTTGCGGCCACGCTCGCGGCAGTAGCGGAACGCGTAGTCGGCGATGCGACGCGACGCTCCCTCGGTTGCAACTTTGATGCTCGTCGTCACGCCCTTCGTGATCTCATTCTCGATGCCCGCATAGAGCCCCTCGGTGTTCTCGCGAACGATCACAAGGTCAACATTCTCGTAGCGCGAGTGAACGCCCGCCATCGTGCGAATCGGGCGAACCGCAGCGTAGAGATCGAGCGTCTTGCGCAAGAGCACGTTGACCGAACGGAAACCTGTTCCGACTGGCGTCGTGCATGGGCCCTTGAGCGCGACGCCGTACTCGGCGATGAGGTCGAGCGTCGACTGTGGGAGCAGTTGCTTCTCGCCCGCCGCGAGCGCGGCTTCGCCCGCGTGGCGAACCGTCCACGCGATGTCTGCGCCGCTCGCGTCAATCACGCGCTGCGCGGCCTCCGCAACTTCGGGACCAATACCGTCACCAGGGATGAGAACGACCTTCGTAGACATGATTGAGCTCCACCGCTGACGACCAAGATGACGCCAGAAATTGAAGCGGAGAGAATAGCGGCTTCCTCCCCGTGGGCGAAGCCGCAGAGCGACTGATTCGACGTCGGAAAAAAGACAGTGGGAGGCGCTGAGCACCTCCCACTGCGTTGAAGAACTTTTATCGATCTGCTCGCGAGGTCGTGTGCGACTGCGCGATCAGGAACCGCGTCCGCCGACATTTTCCGCGCCAACGATGGTGTCCTTCGCTGGAATCGTCAACTTCTGTCCGACCTTGAGGTTCTTCTCCGTCGCGCCCTTGTTGGCCGCGAGGATCTGACGCCAGTACTTGTCGCTGCCGTAGTACTTGCGCGAAATCGAGGAAGGCGTGTCACCCTTGGCGACCGTGTGGAGGTTTCCACCGGTCGCGCCCGTCGAGCGCGCAGGCGACGTGACCGACTGCGCCGAGGTATCCGCGGCGAGCGTCGCCGTCGAACCGCCAGCGGGGATACGAATCTTCTGGCCGATCTTGAGGCGCTCCGGCTCGACGGTCGGATTCGCCTTGGCAATGAGCTGCCACTTGGTGCTGTCGTTGAAGTACTTCTGTGCGAGTGCTTCGAACGTGTCACCCGAGGCGATCACGTGCGTGCGCTCGGAATTCGACGATGAAGCGCCGGTCGTCGGCGTTCCGCTCGATGAGCCTGACGAGCCCGTCGCGCCGAAGCCGCCCGCAGTCAATCCCGTCGGAGTGGAACCGGTCGGAAGTCCCGCACCCGTAGGCGTTGGGCTTCCCGTTGCGATGTTGGTTCCGCCTGAAGTCGTCGTCGGAGCGCCCGCGCCCGGTGCTCCCGAGTTCGTTGCACTGCCCGACGCTGAACCTGAGGCAGGAATGGTGATGCCGTTCACGATGCGTGGAGCAGCCGTGTTGGTCGGACTACCGACGCCCGGACTGGTAGCGCCAGTAGCGCCAGTGCTCGTGTTCGCGTTGGTCGCGATCGCTGCACCGTTCGTGTTGGAGAAGCCGTTCGTGCCGGGCACTCCATTCGTCGTCGTGCCGCTTGGAACATCACCCTTGCCGGTGCCAGCGTTCGTCGCAGCGCCCGGAACAAATGGCGGCTGTGAACGCGCGCCAGCGTTGGCCATGGTGCCGGTTGGCGTCGGCGATGTGCCCGCTCCCGCTGCGTTCGTTGCAGTGCCGGAGGTGCTCGCGGTGCCTGGCACCGTTGGCGTCAACGTGAGCGTCGGCGGCATGTTGGTTTGGTTGTTCGAAGCAACCGCACCTGTCGTCGACGGAGCACCGCTCTCCTTCGCGGTGGTCGATGACTTGTTGTTGGAGGCGGACGGAGTGGAGGCGATGTAGTAGACGCCAGCCACACCAAGGAGAGCGACAGCAGAGATAGCAACGATCTTGGAACCGTTCGACATGAGATGCTCGATGTCTATGACCGTCGATGAACGTCTATGCAGAAGCACGTTTTCGTGCGTTTCTCCGAGTGACGCTTGGTACTCGAAGTATTACAAAGGTACTGAAAACGTACTGAAAACGTGCTGCAAACGAACCGCGATGGTCTCGCAACTGCGAACGAGGCTCGTGCTCCGGCATCCGTTCCGGCGAGCACTCGTGGAATGTTTGGAGTTTGATCAAGCGGGCTGCGCTGCAGGTCCCGATGTCTTCGACGTCGGGGTAATCGCAGCCTTCGCGCGCTCAATCTCTTCCTCTCGGCGACTGTACACGAGCGGAGCTGCGATTGCCACCGAGCTAAACGTACCTGCGATGAGGCCGATCAGGAAGGTGTACGCAAACGGCCGAATGCCCGTGCCGCCGAGGACGATGAGAATGATCGCGGTCGCCAACGTGCTACCACCGGTGAGGACGGTTCGGCTGAACGTTTGGTTGATCGCGAGGTTCACCGTCTCACGGCTGATCCATGCGCGCTTGCCGCGGTTCTCACGAACGCGGTCGAGGATGACGATGGTGTCGTTCAGCGAGTAGCCGATGATCGTCAGGAGGCCTGCGACGACGTTGAGGTCGATGCGGTATTGCTCGATGTAGAGCGCGGTACCGAAGCCCGTCTGAGCGACGGGGATCGAGATCGCGAGGAACCCGAGGCACACGATGACGTTGAAGGTGACGCCCACGACCGTGGCGGTTGAGAAGCGGAAGCTTCCGAAGCGCACCCAGATGTAGGCGAGCATGCCGATGAGGCTCAAGATGACGGCGACGACCGCGCTTGCCGCGAGGTTTTCCGCCACGACTGGGCTGAAGCTCGAAACTTGGTCAAGGCTCGCCTGCTGGGTCAGTGCCTGACGGACGAGATCCCATTCCTTGCTTGCGAGGTTGCGATCCCACGTTTCGAGGTCGACCTTGGTCGCGTTGATCTCTGCGTCGTTCACAAGCACGACGAGCGCCTTCTGCGGGCCCGTCGGGTTCGCCGGATCGGCGGCTTCAAGGCCGAGGACCTTCGTCGGGCGACCGGCCGTCGACGACCAGTCGGGCTGCGCACGCATGCGGCGAATGCGCTCCGCCGCGTCGGTTGCCGTGATTGGGGTCTTGAGGCCGTCGATGACGATCGCGACGCCGCCACGGAACTCGCCGACAGGCTCGCTCGAGGCGCTGGGACGACCGATGGAGGAGCCAACCAGGGCCTTCTCGAGCGGACGCGTCACCGCGGTGTGATCGTCGCTCTCAGAGTTCGTGAACTCAAGCGGCAGGCGAACATCGAGGTCCTTCGCGAAGCCCACGACGACCGCTTCCTGCACGTCACGGCTGATGCGCGACTCGTCCGCACTATCCATGCTCGGCGGGTTACCCACGCGGATCTGGAAGCTCGACGCAAGGCCGTCCTTCGTTTCTTGTCCAACCGTCAGGACGTTGGCGTTCGCCAACTGCGCGACGATCTTGTCGCCGCCTGCGTTCTTGCCAATCTCGCGCACGCGGTCTTCAACGGCTTGGCGCGTCAGGCCGAGGTGGCCGTCGACCGCCTGCGGCTCACCCGCTGCAGCGGGACGAGTCGAGAGCGTCATCGAAACGCCGCCACGGAACTCGGTCTCGAAGATGTCGTTGCCGCGCGCGAGCACGACAACCACCGAGATAAGCGCAAGCACGCCGCTGAAACCAAACAGCGCCGGACGCAGCGCAATCCAGTCGACCTTTGGAAGAAGTGCGCGAGAAATCGCGGGCACGACCGTCGGGAGCATCGGCAACTTGCGAAGTCCGCCGGCGAGCATGGTTTCGAAGATTGCGCGCGTCACCCAGATGCCGGTGAACAGCGTCGTGATGACGCCGATCGACATGGTGAGGGCGAAGCCCTTCACTTCCGTTGCACCAACCTTGTACAGCACGATGCAGACGATGAGATTCGTAATGTTGCCGTCGATGATTGCGCTGAGCGCGCGACGATACGCCTCGGAAATGGCCGTTCCAAGATGGTTGCCCTGCTCGAGTTCTTCACGGACGCGTTCATAGATGAGCACGTTCGCGTCGACCGCCATCGCAACCGAGAGCGCGACACCCGCGAGACCCGGCAGCGTGAACGTTCCGTCCACAAGTGCCATGAGGCCGAAGATGAAGAGCGTGTTGATCGCGAGCGCGATATCGGCGACGAGACCCGCAAGGAAGTAGTACGCCAACATCACGATGCAGGTGATCGCGACGGAAAGAATCGTCGCCTCGAGACCCTTCTCGAGGTTGTCCGCACCGATCGACGGGCCGAGGATGTTGACCGAGATCGGGTCACTCGAAACCTTCGCTTCGAGGCTACCGGCGGTGAGCACGCGGATGAGGTAACTGATCGCGGCGTCGTCAAACTGGCCGGTGATGATGCCGTTGTCGCTGATGGTCGCGTTCAAGGTCGGAGCGCTGAAGACTTCGTCGTCGAGGACGATCGCCATCGGCTGATCTTGGTTCGCACCGGTGAGGCGCGCCATACGCTGGCCACCCGCGGAGTCGAGACGGAATGCAACCGCTGCACCGCCGAGGCGCTGGTCGACCGTCTTGTAGGCGTTGGTGAGGCCCCATGCGCCGCCGTCGTCGTGCGTCATGGACTTTGCGGCGTTGTCGTTGAGAAGAAGGTACGACTCGCCTCCGAACTGCCCCGCGACCAAGTCGTAGCGTGACGCGAAGTAGCCGACCGGATCTGCGCGCAGCGATTGGAGCTGCTCTGGCTTGTCGTACCACTGCTTGAGGTCGTTGACCTTGAACCAACGGGCGCGGCCCGGTTCACCAGCGCCTGGACCCTTGGTCGCGAGGCCTTGACGAAGTTCTTCAATATTGAAGCCGGTTGGGTTCGAGTTGCGCACCGCGATGCGGAACTCCAGAACGCCCGCGCCGCGCATCAGGCGCATCAAGTCTTCGGGATCGTCGAGGCCAGTTCGCTTCGAGAGGTACGCATCGTTCGCCACCACGAGCGCATCGAGTTCGCTGGCGAGCGCCGGGAAGTCGGCCTTGATCGCCGCGAGTTCCTTCTCACGTGGGCTCGGGCCCATTTCAGGCTTGCCGTCGGCGCCGACGACAGGGTTGCCCGCAGCATCGCGAACCGCAGCAGGCGCGGTCGAGAGTTGCAACGCGCGCTGAAGTCGCGGCGCAGGCAGCGTCTTCGAAAGGATGTCGGCCTTCAGTTGCTCAACGCGCAGTTCGCTTGCGACGAGTTTGTCTTCGAGTGGCCCACGCTCCTTCGCAGGCGCTTCGGGCGGAAGCGCATCGAGCGCCTTCTTCGCAGCTTGATAGTTCTGCCATTCCGCTTCGAGCGCATTCACCTGCGGATTGACCGCGCCAAATCGCGCGGCGGCGCGACCGGAGAAGAGCGCTGCATCGAGATCGCTCGCCGAGATCTGCGTCTTTGTCAGCAGTTCTTCGATCGCGGTCTTCGCCTTCACTTGGAGTTCGCGCACTTCAGCCGACGGGAGCGGCATCACGACTTCGATGCGATCGCGGCCCTGCGGCTGCATCCCAATGTCGAGAACACCCTGCGGATTCACGCGCTGCTTGAGCACGTCGATGACCTGCCCGAGGACTGCGTTCGAGTCGCCCGTCTCGGGAATCTTGACCGAATAGACGAGGCTCACGCCACCCTGAAGGTCCTTCCCGAGACGAATGCCCTTCTGCGAGAGGAGTACGCCGAAAATGGCGCAGAGTCCGACGACGAACGTGAGGAACCAAACTTTCTTCATTGCGGAATCCAAAGAACAGGCTTCGGGATCAGGCTTCGGGATCAGGCTTCAGGATCAAACTTCGGGATCAATCTTCGGGAAACAGTCTTCGGCGAACAGGCTTCGGGGAAAGCAGCGGATTTCAGTAGCGGATTTCAGGGTGCGCTTCAGCGCGCAAGGCCAAACTCAACTGAGAACGACTCTGAGCGACCTGCGCAACGTGCGCCAGAGCGCTCTCCATCTCTCAGCGACCGCACCGCGCTCACGAGGCGGCCGACTCTTTCAACACTGCTTCGATCTTGCTGCGCGCTACGGTGACTTTCGTATTCGAGTTCTCGTCCACCTTGAGGACGACGACGTCTGGCTTCACTTCCACAACGCTGCCGATGATGCCACCGACCGTGCGGACCGAGTCGTTCTTCTTGATGCTCGAGAGCATGGCTTCGTACTTCTTCTTCTCGCGACGACCACCGAGGATCGTCATAACGATGAAGAGAATGATGGCGCCGAAGAGCAAGAGCTCGATTCCGAAGCCCTGCGGACGTGCCGCGGCGGCATCCGTTCCGGTTCCGGTGGTCGACCCCGGCGCGGAAGTTCCGGCAGCCGTGGCCGCCTCGTTCTTCACACCCTTCGGGACGCCGTCTTGCGCTAGCGTGGGCGAGACCAGGTTGGTTGCGAAGCGAACATCAACAACGTTCATGACATGATCCAACATCGTTCTGCCTTTGCGGCGGCTCCGCCGCGTTCATTCTCGACAGCGGCTCGGCCGCGTTTAGAAACTTGCTCAATCTCCGACGGTCGGTCTCGCCGCGCGGGACTCCGAAACACTTTCGGTTTACACCGACGCTGCGAACTCCAAACTCGTGCGTCACACGAACTTCGGAGTGAAACATCGCACTCAGCCACACTCAGGCACGGCCACCTTTCGGGAAGTCGCCCGCCCTCAAACTGATCCCTCAACCGACTCCCCAAACCGACTACCCAAGGGGGTTGCCGCTTTGCGGATTGCCGGACGCGCGAAGGCACGGCCAGCGGTCCGCGAATTTGGGCCACCCATCATCACCGATCGTGCGGCGAATGTCCACCATGAGGCGTTGGAAGTGGCGGATGTTGTGGACGCTGAGGAGCGTCGGGCCGAGCATCTCATCGGCCATAAAAAGGTGCCGGAGATAGCCACGGGAGAATCCGCCGGCGCACGCAAGGCAATCGCAGAACGGGTCGAGCGGCCCTTGGTCGAGGGTGTGGCAGGCGTTCCGAATGCGAAGCGGCCCGGTGGTCGTAAACGCGTACCCCTTGCGGCCGTTCCGCGTCGGGAGGACACAATCGAACATATCGACCCCCGCGAGTACCGCCGCGAGGATGTCACGTTCGTAGCCGACCCCCATCAGGTAGCGGGGTCGATCCTCGGGAAGCATCGGTGCGACGGCGTCGACCGTGCGATGAATCTCGTCGGGACTCTCGCCGACGGCCACGCCACCGATCGCGAACCCAGGCAAATCGAACGCGCAGATCTGTTCGACCGAACGCTTTCGGAGTTCGAGGTCGGTTCCGCCCTGGACGATGCCAAAGAGCCCCTGCTCGTCTGGCTTCGCGTGCGCCGCGATGCAACGCTCGAGCCAGCGCGCCGTGCGGTCAATCGCGTCTTCAAGCCGACGTTTGTGCTCCTCGGGCTTCGAGCGGCGCTTCCGCGACAACTGTGGGTCGGACGACACGACCTCCGGCACGAGCGCGGGAGGACAATCGTCGAAGGCCATCATGATGTCGGAGCCGATCGCGTTCTGAACCGCGATTGATCGCTCCGGAGAGAGCATGAGTTTCGAACCATCGACGAAGGAACGGAACTCAACGCCTTCCTCCGAGATCTTCGTGCCCTCGGACATCGACCACGCTTGGAAGCCGCCCGAGTCGGTGAGGATCGGCCCGTCCCAACGCATGAATTGATGACTGCCGCCGAAGGCTGCGATGCGCTCGGCGCCTGGGCGCAGCATGAGGTGGTACGCGTTGTTGAGAATGATCTCGCTGCCGGTCGAACGAATCTGGTCCGGCGTGAGGCCCTTCATCGATGCCGCCGTGGCGACGGGCATGAACGCGGGTGTTTCGAAGGTTCCGTGTGGTGTGGTCACGCGGCCGCGGCGTGCGCGAGTCGATGCACTCCGACCGAGGACTTCGAATCGAATGGCGTTACGACCCGCGGCCATCGCGCTTCCTCTCATCGGTCGCGTTGCGCAACGTCGTTCGCTCGCGCTCACTCAGACTGCCGAGCCCCTTCTCACGAACCTTGTCGAGAATCCGGTCAATCTCCGCTTCGCTTGGCGCGGTGCTCGGAGCGGCGCGCGTTTTGCCACCGACCTTTGTTCCGGCACGGCCGAACAAATCGAAGAACCCGTCAAGAAGATGCGGCCGTTGCGCGACCCACCAACCAGCAATCGCTCCGCCAAGGTGCGCCGCTTCGCCACCCGAGTTGTTGCCCTGCGCGAGCAGCGTGTAGACCGAGATTCCAACAAGGCCGAGAGCGAGGAACTTCAACTTGATTGGAATGATCCCGAGAATCGCCATGGGTTCGTTTGGTCGAAGCCAGGCTGCCGCAAGCACGATGCCGCAGACGCCGCCGCTCGCACCGATCAACGGAATCCACGGGTCGTTGAAGAGAAGTCCGGGCACCGCGACCGTGCTTCCTTGCGACTTCACCCACGCGATGCCGGCTGCATTGAGCACAAGAAAGAGAAGCGCGCCCGCGATGGTGGCCGTGAGGAAGAGCGCAAGGAAACGCGCGCCCCCGAAGCGTTCTTCGACAATCGGACCAAACACCCACAACCCCACCATGTTGAGAAGAAGGTGCATCAAACTCACATGGAGAAAGCCGTAGCCAAGGAAGCGCCAGAACTCGAAGCCTTCCACGCGGCCCGTCGGCGTGAAACTCCAGACCGCCTGCGCCGTGGTGAACTGCAACCACTTTTTGATCGGCGTGACATACGCAAACGGCGCGGTCGCAACCGGTTCATATTGCTTCGCGGTCATCTCGGGCAACTGCCCGACCCAAATGCCCATGAGTCCACGACCGCTCGGATCGACCACTGGCTTTCCCTGTGGATCGCGATAGAGCGGATAGACGCTGTATGTCGCCCGCGAAGCAGAGAGATCGGCGAAGGCCTGTTCACGGCCGGGCACCGCGCGCCACTCGCCGAACTGAACAGGCTGCGGTGCGAGCATGGAGTCGATCGCGAAGACCGCACAACACACCATGATGACGATCACATGGACTGGCCACGGCAGGCGCGATTCGCGGCGATCCAACGGACGCGCACCGAACACACGTCCGCGAAGACCCGCAGAACGATCTGCGCTATTTCTCGATGTCGCGTTCGGATCACGCGTGTAGTCGCGGTCGGAGATACCCATCGGCGCGAGTGTACGGTGTTCGCTCCGCGATGTGCGCACGAGACGCGGCCACGTCGTCACGCGCGTTGAACTTTTAGCGATCGCGCTTCTCGTCCGTCGCGCGCTGCAGTGTTTCACGCTCCGCAGGCGTCAGACTCTCAAGTCCGCTCGCCGCGATCTTCGCGAGGATGCGATCGAGTTCCGCCTCCTTCGCGCGGGCGACTTCGGCTTCTTTCTCCACAGATTTCGCAGGAGCGCTCGGCCCGCGCGCCGACCGCGAAGCCTTCGCGGACGACTTCGGTGCGTCCGCCGTCGAACCACGTGACCGATCGGCCGATCCTCCGCCGAACTCGCTTTCGAGTTCCTCGTCCATCGCGAGCAACTCCGACGGATCCGGATCGAATCCGAGAAAGTCCCGCTCTTGCTCAATCTGTCGCGCGGTCGCGAAGCAGGTAAATCCACCGAAGATCGCGATCGCGAGCAACATCGTGCTCTCGGAAATCAGCGCGATGATGCCAATCACCACAGCGCCCGCGAGTCCGCTGCGACAGGCAACGCGCATCGACGCGCCATAGCCGATTTTTCGCCATAAAACCGCTTGCAGAATGCGCCCACCATCGAGCGGAAACATCGGAATCAGGTTGAAGAGCAGAAGCGTCCACGCAACGTAGTTGGTGAGAAGCAACGCAAACTGCATCCAATCGCCAACTTCGACCCGCTGCACGAGCGTCTGAAGCCCGAAGGGATTCGGAATCGCGACGCCCCACCATTGACCGGTGGTCAAACCGATCCACGGGGTGAGAACCGCGATGAAACCGACGTTCACAAGCGGACCGCCGATGGCGGTCCAGAGATGCGCGGATGGGCGATGTGGCGGCGCGCAAGAGGCAAGTCCGCCGAGCGGCCAAATCAGGATTTCGTCTGCGGTTCCAGCCTTCGCTCGGCACGCGATCGCATGGCCGAATTCGTGGAGCAACACGATCGAGAAGAGCGCTGCAAGCCCGATGAGCGCGGGCACGAGCCCAAGTGCGCCGCCACCTCCAACGCTGAGCGATTGCGAGATGGTGACAAGCACGAAGACGATGAAGAAAAGGTGCAAACGCACCGTGATTCCAGCCACTCGGAAGACTGGAATCGCCCAAGTCATCGGATCGTCGAAGGTCATTCGACTTCCGCGCCAATCGCCGCCGTAGCCCGCTGGGCGTGTCCGCTCATCGGGCTCTTCCCACGGTTGTCGGCTGGAGTCCATGCCGGAACTCATCGCGTCCCTCCCTCGCGGGTTTGGCGAATTTCGCTGCCTTCGCCGCCTCGACCTTCGCGCAGCGACCACAATAGGAAAGCCCCCAAAGTCTTTCCGTCGGTCACGCGCCCGGTTGAGATCTGTGCGGCCAACGCTTCCGGGCGCATTTCGACGACTTCGAGTTCTTCACCAGGTTCGAGCCGTTGCGGAACCGGGCTCAAGCCCGTCGCGACAAACACGTGCATGATCTCGTCGGCGAATCCCGGCGACGTATAGAACGCGCCGAGTTTCACGAGAGAACGCGCGGCGTAACCAGTCTCTTCTTCGAGTTCGCGCGCCGCCGCAACCTGCGGATCCTCACCGCGCTCGAGTTTGCCCGCGCAAAACTCGACCAACCAACGCTCGACTGCAACCCGGCGATTGCGCACAAGCACCATCGTCCCGTCGTCTTTCACCGCAACCACGGTGACAGCACCGGGATGTCGAACCACATCGCGGATCGCTGCGGGTGTTGCTCGACCGTCCAACGACCGTTTGGGAGCGAACTCCAAGCGCTCGACGCGGATGATCGGCCCCTCATGTGTGACCGAGGTCTTCGTTGGCGCGGGTTCACCGCGCGCCGCAAACGAAAGATCGTGCGCGAACGTCTCCGCGTGGCGGCGATCGAGGTGAGAACTGTCCGGTTCGCTTGTCATGCGAGTTCGCTTGTCATGCGAGATTGCACAAGATCCCCATCACCCGCGACTTGCGGAGCATGCGGTGAAGGGCCGATGATACGGCGGTGTCCGAACTCGCGCCCTCCCTTCCCCCCGAATCGATCGACGCCGGAACGAACAGCTCTGATGCGCCCGTGCGGATCGTGGGGCTTGTGAAGAGTTTCGGCCGACAAAAAGTTCTCAAAGGCGTGACGCTTTCATTCCCTCGCGGAAAAACGTCGGTGGTGTTGGGGCCGTCCGGCTGTGGCAAGAGTGTGATGCTCAAGCATCTGGTCGGACTTCTGCGGCCCGACAAGGGCCAAGTGATTTACGAAGGCGAACGCATCGACACTCTCTCGGAGCGGCGCCTCGGACCGATCCGCCGACAGTTTGGGTTCCTCTTCCAACAAGGCGCGCTCTTCGACAGCTTCGACGTCTACGGAAACATCGCGTTTCCGCTCCGTGAACTTGAAGGCGATCGCCCCTACGACGAGGAGGCGCGCGTTCGGCGGGTGCTCCGCCTTGTCGGGCTTGAATCGGCCATTCATAAGTTGCCGAGCGAACTCTCCGGCGGCCAGCAGAAGCGCATCGCGCTCGCACGTGCGGTGGTGCTTGAGCCGAAGGTTTTGCTCTACGACGAACCGACGACCGGCCTCGACCCGATTCGCTCGGACGTGATCAACGAACTCATCATCAAACTCAAGCAGGAGTTGCGCGTCACAAGTATCGTGGTCACCCACGACCTCGTGAGCGCATTTAAGGTCGCTGATTACATGGTCATGTTCCATGAAGGTAACGTGGTCCTCAAAGGTGAGCCGGAACTTTTCCGTCGCTCCACCGACCCAATCGTCTCACGCTTTCTGCGCGGTGAGGCGAGCGAGGAAGAGTTGCGCGCGATTCGCGAAGTGACCTCGTCGAACCGCGATGCGGCTCGCGTGCCGGGAGTGCTGCCATGAGAGAGCGCGTACGAAACATCCTCGTTGGAGTCTGCACGATTGGCGCACTGGCAGGTGGCGCGAGTTTGCTTTTCTTCTTCGGCGAGATTGAGCCGTTCTTTACGCGTCGTTGGCCGCTGCAAGTGGCATTCAACGATGCCGGCGGCCTCCGCAAAGGCAGCCTTGTCACGCTGAATGGTGTTCCGGTTGGAGCGATTGAGCGTGTCGAGATTTGGCAAGACGCCGATCGCCCCGTGCTCATCACGGCGGCGATCGATGACGGAGTCCGCATTCCCGATCCAAGCGTACCGACGGTCCAAGCGTCGCTGCTCGGTTCGGGCGCGCGACTCGAGCTCACCGCGCAGCTGCCGATGACGATGCCGCCTAAGAGTTATCCCCTTGATCGTGAGCTCGTGCTTCGCGGCACTGTGACGCCGATTGAGAACCGCCTTGTCGAGCGCGTGAGCAAGGAACTGAAGCCGGTCCTCGACAACTTCAAAGAGATCGGTGAGCTCGCGCGGAACCTCAATGACCTTGTGAAGCCGACAGAGCCAGGCGCTCTAGAAGACCCCGAGAATGTGCGAACAGCCGTCAAGCGGCTCACGGAGACGCTCGCGCGTGCCGACGCGGCGCTCGCTGAAGCGCAGTCGTGGCTTGGTGACGAACAACTTCGTACCGACGCGCGCGACGCCGTCCACGGCGCGAGCGAGTTGATGGTGAACGCGTCACGCATGGCGCAACGCATTGAGGCGCTTGCGGACAGTCTCGCGAAGGACGCTGGCTCGCTGCGCGACGGCGCGCTCCCCATGCTCGATCGCGCGAGCGTCGCACTCGAAGAACTCAATCGCGTGCTCATCGCGGCTCGAACTGGCGACGGCACGATTGGTCGCCTCATGAAGGACCCTGCGCTCTACGAAGGTCTGACCGACGCTGCGAATCGCCTCAATGAGGCGCTTGCGAAGATCAACTTGCTCGTCGAGAAGATCCGCGCGGAGGGCGTCGACGTCGAACTCTTCAAGTGAGTAAGACTTGAGACTCGAAGCCCGCGCTTACACGCGGCGATGCGCTGCACGAACCAGAAGTCACACGAAGTAGGTCGCCGCAATCGACGCGAGGCCCTTTTGTGTTTGGCATAGCCTTCTTCAAATGCAACACGGGACGACCCCGAAGGGTCGTCCCGTGGAAGTTGCTAGGTATTGAGTTCGGGCTCTCGACCTTGCTCGCGCACTTCCGACCAACGCCGAAATCGACGCTGGAGAGCACGCGATCGGTCACAAAGGATCACTCGTTGACGATCGCGATCTCGACGCGACGCGATTCCTTCTTCGAAGACTTCGGCATCTCTGGCCCGAAGGATGAATACTCGATCTTCGAAGTCGCAACGCCCTTCGAAGTCATGTACTCACCAACGCTGAACGCACGCTCAAAGCCGAGGTGGTAGTTCGTTTTGAAACCAGAGCGCTTGATCGGATCGCTGTCCGTGAAGCCCGCGAGACGGAGGCGCTTCTCTGGATACTTCTTCTTGATTTCCGCAGTGACCTTATCGAGCGTCTTCTTCGCGTCTGTCTTCAGCGATGCCTTGCCGGAGTCGAAAAGCACGTCGCCTTCGATGGTGAGCGTGAGAACGCCGTTCTGCATCTCAGCGGTCACACCCTCAGGAAGGTCGAGCTTCGGCGTCGCCGTCGTTGGCGCTGCTTGCGCAGTCGTCGGCGGCTGTTGCTTCGCCTGATCTTGAAGCGTGGCGATCTCTTGATCGAGACGACGGCGCTCTTGCTCACTCTGATCAAGCGCGTTGCGTGCGTCGTCGCGCTCGATCGTGAGCTGCGCGTTCGACTCCTTCAACATCGACAGCTCGTCCTTCTGTGCGCTGTTGCAACCACCGAGAACGGAACCGGCAGCGAGTGCCGCAACGGACATAAAACGAATCGAACGGAAAAACTGAGTGATGCCTGACATCGTGATGGCGTCCCTTCCAAAGTGGAGGCTTGCGGGTCGCCGAGGCTCCGTCCTCAGATCGCTGCCCGCTCCGCCGCATTTCACCTGCGATCGCTCGGTTCCGCAAGTTGTGCAGGAGGGAGACGTCGCGGATTTTTCGAGTCGAATTCTCCGCCTCCAACGCCATCGACAGTCGGAGCGATGCCGGTCGATGTCACGACGGAATCGATCGTTCTCGCAAACTGATCAACGCCCCAAACCACCAACGGACGCGCGACGACGAACAGAATCGCCGCGACCGCGAGGTGCGGGCCGAAAGGCATCTCGCGTTGAAAGAATGTGCTGAAGCGCCGGAAGACAAGAGAGAGCACTACCCATGCGATTGCGATGAACACCGCGACGAAGAAGGCAAGGAGCGCGACCTTCCACCCAAACGCTGCTCCGACAGCGGCTTGCAGATGGACATCACCAAGCCCCATCGCTTCACGTCCGAACCCGAGTGAACCAAGGATTCGTACCGCCCAAACGAGCCCACCCCCGACAATCCAACCAAGCATCGAGCCGCCGAGGAGGGTCATCGGTTGACAGACCGTCTCTTGGGATGTGAACCCGAGCAAGCCCGCGAGGACACACGCCACTCCGGCGCCCGCGACCCCGGGAACGATGAAGGCAAGTTCAACCAGCATTTCACGCCGCGCGTGCGGGTAGGCCGATCCGTCGTCCCCCTCTTTCACGTGGTCAGCCCAATCCACGAACGACGGCCGAAGCCTGCGCGTGGCGACCAACCACCGCGACACGCCGAGGCCCAACATCATGCCGACGGCACCAAACGTCACCGTCCAACTCGCGACCGGAATCGGGACGAATTCGCGAAGGCTTCGGGACTCCGGAAGAAAACCTTGCACAAGCCAACCGACGAACGCCACGATGGTGACCACCGTCGGAATCTCAACTGGGATCAGCATGGTCTTCGCATCGACGATCGTCATGGCAACGAGGCCAGAGATCGCGATCACAACGACGATGAAGGCAGGCCAAGATCGAGCGAATCCTTGAAGATGCCACCACGGACTCGCCGCATCGTGAAACGGACTCGCCGCCCCTCGATCCAGGGGCGCGTAGAACGCCAAGAATGCGGCGAGAAAGAGGCAGGCGACGAGCAATTCCACGAGCGGATACTGCGGACTGATCCGCACGCGACAGGCGCTGCAACGGCCTCGCAGGAGTAGCCAGCCAACGATTGGGAGATTCTCATGCCACCGAAGCTGATGTCCGCATCTCGGACAACGCGACGGCGGCGTGACGACCGACTGCCCCGTCGGAAGACGCCAGACGAGAACATTGAGGAAACTACCCGCGCACGCGCCGAAGAGAAACGCGAAGAGACCTCCGACCACCGTGGGTGCCCAGATCGAGAGAAAGAGGTTGAATTCGGTATCACCGGACATTGCGTGGACTGGAAACTCTTGCGAACGAAGTTCGTTGGTCATGAACTTCGGGGATTTGCCCAGATCTTCTTTGCCTCTGGTCTTCTTTGCCTCGATCTTCTCTGCCTAGGTCTTCTTTGCCTCGGTCTTTGACTGGACCCTCATTGACGGGCCCCTACTTCGGCATTCGAACGGAGTTCGGAATCTTGTTTGGGTGTTTCGTTTGAGTGCCTTGGGCGGCCGTCGCGCGCGGGAGTCCCGCCGCCGACCTCCTCGCGGCATGTCCCTCTACGCGGTCTCCGACGATCAGCCGCCGCGCTCGGCTTCGGCGAGGCTCATCGTTCGAACCGTCGTCTCGGCGCGATCGAGCAATCCCTTGAGGTGCCGGAGCAACTGCTCACCGCGGCGGTAGGAAACCAGACTCGCTTCGAGACCAACATCCCCCCGCTCGATGTGCTCGACGAGCGTTTCAAGTTCTTTCATCGCGTCCTCATATGAGAGCTCGGCGATCGATGAATCGATCGCTGCTGCATCCGTACCCGACTCGACTGTGCCTTCCTTCTTCTTCGACATGAGTCACTCCAGCTTCGGAACCCTCAACCTCTCAACTGAACTCGCCAGCGCATCCAGACACTCGTTCGCAGAACTTCTGCTACTGCACGTTGTTCTCAACACACGCCTTCGCGCGGCAGCCTCCACGGGTTGTATCACGCCGCCTCGGGGGTCTCCGTCATTCAGGCAGAACTTTCTCCGGTCTTTTTTCGTCGTGAAACTTTTTGCAATTCTTTCGTGACTTCGGTGTCGTTCGTCTCGACGGCACGATCCTGCGACGGCTTCGGCGCGATCCCCTCCGACGGCTGGTCCTGTCGCGAATCTGACGCCGGTTCAACGCGTGCGCCCACCACGCCATCGGAGACGACAATCGAGAGTCGATCACCGACGCGCACATCACGCGACGATCGCACGAGCGCTCCCGCGGACGTCGTCACGATGGAGTAGCCGCGCGCGAGCGTCTCTTCGGGTCCGGCCGAACGCAATCGTTTCTCGAGATTCAAAAGCGAAAGTCGTTCCGCGTTGAGCCGCCCGCGAACCGCGCGCTCCATCCGCGGACCAAGCACCGCGATCGCCGCACGCGCCGCTGCCGCGCGTGCGGCTGGAGCCTGCGCGGCGAGCCTCGAACCCAACAAGTCCACGGCGCGCTGCTCAAAGCGCACACAATTTGAAATCGCCACGCGAAGCTGTACCGACACGCGCTCGATCAACGCACGCGTTCGCGCGATCCGCAACGCGGGTGACGCTTGCTCATGCAATCGCGCGAGTCGCGCCGTGGACTCACGGCGCGATTGAAGCGCCCAGCGCATGGCATTCCGCAGATCGCGCGCGGCTCGATCGACGCGCTCGATCAACGCGGCGGTATCGGGCAGCAAGTGCATCACGGCCTGCGTAGGCGTACTCGCGCGGCGATCCGCCACCAATTCGATAATGCTCGTATCGATCTCGTGTCCGATTGCTGCCACAAGCGGAATTCGCAGCGCATACGCCGCATCCGCGACCGCGCGGTCGTTGAAGGCCCAGAGATCTTCGCGCGACCCACCGCCGCGCGTCACGATCACCGCGTCAATCGCAAGCGTGGCAGCGCATCGATCGATCGCGCGCAGTGCACGTGCGACTTCTGCCGCAGCACCGTCACCTTGGACGCGCACATCGATCACAAGAAACTCAACGCCCGCACGACGCTCACGCGCCGTCTTCAGAACATCCTGCAACGCAGCACCAGAAGCACTTGTCACCACAGCGACGCGACGCGGATTCGGCGGCAATGGCTTCTTTCGCTCTTCGGCGAAGTAACCTTTCTCGCGCAGTTCCTTCACAAGCCGCTGGAACTCGAGTTCAAGCGCGCCCACACCTTGAGGTTCGATTTTCGTCGCGTAAAGCTGCGTTTTCCCTTGCGGCGCGTAGTGCCCGATCTTGCCCGTGACAACGACCGCATCGCCCTCTTTCGGCGTGAAGGCCACGCGCGCTGCGTCGGACTGCCACATCACACACGGCAGCACCGCGCGCGCATCTTTGATCGAGAAGTACCAGTGTCCTTTGCGCGAGAGATTCGCGATTTCACCAACGACACGAAACTGTCCACGCATCGAATCTTCGAGCGTGCGCGCGACGAGTTCGTTGAAGGCTGAGACAGAAACTTCGGGGATCCGATGGGCAACTGGAGGCGCGGCCGACTTTGGCGACTCTTCGACGAAGTCACGCGTCGGAGCTTGTGCACCGCGCATGATTTCGCCGCGCGCTTCGCCCTCGACGGCCTCTGCAGGAAACTGCGTCGCAGCACGTTCTTGGGATGGATTCGCCGATGGCCGCGCAACAGGCGTGGGATCAAACAGGCTGCCTTCGAAGAGGTTTCCTTTGGCGCGGTTTGGATCGAAGGGCGGACGCTTCACGGAGCCGTATGCTACCTTCGCGCTCGATTTCGTAACGCAGGAAAGCAGAGTGCATTGGCTTGGGCATTGGCTTTGGCTTTGGGCTCTGTACCTCAACGACGCGTTGCGCGATCACACCGACACAACTTGAGATTTTGGACGCCCGAGTGGCTGATTCGACAAAGGACATTCTCGCGCAGCCGATCGACGCGTTGCCGGGCGTGAGCGATGCGCGGCGTCGAGCATTCGCCGATCTTGGCATTCGCACGGTCGCAGATCTCATTCGACACTTTCCGTTCCGCGTGGAAGCCGAACACGGTGAAGACACGATTGAATCACACCGCGCCGCGCTGACCGCGAAGCCGATCGAGGAACAATCGGCGAACCTCGCGATTCGCGGCACACTCGCCGCGGTTCGCCCGGCGTTTGGAAAGCGCCCGCGCCTCGAAGCAACGCTTGAGGATGGGACCGGAACCGCTCGACTTGTCTTCTTCAACATGCCGTGGATGCGCGGGAAACTTCATCCCGGGCGTCAAGGCATTGTCGAAGGAAAGGCGAAACTCGAACGCGGCTACCTTGAGTTCGTCAATCCAAAGTGGAGTGAAGTCGTTGCCGGCACCGCAACCCCCGCACGTGGCGATCGAATGCGCGCGGTGTATCCGTCGAGTGAAGCGTTGCCCTCTCGCACGATCGAAGACACGGTGCTCAAAGTGCTTGATCGCGCGTGCGCCGCGATTCCTGAACTCCTTCCGTCGACGTATCTCGAAGAACGCGGTCTCGTCGGACTTTCGGGGACACACGGTGCGTATCACGACATGCATGCCCCCGCCGATGAGGCTGCATTCGCCGCTGCGCGCACGCGGCTTGCGTACGACGAATTGCTTGTCTTGCAACTTGCCGTTGCGATCAAACGTCGGATGCGCGCTGCACAAGGCGCCCCCGCGCTACCAATCGGTGCGAAAGTTGAAAGTGAGATCCTCGCGCGGTTTCCCTTCGCGTTCACGCCCGATCAACTTGGCACGTTCCGCGAAATCGCGAAGGATCTCGCCGATACGCAACCGATGAATCGCCTGCTTCAAGGCGATGTCGGCGCAGGAAAGACCGCGGTGGCGCTCGCCGCGATGCTCGTCGCTGTCACCAATCGGCATCAAGCAGCGCTCATGGCGCCGACCGAGTTGCTGGCTGAACAACACTTCGCGTCGATTTCGCGGTTTCTCGCAGGAACCTCGGTGAAAGTCGGTCTTCTCACCGGCAGCCTACCTGCGGGCGAGCGTGCGCTCGTTCGCGATATGGCAGAACTCGGGCAACTCGACATCGTGATCGGGACGCACGCGCTTCTCACGGGCGACGTGCGCTTTTCTGCGCTTGCGCTCGCGGTGGTGGACGAACAGCATCGCTTTGGTGTTGCGCAACGCGCCGAACTACGCGGAAAAGCGCCGAGCGGCCAGACACCGCACATGCTCGTGATGACCGCGACACCGATTCCGCGCACGTTGTCACTGACGGTGTACGGCGACCTCGATGTGTCGACGATTCGTCATCGTCCCAAAGATCGCGCGCCGGTCCATACGCGCGTGCTGCCGACGTCGCGGTCGACTGATGCGTATCACTTCGTGAAAGAGCGTATTGACCGCGGGGAACAAGCGTTCATCGTGGTTCCAGCAGTCGAGGAATCAGATCTTGGTTTGAAAGATGTGGCGAGTCATCTTGATGCGCTTTCAACGGGCGCACTCGCAGGCGCGAGACTCGCCGCGATGCACGGCCGCATGAAACCTGCGGAGCGCGATGCCGTGATGGATCGCTTCCGCGCGGGCGAGATTGATGCACTTGTCGCGACGGTTGTCATCGAAGTCGGCGTCGATGTCCCGAATGCCACCGTGATGGTGATCGAACATGCCGATCGATTCGGACTCGCACAACTTCACCA